>JBFWWQ010000116.1:0-9351 GCA_050246095.1 Pseudorhodoplanes sp.
AGCTTCTGATCGAATCCGGTGCCGGCAAGCAGCCCTTGGTCCTGCGCTCGCCCGCGGAACCCAGGGCCGCAGCGGATGCGCTGCGCGATCTGCTCGACCGGTCCTGGGATATGAAGCGGCTGGCTGAGGATTATAAGACGTTTCTCGATACGTTTAGGCCGGTGTGGCAGCGGCTCGGCGCCGCCGAAAAACTCGATCCGCAAACCTGCTTTGCCGTGCGCACGCTGCTCATGCACGCCTATCGCCGTGTCCTGCTGCGCGATCCGAAGCTTCCCGACGAATTGCTGCCGGCGCACTGGCCGGGGACGGCCTCGCGCTTGCTCTGCCGCGATCTCTACAGGCTGATCCAGAGACCCGCCGAGCAGCACCTGATGACAATTCTGCAGACGGCCGACGGCGCAGTGCCGCCCGCCGATCCCAGCTATTTCACCCGCTTCGGTGGCCTTCCGCCGCTCCGCTGAGCGGTTTTCATCAAACAGATCAATGCGTTGCCTTGGCTGACCAAGATGGGCCGATCCGCCATAAAATGATACAAGTCAAGTGATAAAACGATAAAATTTGTAACATATCGGACGTGGGAGAGAATGTGGCGTCGGTCCCGCGGCGCCGGAACCGGTGAGGAGCGCAGCATGGCAGCATCGCAGGCGTGCGCGGAAGTCGCACGAAAGCGCGTTCCGACGCTCTGCTATAATTGCGTGGCCGGTCCGGATTTTATGCAGGTGATCGTCGAGGACGGCGTGGCCACCGGCATCGAGCCGAACCATGCGGCGGTGGACGTACATCCCGGCCGCGGACGCCCCTGCGTGCGCGCCTATGGCCTGGTGCAGAAGACCTATAATCCGCACCGCATCCGCCAGCCGATGAAGCGGACCAATCCGAAAAAGGGCCGGGATCAGGATCCCGGCTTCGTGACGATCTCCTGGGACGAGGCGCTCGACACTATCGCCGCGCGCCTCAACGGCATCCGCGAGCGCGGCCTGATCGACGAAGCCGGCCTGCCGCGCGTCGCCGCCTCGTTCGGCCATGGCGGCACGCCGCGCAGCTATATGGGCTCCTTCCCCGCCTTCATGTCGGCCTGGGGGCCGATCGATTTCAGCTTCGGCTCCGGCCAAGGCGTCAAATGCGTGCATTCGGAGCATCTCTACGGCGAATACTGGCATCGTGCCTTCACCGTCAGTCCGGACACGCTGCTGACGCAGCTGATCGTGTCTTTCGGATCGAACTACGAGGTCACCGGCGGCGTCTGCGCGGTGCGCCGGCATGCCGACGCACGCATCCGCGGGGTCAAGCGCATCCAGATCGAACCGCATCTGTCGGCGACCGCGGCCTGCTCGGCGGAATGGGTGCCGATCAAGCCCAAGACCGACCCCGCCTTCATGTTCGCGATGATCCACGTGCTGTTGCACGAGACGGAGCGCTCTTCGCTCGACATCGCCTATCTGCGCGACCGCACCTCCTCGCCCTATCTGGTCGGACCGAACGGCTATTATCTGCGCGATCCCGACAGCGGCAAGCCGCTGATCTGGGACGAGGCGAATGGCCGCGCGGTGCCGCATGACACGCCCGGCGCAAAGCCCGCGCTGGAAGGTCATTTCACCGTGCCGGTCGCGGTCAGCCATCTCGCCGACAAGGAGGTGGTGCGGCACGAGAACGCCGCCGCGCATACCGCCTTCACCGCCATGGTCGAGCATATGCGGCGCTATTCGCCGGACTGGGCGAGCGCGATCTGCGGCGTCGATGCCGCCAGGATTCGCGACGTTGCGCACCAGTATGTCTCCAACGCCTGTATCGGCCAGACCATCGAGATCGGCGGGCGCACGTTGCCGTTCCGTCCGGTCGCGGTGCTGCTCGGCAAGACCGTCAATAACGGCTGGGGCGCGTTCGAATGCTGCTGGTCGCGCACGGTGCTGGCGACGCTGGTCGGCGCGCTGGAAGTGCCGGGCGGCACGCTCGGCACCACGGTGCGCCTCAACAAGGGCCACGACAACCGCATGGTCAGCGTGGTGCCGGGCGAGGATGGATTCATGGTGTCCTCGCTCAATCCGACCGGCGAGAGCGATTGGAAGGCCAAGCCGACCAACCGCAACGCGCATCGCACGCTGGTGCCGCTTGTCGGCAATTCGGCGTGGAGCCAGGCGCTCGGACCGGCGCATCTGCCGTGGCTGTTCATGGAGAAGTCGCCGAAGGAATGGCCGAAGCAGCGCGCGCCGGAATTCTGGCTCACCTTCCGCACCAATCCGGCGGTCGCCTTCTGGGACAGCGACATGCTTACCCGCGTCATCGCCAAGATGCCGTTTATCGTGGCGATCGCCTATACCTTCGACGAAACCAACCACATGGCGGACATCCTGCTGCCGGATGCCGCCGACCTAGAAAGCACGCAGGTGGTGCCGATCGGCGGCACCAAATTCGTCGAGCAGTTCTGGGAGCATACCGGCGTGGCTTTGCGCCAGCAGGCGGTGGAGCCGCAGGGTGAGGCGCGCGACTTCACCTGGATCTCCACCGAGCTCGCGCGCCGCACCGGGCTGATCGAGAAATACAATGCCGCGATCAACCGCGGCGCCATCGGCTCCCCGCTCAAGGGCAGGAATTACGATTTCTCGCTTGCGGTCGACCAGCTTCATGACGCCGAGACGATCTGGGACGCGGTGTGCAAGGGATCGACGGCGGCGCTGACCGATGGACAGGACGTCAAGGACCTCGCCTGGATGAAGCAGCACGGCTATTTCGTCGTGCCGTTCAAGCGCACCGACTGGTATCTTTATCCGAGCATCGAGGAGCAGAATCTGCGCTTCGAATTGCCCTACCAGGAACGGCTGATGCGGGTGGGCGAGGAGTTGCGCCGCCGGTTGCATTCCCAGGGCATCACCTGGTGGGACGAGCAGCTCAGCGAATACCAGCCGCTGCCGGAATGGCACGACGTGCCCGGTCGCTGGACCAAGGCGGTGATCGCGCAGGGCGAAAATCCCGACGATTACCCGCTCTGGGGCATCACCACCAAGACCATGTTCTATTCCGCCGGCAACAATTCCGGCGTTCCGCTGATGCACGAGGTCGGGCAGAACGTGCGCGGCCACGGCGGCATCATCCTCAACGCGGATACGGCGGCGAAGTTCGGCATCGAGGCGGACGACTGGATCGAGGTGCGTTCGATCATCGATGCCACGCGCGGCCGTGCGATGCCGGTGCAGGGCTGCCATCCCGACGCCGTCGTGATACCGGGACAGCACGAGCACTGGAAGACGCCGTTCGCCAAGGACCTGAACTTCCCCTCGCTCAACACCGTCACGCAGATGTCGATGGAGCTGACCGACGCCACCGGATCGGGCGCCGATGTCGTGCGCGTGAGCGTGCGCAAGGTCGACGGCCCCAACAAGGAGCGCCGCCGATGACCCGCTATGTGATGGTGGCGGACCTGCGCCGCTGCGTCGGCTGCCAGGCCTGCACCGCCGCTTGCAAGGAAGCCAACGCCACGCCGCCGGGCGTGCAGTGGCGGCGCGTGCTCGACATCGAGGTCGGTCAGTATCCCGATGTCAAGCGTGTGTTCGTGCCGACCGGCTGCCAGCATTGCGCCGATCCGCCCTGCATGCATGTCTGTCCGACCACCGCCACCCGCCAGCGTCCCGACGGCATCGTCACCATCGACTACAACCTGTGTATCGGCTGCGCCTATTGCGCCGTCGCCTGCCCCTACGAGGCGCGCTACAAGGTGGACATCGCCAAATTCGCCTTCGGCGAGGAGCCTTCGGTCTCCGAGCAGGCGCATTTTGACGAGAAAAAGCTCGGCGTCGCCACCAAATGCACGTTCTGCGTCGACCGCATCGACGGCGGCTGCGCCAAGGGGCTGACGCCCGGCGTCGATCCGGACGCGACGCCGGTCTGCGTCAATACCTGCATCTCCGGCGCACTCGCCTTCGGCGACATCGAGGACCCGAACAGCAACGTGTCGCGCCTGCTGGCGGAAAACAAATCGTTCCGCATGCATGAGGAGGTCGGCACCGCGCCTGGCTTCTATTACCTGTGGGACAAGGAGGCGCCGCTATGAAGCAGGTCGTGCAGGCCAGGCTGCAGCGCTACTGGGATATCCGTGCCGCCGGCAATTTCAGCTTCGGCGGCAGCGGCAGCGGGCTGGTGCTTGCGGCCGCGCTCGGCTTCCTCGTCGGCGCGCCTTCGGCGCTTGCGGTGGCCGCCGGTCTTGCACTGATCGGGCTCGGCCTGTTCTGCGTGTGGCTGGAGATCGGGCGGCCGTGGCGCGCGATTAATGTCTTCTTCCATCCGCGCACCTCCTGGATGACGCGCGAGGCGATGCTGGTGCCGCCGTTGATGGCCGCGGGCGCCGCCGCCGTTCTGCTCGACATCCGCTTCGTTCTTCTTGCCGCGCCATTTGCCGCGGGCTTCCTCTATTGTCAGGCGCGCATGCTGCATGCCTCGCGCGGCATCCCGGCCTGGTGCCAGAAGGAGACGGTGCCGCTGATCCTTGCGACCGGCCTTGCCGAGGGGGCGGGCCTCTTTCTCGCTATCGCCGGCGCGCCGCCGGCCATGATCGCGCTGGCGCTCGGCGCCGCCGTGCTGCGCGAGGTCACGCGCGAACTGCATCGTCGCGGCCTCGTAAAGGCCAAGGCGCCGGCCGGCACGCTCGCTTGGTTCTCGCTGCGCGAGGAAAAGCTCCTCACCGGCGCGCGCTACCTCACCATCCTCCTGCTGGCCCTGGCGCTGGCCGGCTGGGGCACCGCCGTCCCGGGCGGCCTTCTGGCGGTTGCGACCGGCTGGGGCCTGAAAGTCATGCTCATCACCCGTGCCGCCTTCACCCGCGGCCATGTCATCCAGCAGACGCCGGCACGCGGGCGCGACCGGAGCCACAGCGTGACCCCCGCCTGACAGGGGCGATCCGGCGGGATGCCGACAGGCCCAATGGCTGGCCTGGCGACATGCGAACCGATCCCCATTCAAGCGATAGCCTTTTCCTATGAAGACGCTTCAATTGAATGCCTCAATCAATTCATAGGCCCTTGCCGATTGAAGATGTCAGGCAAACCGGACAGATTTTGATCGTTCCTATCTATGGACGAGCGCATGACGGCCAATTTTGTACCGTGGAACGAGGTTCACGCCTCCGGCATCGTCGACACGTTTCGCCACCTGGAAGGCCCGCTGCTGCCCATCCTGCACGCGGTGCAGGAAGCCTTTGGCTATGTCCCGGAACCCGCCATCCCCCTGATTGCGGAGGCGCTCAACCTCTCGCGGGCGGAAGTGCATGGCGTCGTCACCTTCTATCACGACTTCCGCCGCGAACCGGCGGGCCGGCACGTGCTCAAACTATGCCGGGCGGAAGCCTGTCAGGCCGCGGGTTGCGATGCGCTCATTGCGCGCGCCGAGTCGAAGCTCGGGATGACGATCGGAGAAACGCGAGCCGATCGGCGCGTGACGCTGGAGCCGGTCTATTGTCTCGGCCTCTGCTCGGTCTCGCCCTCAGCCATGATCGACGGACGTCTGGTCGGCCGCCTCGACGAGGGGAAACTCGATGCGCTGATCGCGGAGGCCGAGCGGTGAAGGCGCTCCGCATCTACGTGCCTGGCGATGCCGCGGCGGTTGCCTGCGGCGCGGACGAAATTGCGGCGGCACTCAAGGCGCTGGCTCGGAAGCGCCAGATCGACCTGCAGATCGTCCGCAACGGATCGCGCGGTATGCACTGGCTCGAACCGATGCTGGAAGTCGCAACCGACCGAGGCCGCATCGGCTACGGCCCCGTCGAACCCGCCGACGCCGAAAGCGTGTTCGAGGCCATGCTGGCGGACGGGGGAGCGCACGCTTTGCGCGTCGGCATTCCGGAAGAGCATCCGTTCCTGAAGCGGCAGACGCGCCTGACCTTCGCGCGCTGCGGCATTGTCGATCCGCGCTCGCCCGCCGATTACAGGGCGCATGGCGGTTACAGGGGCTTGACCAATGCGCTGGCCGATCCTGCGGGTATCGTGGCGCAGGTGAGCGAATCCGGCCTGCGCGGCCGCGGCGGTGCGGGCTTTCCGACCGGGATCAAGTGGCAGACGGTCGCGGACGCGAAGGCCGGGCAGAAATACATTGTATGCAATGCTGACGAAGGCGACAGCGGCACTTTTGCCGACCGCATGATCATGGAAGGCGATCCCTTCGTGCTGATCGAAGGCATGACCATCGCCGGAATCGCGGTCGGCGCGACCAAAGGCTTCATCTACATCCGCTCCGAATATCCGCATGCGGTCGCGGCCATGAACGATGCGATCGGGACCGCGCGCCGCGGCGGGATGATCGGGAGCAAGGTTGCGGGTTCGGATTTCGCCTTCGATCTCGAAGTCCGCGCGGGCGCGGGCGCGTATGTCTGCGGCGAGGAGACGTCGCTTCTGGAAAGCATCGAGGGCAGGCGCGGTATCGTTCGCGCCAAGCCGCCGCTGCCGGCGCACAGAGGCCTGTTCGGCAAGCCGACGGTCATCAACAACGTGCTCTCGCTCGCGAGCGTGCCGATCATCATGGATAGGGGCGCGAGCTTCTACAAGGATTTCGGCATGGGCCGTTCGCGCGGCACCATGCCGATCCAGCTCGCCGGCAACGTCAAATACGGCGGCTTGTTCGAGACGGGCTTCGGGATGACGCTTGGCGAACTCGTGGACGACATCGGCGGCGGTACCTTCACCGGACGGCCGGTTCGCGCCGTCCAGGTCGGCGGCCCGCTCGGCGCCTATTTTCCCCGCGCGCTGTTCGATACGCCGTTCGACTACGAAGCCTTTGCCGCCCGCGACGGCCTGATCGGGCATGGCGGTATCGTCGTGTTCGACGATTCGGCCGACATGGCGAAGCAGGCGCGTTTCGCGATGGAATTCTGCGCGGTCGAATCCTGCGGCAAATGCACGCCCTGCCGCATCGGTTCCACGCGCGGCGTCGAAACGATAGACCGCATCATCCGCGACGAGAATCGCGCGGCGAACCTCGCCGTGCTGGAAGATCTTTGCAACACCATGAAATTCGGCTCGCTCTGCGCGCTGGGCGGCTTCACGCCGTATCCGGTGATGAGCGCGCTCACGCATTTTCCGGAAGATTTCGGCGCAGAGCGAAAGCAGCTCCAGGTCGCGGAATAGGAGGCAGCATGTCGCTCGTGCACGAAGTGGATTACGGCACGCCGCGTTCGAAGGCGGCCGGTCAGGTAACGCTCACCATCGACGGGCAGAAGGTCACGGTGCCGGGAGGCACGTCGATCATGCGTGCCGCAATGGAGATGGGCACGCAGATCCCGAAGCTTTGCGCGACCGACATGGTCGATGCCTTCGGCTCCTGCCGCCTCTGTCTGGTCGAGATCGAGGGCCGCGCCGGGACGCCAGCCTCGTGCACCACGCCGGTGGCACCGGGCATGGTGGTGAGGACACAGACTGAGCGGCTGGGCAAGCTGCGCAAGGGCGTGATGGAGCTTTATATCTCCGACCACCCGCTCGACTGCCTGACCTGCTCGGCGAACGGCGATTGCGAGCTGCAGGATATGGCCGGTGCGGTCGGCCTGCGCGACGTGCGCTACGGCTATCAGGGCGAGAACCACGTCTTCGCGAACAGGCACGGCAGCGGCAACGAGAACTGGCTGCCGAAGGACGAGTCCAATCCCTATTTCACCTACGATCCGTCGAAATGCATCGTCTGCTCGCGCTGCGTGCGCGCCTGCGAGGAGGTGCAGGGCACCTTCGCACTGACGATTTCCGGCCGCGGCTTCGACAGCCGCGTCTCGCCCGGCATGAGCGAGAGCTTCCTCGGCTCCGAATGCGTCTCCTGCGGTGCCTGCGTGCAGGCCTGTCCGACCGCGACTCTGAACGAGAAGAAGGTGATCGAGATCGGCAAGCCGGAGCATTCGGTGGTCACGACCTGCGCCTATTGCGGCGTGGGTTGCGCGTTCAAGGCGGAGATGCGGGGCGAGGAGCTCGTCCGCATGGTCCCCTACAAGGACGGCAAAGCCAATCGCGGACATTCCTGCGTGAAAGGCCGCTTCGCCTGGGGCTATGCGACCCACAAGGAGCGCATCCTGAAGCCGATGATCCGGGACAGCATCCACGAGCCCTGGCGCGAAGTCGGCTGGGACGAGGCGATCGGCCACGCCGCCGCCGAGTTCAAGCGCATCCAGGCGAAATACGGGCGCGGCGCGGTCGGCGGCATCACCTCGTCACGCTGCACCAACGAAGAGACCTATCTGGTACAAAAGCTAATCCGCGCCGGCTTCGGCAACAACAATGTCGATACCTGCGCGCGCGTCTGTCATTCGCCCACCGGCTACGGTCTCGGTCAGGCCTACGGCACGTCCGCGGGCACGCAGGATTTCGACTCGGTCGAACAGACGGATGTCATTATCGTGATCGGCGCCAACCCGGCATCCGCGCATCCGGTTTTTGCCTCGCGCATGAAGAAGCGCCTGCGCGAAGGCGCGAAGCTGATCGTGATCGATCCGCGGCGCACGGAGATGGTGCGTTCTGCGCATGTCGAGGCGGACTATCATCTGCCGCTGCTGCCCGGCACCAATGTCGCCGTGGTGACGGCGCTGGCGCATGTGATCGTGACCGAAGGGCTCTACAACGAGAGCTTTATCCGGGGCCGTTGCGACTGGGAAGAATTCCAGCACTGGGCGGAATTTGTCTCCTTGCCGCAGAATTCTCCCGAGACGGTGGCGAAGCTGTCGGGCGTGCCGGCAGAGGCCATCCGCGGGGCCGCGCGCCTCTACGCGACCGGCGGCAACGGCGCGATCTATTACGGTCTCGGCGTGACCGAGCATTCGCAGGGCTCGACGACCGTGATGGCGATCGCGAATCTTGCGATGGCGACCGGTAATATCGGACGCGAAGGCGTGGGGGTCAATCCGCTGCGCGGCCAGAACAATGTGCAGGGCGCCTGCGATATGGGCTCGTTCCCGCACGAGCTGCCGGGCTACCGGCACATCGCGGGCGACGAGGTGCGCGATTTGTTCAGCGGCGCCTGGGGCGTGACGCTCGACAAGGAACCGGGCCTGCGCATCCCGAACATGCTGGACGCGGCGGTCGAGGGCACCTTCAAGGGCATCTACATCCAGGGCGAAGACATCCTGCAGTCGGACCCGGACACGAAGCACGTGTCGTCCGGTCTCGAAGCTATGGAATGCGTCGTCGTGCAGGATTTGTTCCTGAACGAGACCGCGCGCTTCGCCCATGTCTTCCTGCCGGGGTCCACTTTCCTGGAGAAGAACGGCACGTTCACCAATGCCGAGCGCCGCATCCAGCGCGTGCGCAAGGCGATGTCGCCGAAGAACGGCTATGAGGACTGGGAGATCACGCTGATGCTCTCCCGGGCGCTCGGTTATCCGATGCAATACGACCA
>JBFWWQ010000117.1:0-9265 GCA_050246095.1 Pseudorhodoplanes sp.
ACCGCCAAGCTCGCGGTCGCGGTGATCTGCACCATCCATGTGATCGAGCGGATCGGCAGCGTGTGGGGACATCGGGTGGATCACGATTTCCTCGATGCCGGGCTGCTGCTCGCGATCATGCTGACTTTCCTCGCCGCGATCCCCGCACTCATGGAGGTATCGCCGCTGCTGCTGGCGCAGCATCGTCCGATCTTCTGGCTGGCCGGCCTTGCCGCGACGCTGGGCGTGCTGGAAGCGCTGTTCCAGAAGGAGAATGCGGCGGAACTGCTGTCGGCGCCGCGCGAACGCCGTCCGGCGGCGCTGCCCGCGCGCCGGGCCGGCGTCACCGCGATGCGCTGGGAACAATTGCGCCATGCCGCCGGCTGGTCAGGCCGCTGAATCGCCTCAACGCTTCGCGGATTTCGCGACTTCGGCGATCACCTCGCCGGCTTCCTTGAAAGCGTGGTTGGCCGCCGGCACCCCGCAATAGATCGCCTGCTGGATGATGATTTCCTTGATGTCGTCGGCGCCGAATCCGCCTTCGACCAGGGCCGCGCGCACATGCATGCGGAACTCGGCCCATTTGTCGAGCGCCAGCATCGTGCCGATCACCAGCACGCGGCGGGTGCGCTCGTCGAAATGCCCGCGCGTCCACACCTCGCCCCAGGCATAGCGCGTGATGAATTCCTGAAACTCGGAATTGAACGCATTCTTGCCGGCATTGGCGCGATCGACCCATTCGTTGCCGAGCACCTTGCGGCGGCGGGCCATGCCGCGGTCGTATCGCTCCTTCTCGTCCATCGCGCGCTCCCTCACTTGCCGAGAAACGCGAGCACTTCCTTCGCGTAGGCCTCGGGCTGCTCGACATTGGAGATGTGCGCCGCGTCCAGCACGATCATGCCGGCGCCGGGAATATGGCTGCGGATATATTCTCCGGCGCCGATATTGGTCGCCGGGTCGTGCTCGCCGGCGATCACCAAGGTCGGCGCCTTGATCGAGGGCAGGCCGTCGCGCAGGTCCATGTCGCGGATCGCCTCGCAGCAGGCGACATAGCCTTCCGGCGGGGTCGCGGTCAGCATCGCGCGCATGCGCCCGACATCGTCCGGATTGCTCTTGCGGAAGCGCTCGGTGAACCAGATCGTCATCACGGTGTCGGCGAGCGCGCCGAGACCCTTCTCCCGGATGGTCTTGATGCGCAAATCCCACGGCGCCTTGTCGGCGTAATGGCTGGTCGTGTTGGAAAGGATCAGCTTGGCGATCCGGTCGGGCGCATTGGCGCCGAGCCATTGCCCGACCATGCCGCCCATCGACAGGCCGAGCCAGTTGACCTTCTGCAGCCCCAGCGCGTCCATGATCGCGATCGCATCCTGTCCGAAGCGCGCCATGCTGTAGGGGCCGGGAGAGACGCCGGAACGGCCGTGCCCGCGCCGGTCGTAGCGCACCACGCGGAACTTCTCGGAGAAGGCCGGGATCTGCGCGTCCCACATATGCAGCGTGGTGCCGAGCGAATTCGACAGCATCAGCGCGGGCGCGCCGTCCGGTCCCGTCACCTCGACATGGATCGGGCAGCCATCGGCATCGATTACGGGCATTCAGTCCTCCACAAATGTCCGGACGCTCTCAGCGCGGCTTTCCGCCATGCGCGGATTCCAGCAGGCGGTCGATGAGGTCCTGCGCGACGCCCTGGTAGTTCATCGGATCGAACAGTTTCTCCAGATCGCGCGCCGACAATTCCGCCGTGACCGCCTTGTCCGCTGCCAGAACGTCCTTCAAGTGCCGCTTCTGCGCAACGGCCTTCTTGCTGGCTTCCTCGATCAGCTTGTGGGCGGCGGACTTGCCCAAAGTTTCCGCAAGGCGGAACGATACCGCCTCCGCCATGATCAGGCCCTGCGTCAGGTCAAGGTTGGCGCGCATCCGCGCCGCGTCGATTTCCATTCCCTGCGCGAGATCGACGACGCCGGCGAGCGCGCCGGACGTGGCGAGGGCGAGCGCCGGGAAGGCTGGCCATTCCACCGCCCAGGCGCCGGCGGAGCGTTCGTGTTCCTGGATTTCCGCGGCGAAAATCGTGGCCGCGAGCTGCGGCGCCATCTGCGCGCAGGCCAAGGCCGCCGCCGCCGCCACCGGATTGCGCTTGTGCGGCATGGTGGAGGAGCCGCCGCGGCCTTCGCCCGCCGGCTCGAAGGCCTCTCCGATTTCGGTCTGCATCAGCAGCGAGACATCGCGGGCGATCTTGCCGCAGGTGCCGGCCAGGATCGCCAAGGCCGCCGCGACCTCGCCGAGCCGGTCGCGGTGCGTATGCCAGGGCGCCTCGGGCAGCGGCAGATCGAGTTCGCCGGCGAGGTTCGCCGCGACCTTCAGCCCGTCCTCGCCCAGCGCCGCCAGCGTGCCGGCGGCGCCGCCGAATTGCAGGACCAGACTTTCCTTGCGCGTGCGCATCAGGCGCGTCCGCGCCCGCGCCAGCGCCGCGGCATAGCCGGCGAGCTTGAGACCGAACGGCATCGGCAACGCCTGTTGCAGCCAGGTGCGCGCCACCGCCGGTCGTTTCCGCGTGGCGCGGGCGCGCTTGTCGAAGCCGGCGATCGCCCTGCTGAGATCGGCGAGCAGCACATCGATGGCGGCGCGCAGGTCGAGCACGAGGCCGGTGTCGATGATGTCCTGGCTGGTCGCGCCCCAATGCACGTATCGCGCGGCATCGGCGTCGGTCTTGGCGACGGCGGCAGTCAGCGCCTTGGCCAGCGGGATCGCGACATTGCCGGACGCCACCGCCGCCTTGCCGATCGCCGCGATGTCGAAGCCGGAGGCGCGGCATGCGGCGGCGATCGGCTTCGCCGCATTTTTCGGAATGATTCCGGCCGCCGCTTCCGCGCGCGCCAGCGCCGCTTCCACATCGAGCATGCGCTGCAGCCGCGCGGCATCGTCCATGACGGCGCGCATGGCCGCGCTGGAGAAGAGCGGTCCGAGCAGACCGGGTGCGGGTGCGGGATTCGGCATGCGGGCGGCCACACTAAGCCGCACGCCGCGGGTCGCCAAGGCCCGGCCGCGGGCTTGCGATGGCCTGAGGAATTGCGATATCCGGCGCGATGTTCGATCTCACGCTGACCTTCGACAACGGGCCGGACCCGGCGGCGACCCCGGCCGTGCTCGACATCCTGGCGCGCCGCGCGATCCGCGCCTCGTTCTTCGTCGTCGGCCGCAATCTCGTGGCCGCGCGCGCCTGCGCCGAGCGCGCGCATGCGGAAGGGCACTGGGTCGCCAACCACACCTGGACGCATTCCGGCGCGCTCGGTCCGCGCGGCGGGCGCGATCTTGCCGAAGCGGAAATCGGCCGGACGCAGGCGGCACTCGGGACACTGGCGCATCCCATGCGCTGGTTCCGGCCGCAGGGCGGGGGCGGGCATCTCGATGCCCGGCTGTTCAATCCGGGCGTGGTGGATTTCCTGACGCGCGGGCAATTCACCTGCGTGCTGTGGAACGCGATCCCGCGCGACTGGGACGATCCCGAAAACTGGGTGGAACGTGCGCTGTCGCAATGCGCGGCGCAGCCCTGGACCCTGATGGTGCTGCACGACATTGCGAGCGGCGCCATGCGCCATCTCGATCGATTCCTGGGCGCCGCCGCGCAGTCGGGCGCGCGTTTCCGGCAGGATTTTCCGCCCGATTGCCTGCCCATCGTGCAGGGGGTTATCGTCCGTCCGGTCGACGGCTATGTGACGCGCGGCGAACGGACCTGACGGAGTAGGCATTCATGGCGATGACGATGACCGGCGAAGTCCAGCTTGCGGCGAGCCGCGAGGTGGTCTGGGCGAAGCTCAACGACCCGGAAGTGCTCAAGCAGTGCATTCCCGGCTGCGAGTCGCTCGAAATGCTGTCGGACCATGAATTCGAGGCCGTCGCGGTCAACAAGATCGGACCGGTCAAGGCCAAGTTCAAAGGCAAGGTCACGCTGTCGGACCTCGATCCGCCGAACGGCTACCGGATATCCGGGCAGGGGGACGGCGGGGTGGCCGGCTTTGCCAAGGGGGGCGCCGAAGTGAAGCTCTCCGACCAGGACGACGGCACCTTGCTCACCTACAATGTCGAGGCGCAGATCGGCGGCAAGCTCGCCCAGCTCGGGCAGCGCCTGATCAACGGCACCGCCAAGAAGCTCGCCGACGATTTCTTCGCGCGTTTCGCCGAGGCGGTGAAGGCCGGATAGCGGACGCGCGCCGCGCGCGTGCTACTCGCGCGGCACACCGATATTGCGCTTCCAGACTTCCGCCAGCGAGCGGCCGGCTTTGGGCGGCTCGGCGCTGTAGGCGGTGGCGATCGTCGCAAGGTCGGACCCGCCGTTCAGCAGATCGGCGGTCTGCATCAGGATCGCCTTGCGGATATCCGAATTGAACGGAATCGAGACGTGGGTGACGATGGAGTCGGTCACATTGCCCGCGGCGAGGTTATAGCCGCCCGGAATGCGTGGGTAGGTCGCGGAGTGGATGTTGATGCAGTTCTCGACCGGGCAGGTATAGACATCGCCCCAGACCGTCGCGGCATCGAGCGTGATGATGGTCGGGTGAAACTTCGCTTCCTTCACCATGCGCTTGCCGAACATGTAGGCGCGCGCGCCGCCGGCGGAATGCCCGACGATCAGCACCGGCTCTTCGTCGCGCGACTGCAGCCCGAGATGGCTGTCGATCACGACGCGCCAGCCCTGCCGACGCAGGTCGCGCGCCAGCGCCGCGAGCGGGGTGAGAAAGCCCGGCTGATATTGCGCCAGCCCGTTGAACAGGAGCGCGGTGGGTTTGGCGGGGGATTGTGCGGCTGCGGGCGTTGCGATCAACGCCGTCGCAAGGGCGAGAGCGAGTTTCATGTACGCCTTACTCGTTACGCAATACGGTCGGTTTAAGGCGAAGCCCTGAACCGAAAATTACCTACGACGCCTTTGCCTAATGCCGCCCTAACGGGGTGGGTCGTCGCGACGGATGCGGATCGCTGCCGGTAACGGACTGCTAACGATAAAATTCCGCAGGATGGCTCGAGCGCGAGCGCATGCTGCGACGGGCGCGCAGTCCGGGCTGGCGGTAACTTGTTCCGCGGGTGACCGGAATAATCTGGTCAGAGGTGCGCGCTTCCCGTCGCCGGTATCGTGTCGCCGCACAAGCCCAGGTCGTCCGGACCGTGCCTTGCGCGGAACGCGATCGGCCTTCCTTGCGCGGGCCTGCGCGCCACGGCGTCTCCCCGTCGGTACGGACGCGGACACACGGGGCGCAACGACCTCCTGCCGCGCTGCCGACCGTCTCCATATGGCCGGTTCGGCTGGCGCGCCTGTAAAATGCGGCGCGGGCGGTGCAGCATCGCGGCCTCTCGCTTGACCGCTGCCTGCCGTCAGGTCAGAGTTGTTCCCGTTCTAATGTGCGCGAAACGGCCGGTTTTTAGCTCCGGAGGGAGATGAGCGGCCGGTTCATCGCCAAAAAGACTTCGAATTCGAGATAGGAGGACCCTCATGGCATCCGTCACGATGACCGTGAATGGTAAGGTCACCCAGGCCGATGTGGACCCCCGCACCCTGCTGGTCCAGTTCCTGCGGGAAAATTTGCGGCTCACCGGCACCCATGTCGGCTGCGACACGTCCCAGTGCGGGGCCTGCGTCGTGCATGTCGACGGCAAGGCGCGCAAGTCCTGCACCATGTTCGCCTGGCAGGCGGACGGCGCCAACGTTACGACCATCGAGGGGCTCGCAAACGGCGCGACCCTGCATCCGATGCAGGAGGCGTTCCGCGAGCATCACGCCCTGCAATGCGGCTATTGCACGCCCGGCATGATCATGGCCGCGGTCGACATGGTCAACCGCAAGGGCCACGCGCTCGACGATCACACCATCCGCCAGGAGCTCGACGGCAATCTCTGCCGCTGCACCGGCTACCACAATATCGTCAAGGCGATCGCGGCCGGCGCACGCGCCATGAAATAATACCGGCAAAAAAATCAGGGGAGAAAACCGCCATGAGCGCAACCGGAATCGGCGCGGCGGTGCGCCGCAAGGAAGATCACCGTTTCATCACCGGCAAGGGACAATATACCGACGACATCACGCGGCCCGGAGAGACGAGGGCGCTGTTCATCCGCTCTCCGCACGCGCATGCGAAGATCAAGCGGATCGACGCCAAGGCGGCCTCCGGCATGCCGGGCGTGGTCGCGATCCTCACCGGCGAGCAGCTCGCCGCCGACAAGATCGGCCATCTGATCTGCGGCTGGATGATCCATTCCAAGGACGGCACGCCGATGAAGATGGCGGCGCATCCGGCGATCGCTTCCGGCAAGGCCTGCTATGTCGGCGATCCGGTGGCGCTGGTGGTGGCGGAGACCCTTGCGCAGGCAAAGGACGCGGCCGAGAAGGTCGCGATCGATTACGAAGTGCTGCCGGCGGTCGCCGATCCCGCCAAGGCCAAGAGCGGCCCGCAGATCCACGACGTGGCGCCGAAGAACACGATCTACGAATGGCATCTCGGCGACGCCAAGGCGGTGGACGCGGCGATGCGCGCGGCCAAGCACGTCACCAGGCTCGACATCGTCAACAACCGCCTGGTGCCGAATGCGATGGAGCCGCGCGTCGCCATCGGCGAATACGATTCCGGCAACGACAGCTTCACGCTCTGGAACACCTCGCAGAACCCGCATGTCGCGCGCCTCGTGATCGCGGCCTTTGTCGGCATGGCGCCCGAGCACAAGCTGCGCGTCATCGCGCCGGATGTCGGCGGCGGATTCGGCTCGAAGATTTTCATCTATCCGGAGGAGGTCGCCGTCCTGTGGGCGTCGAAGAAGACCGGCCGCCCGGTGAAATGGACCTGCGACCGCTCGGAAGCCTTCATCGCCGACGCGCATGGCCGCGACCACGTCACGCATGCGGAGATGGCGTTCGACGCCGAAGGCAGGATTCTCGCGCTCAAGGCGCACACCATCGCCAATCTCGGCGCCTATATGTCGACCTTCTCCTCGTCGGTGCCGACCTATCTGTATGCGACGCTGCTGTCGGGGCAATACGCGATCCCGAGCATCTATTGCGAGGTCGACGCGGTCTATACCAACACCGTCCCGGTCGACGCCTATCGCGGTGCCGGCCGGCCGGAAGCCACTTTCGTGGTCGAGCGTCTGGTCGAGGTCGGCGCGCGCGAGCAGGGGATCGACCCGGCGGAACTGCGGCGGCGGAATTTCGTCAGGAACTTCCCGCACCAGACGCCGGTCATCATGACCTACGATGCCGGCGACTATAACGCCTCGCTCAAGGCCGCGATGGAGATCGCGGACGTGAAGGGCATCGGCAAGCGCAAGCGCGAGGCGGCGCGTCACAACAAGCTGCGCGGCATCGGCTATTCGACCTATATCGAGGCCTGCGGCATCGCCCCCTCGCAGGCCGTCGGCTCGCTCGGCGCCGGCGTCGGCCTGTGGGAATCCGCGGAGGTGCGCGTCAACCCGACCGGCTCGGTGGAAATCCTCACCGGCTGCCACGCGCACGGACAGGGACACGAGACCACCTTCGCGCAGGTCGTTGCCGACCGGCTCGGCATCCCGATCGAGAATATCTCGGTCGTGCACGGCGACACCGACAAGGTGCAGTTCGGCATGGGCACCTACGGCTCGCGCTCGGGCGCGGTCGGCATTTCCGCGATCGTGAAAGCGCTCGACAAGATCGAGGCGAAGGCCAAGAAGGTCGCCGCGCATATGCTGGAGGCGTCGGAAACCGACATCGAGTTCAAGGACGGCAAGTTCACCGTCGCCGGCACCGACAAGTCGGCGGGCTGGGGCGACGTCACGCTGAACGCCTATATCGCGCACAAGTTCACCGGCCAGGAGCTGGAGCCGGGTCTGAAGGAGGGCGCCTTCTACGATCCGACGAATTTCACTTTTCCCGCCGGCTGCCACATCTGCGAGGTCGAGATCGATACCGAGACCGGCGAGACCCGGATCGTGAACTGGACGGCGGTGGACGATTTCGGGACGATCATCAACCCGATGATCGTGGAGGGCCAGGTGCATGGCGGCGTCGCGCAGGGCGTCGGCCAGGCGCTGCTGGAGAATGCCGTCTACGACAAGGACGGGCAGCTCGTGAGCGGCTCGTTCATGGACTACACCATGCCGCGCGCGGAAAACCTGCCGCCGCTGCATGTCGCGACCACGGTGACCAAGTGCCCGTCCAATCCGCTCGGCCTGAAGGGCTGCGGAGAGGCCGGCGCGATCGCCGCGCCCGCGGCCGTGATCAACGCCATCACCGACGCGCTCGGCACCGAGCAGATCGCGATGCCGGCGACGCCGCAGGCGGTGTGGGCGGCATTGCAGAAGGTCGGCCGCATGAAGCAGGCGGCGGAATAGCCCGATCAGCCTCATCCCGAGGAGCCGGCGGCGCCGGCGTCTCGAAGGATGAGGCCGGACCTTCGTGCTTCGAGACGCGCTTCGCGCTCCTCGGGACGGGATCCGGATCACGAACAGACTGGAGAGAACCATGTACGGATTCACCTTCCACCGCCCGACCACGGTGCGGCAGGCGGTCAACCTGCTGGCCAAGAACGAGGATGCGAAGCTGCTCGCGGGCGGCCATTCGCTGATCCCGGTGATGAAGCTGAGGCTCGCGAGCCCGCCGGTCATCATCGACCTGTCGAAGGTCGAGGGGCTTTCGGGCATCGAGCTGAAGGGCCGCTCCGTGGTGATCGGCGCGATGACGCGGCACGACGACGTCGCCAATTCTGCGGTGCTGAAGGAGCATCTGCCGGCGCTCGCCTCGGTGCCGGCCCAGATCGGCGATCCGCATGTGCGGCAGGCCGGCACGATCGGCGGTTCGATCGCCAACAACGATCCGAACGCCGATTATCCCGCGGCCTGCCTCGGCCTCGGCGCGACCATCGTCACCTCCAAGCGCAAGATCGCGGCCGACGACTTCTTCACCGGCATGTTCTCGACCGCGCTGGAGCCGGACGAGATCATCACCAAGGTTTCCTTCCCGATCGCCAAGAAGGCGGCCTACCAGAAGTTCCGCCATCCGGCGTCGGGCTTCGCGCTGGTCGGCGTGTTCGTCGCCAAGCGCGGCTCCGACATCCGGGTGGCGGTGACCGGGGCCGGGTCCAACGGCGTGTTCCGGGTGGCCGCTTTCGAGGAGGCCCTGAAGAAGCGTTTCTCGCCGAAGTCGATCGAGGGCATCGCGGTGCCGGCAGCCGGCATGAACAGCGACATCCATGCCAATGCGGAATACCGGGCGCACCTCGTCGGCGTCATGGCCAGGCGCGCGCTGGCCGCCGCGACCGCCCGCGGCGGTGCCGAC
>JBFWWQ010000118.1:0-9244 GCA_050246095.1 Pseudorhodoplanes sp.
CCAGATGAACCACCAGGCCAGGATCAGGAAGCCGATCAGCACGTAGCTGAGGATGCCGCCGACGATCAGATACAGGAGGCCGATCCAGAAGGTCCGGATCTGGAAGCGGTAATGCGACTGCACCAGCGGCGCGGCGGCGCCGGCCTGCACATGCGCGATGATCACCCCGACCAGCGCGGTGATGCCGGTAAAATACGACACGAAATACAGAATATAGACGATGGTCGCGAGCGTGGTGTTGGACACCTGCAGGGAATTGCCCTGGTCGGGACTGGTCATCTTCGGACTCGCCGGTTGCCGCTTTGCGCAACGTGGCATGCCTGTGCTGCAATGCGCAACCGCGCCCTGTGCAACGGCGAACCGGCCCCGCCGGTGGCCGCCGGCAACCGGACGCAGTATGACAGGGACCGAACACGGAGGCCCGCATGGCCATCAAATACGGCCGCCCGCTGGAAAGCCGCACGCGCTTCGTCCCCGCCGAGGCGGAGGCGCCGGCCATGCCGGCGCTCGATCTGGCGGATCGGCCGCGCCGGCTGCGGCGTACGGAATGGATGCGCCGGATGGTGCGCGAGCACGCGCTCAGCACGGCCGATTTGATCTGGCCGCTCTTCGTCGCCGACGGCCGCAAGAGCCGTGTGCCGGTCGCGGCCATGCCGGGCGTGGAGCGGCTCTCGGTCGACGAGGCGGTGCGCGCGGCGGAACGCGCCGCCAGGCTTGCGATCCCCTGCATCGCGCTGTTCCCCTATACCGACCCCGCGTTGCGCGACGAGGACGGCACCGAGGCGCTCAATCCGGACAACCTGGTCTGCCGCGCGGTGCGGGCGGTGAAGAAGGAAGTGCCGGAAATCGGCATCCTGTGCGACGTCGCGCTCGACCCCTATACCAGTCATGGCCATGACGGCCTGCTGCGCGAGGGCGAGATCGTCAACGACGCGACGGTCGAGGTGCTGGTGCAGCAGGCGCTGGTGCAGGCGGAAGCCGGCTGCGACATCATCGCACCCTCCGACATGATGGACGGCCGCGTCGGCGCGATCCGTGAGGCGCTGGACGATGCCGGCCGCGAGCAGGTCGCGATCATGGCCTATGCGGCGAAATATGCATCCGCCTTCTACGGCCCGTTCCGCGAGGCGGTCGGCTCCGCCAGGACGCTCACCGGCGACAAGCGCACCTACCAGATGGACCCGGGCAATTCCGACGAGGCGCTGCGCGAGGTCGCGCTCGACATCGAGCAGGGCGCCGACATGGTGATGGTCAAGCCCGGCCTGCCCTATCTCGACATCGTGCGGCGGGTGAAGGAGACGTTCGGCGTGCCGACCTTCGCCTACCAGGTGTCGGGCGAATATTCGATGATCATGGCGGCTATTCAGAACGGCTGGCTCGACGGCGAGCGCGCCATTCCGGAAAGCCTGGTCGCGTTCAAGCGCGCAGGCGCCGACGGCATCCTCACCTATTTCGCGCCGCAGATGGCCGAGAGGCTGCGTGCTTCAAGTTAAGGCGTCATGCCCGCGCTTGTCGCGGGCATCCACGTCTTGATTGCTTGAAATTCGTGGATGGCCGGGACAAGTGTACGGCCCTGACGCACTTCTCGCAGCGCTACTGCATCGATACGCCGCCCTCGATGCGCACCGGGCGATAGCCGTCGGCGGCGAGCGCGGCGAGAATGCGCTCGCCATGCGCGCGGTCGCGCGTCTCCACCGTCACGTCGAGGCGCGCGCCCTTGGCCGGCATGTCGAGGAACAGCCGCTTGTGCTCGACGCCGAGAATGTTGGCGCCGAGTTCGCCGAGGCGCGTCGCGATCACGCCGAGCACGCCCGGCCGGTCGGGGATGGTCAGGCGGAACGACAGGATGCGCTCCTCGCGCTCCAGTTCGCGCATCATGATGGTGGCGAGGATGCGCGGATCGATATTGCCGCCGCACAGGACGAGCCCGACGCGCCGGCCGCGGAAGCGCTGCGGCTGCGCCAGCATCGCGGCCAGGCCCGCGGCGCCCGCGCCCTCGGCCATGGTTTTCTGCAGCGTCAGATACGCATTGACCGCGCGTTCGAGGTGGCTCTCGTCGACCAGCAGGATGTCGGAGACGAGTTCGCGCACCACCGGCGTCGTCAGCTTGCCGGCGGATTTCACCGCGATGCCTTCCGCCAGCGTCGCGCCGCCCGCGGGCCTGCTTTCGCCCTTCACCGCGTTCCACATCGAGGGATAGAGCGCGGCCTCGACGCCCAGCATCTCGATATCCGGCTTGACCGCCTTCGCCGCGATGGCGTTCCCCGCGATCAGCCCGCCGCCGCCGATCGGAATCAGCATGCAGTCGAGACCGGGCATGTCCTCCAGCATTTCCAGCGCGATCGTGCCCTGCCCCGCCATGATCAGCGGGTCGTCGAAGGGATGCACCTCGACATAGTTATGCTGTGCAATGAGCTCGGCCACGCGCTCCTGCGCCTCGCTCACCGTCTCGCCATGCAGCACGACGGTCGCGCCGTAGGATTCCGTCGCCGCCACCTTCACGAACGGCGTCACCACCGGCATCACGATGGTCGCGCCGATCCCGAGCCGCGCGGCGTGGTAGGCGACCGCCTGCGCGTGGTTGCCCGCCGACATCGCGATCACCCCGCGCTGCCGCGCCGCCGCGTCGAGCGAGGACAGCTTGTTCAGCGCCCCGCGGTCCTTGAACGAATTGGTGACCTGCAGGTTCTCGTACTTGATCCAGACCTCGGCGCCGGTGAGCGCGGAGAGCCGCGGCGCCGCCAGCATCGGGGTGCGCAGCACGCGGCCCGCAATCACCTTGCGGGCGGCCTCGATGGCGGGAAGCGCGATGGTCATGAGATGGTCATGGGCGGATCGCGAACCGTGGCGAATTGGCGGCGGGACAGTCACGTTTTCGACCGGTTCCCGCATTATTGCAATCGTAATTCCCGATCAGTTCTTGGCCCCGTTGCATCGTCTTCACCCGGCTCGTTCCTGCATGATCCCGTTCCTCAGCCGCTATGCCGCCCAGCTTGCCTTCTCCCTGATCGGCACCGTGCTCGGCGCGCTGGTCGTCACCAAGCTCGGCCTGTATTCGCCCCTCGCGCAGGCGCCGCAGCCGTTACCGATGCTGGAAAGTCCGGCGGAGCCGGCTTTGCGGCGCATCGAGGAGAGCCATCAGGCGATCCGCGATCGGCTCGATGCCAACCAGGCGGAAGCCAACCGGATCGCGGAAGCCGAACGCCGCGCCAAAGCCGAAGCGGCCACGGAAGCGGCCCGCGCCGAGGAGGCCGCGCGGGCGCGCGCCGCAGCGCTCGCCGCCCAGGAGCGGGCCCGGAAGGCCGCCGCCAGGGCCGAAACCGCCGCCGCCCAGCCGGCGCCACCGCGGCCGCCGCTCATCGCCGCGGCGCCGCCGGTCAACATCGTGCCGCCGGTGAGCGAACCGCCGCTGACGCGCGGCAATCCGATCAAGGAACTCGCCGGCGCGGTCACCGACGCCGCCGGCAAGGTGCGCGACGCCGTGGTCGAGACGCTGCATCTAGACCGCATTTTCCGCAATCCGTTTCGCGACGACGACACCGCACGCAGCAGCGAGACGGAACGCCAGCGCCTGAGCGGGCTCGATCTCTGAGCTGAGCGAAGACGCCGGCCGGCGCGAGAAAGCGAGCAGGCGCGAACCCTAGATTTCGCGCAGCCGCGGCGCGCCCGGCCCCAGCAATCCGCCCGGCCGCAGCACGAACAGCGCGATCAGCAGCGCGAACACGGCGATGTCGCGGCTCGCGATATCGAAATAGGCCGACCATCCGGCTTCCAGGAGGCCGATCAGCAGGCCGCCGATCAGCGCGCCGCCGACGCGACCGATGCCGCCGGCGATCGCGGCGAGCAGCGCCTTCAGCGACAGCATCGTGCCCATGCCGTAGCTGACATTGCCGTAATGCACCGCGAGCATCCAGCCCGCGAGCCCGGCATTCAGTCCGGCGAGCAGGAAGCTCGCGCCCAGCACGCGCGCGGGCGAGACGCCGAGCAGCGTCGCGGCCAGCGGATCGTCCGCATAGGCGCGCCATTGCCAGCCCAAAGCGGTGCGCGCCATCAGCAGGAGCAGCGCGCCCGCGGCCGCCGACGCGACCAGCACGACGAGTATCTGCATCGGCGTCACCGTCACCGCGAAGCCGTCCGCGCGCAACAGCGCGATCGGACCGTTCAGCACCGGCGGCACCCAGCGCTCGCGCGCGCCCTGGAACAGGCGCAGGAATTCCTGCAGGCAGAGCGCCACCGCGACGGTCGCGACCAGGATCGGCTGGCCGGCGCGGAAGCGCCTGTGCAAAGGCGCGATCACAAAGCTTCCGATCGCCGCGCTCCACAGCGCTCCCCCGATCGTCGCCACGGCCAGCGCTAGCAACAATGCGGCCGCCGCGCCCGCGGACGATGCCAGCGCGGCCGCGACACCGCCGATGGCGCCATAGCCGCCGAGCACCGCGATATCCCCGAAGGCCAGGTTGATCCGCCCGATCAGGCCGTAGATCAGCGCATAGGCGCAGGCCAGGAGGCCATAGATCGAGGCCAAGGCGAGCGCGCCGACGAGTTGCTGCGCGGCATAGGCGACGGAAACGGGCACCTGCGGGACGTGTTCGGACACGATTGCGGGCCCGGCGCGCCCCGCCTCCAGCACGAAGCGGTTCAGGAAATGCAGGCGCGCGTCGCCGAGCGCGCCTTCCTCGGTTTCGACTCCCGTCAGTTCGGAACGGCCGAGCGCGTCGGCGCGCGTCGCGAAACTGCAGCGCACGAAGCGCACGCGGCTGCCGGGCTCGGCAGCGGTGAAATCGATCCGCACCCCGCGCTCCGCCGGACGCACGCGCAGCTCGCGCAAAGTCGCATCCTGCGGCTGCAACGCCTCGGCGACGCGCCGGCACTGGTCGAGCTGGGTACGATCGAGCGTGCGGCCGCAGCCCGCGGCGAGCGCCGCCAGCAGCAAAGCGAGGCAAAGGGCGCGATGGCGCATCGCCCACCAGCTTAATCCGCGGC
The DNA here is from genome assembly GCA_050246095.1 of Pseudorhodoplanes sp. GTDB lineage: Bacteria > Pseudomonadota > Alphaproteobacteria > Rhizobiales > Xanthobacteraceae > Pseudorhodoplanes. Next base: position 4,984 of record JBFWWQ010000118.1, read on the forward strand.
ACCCGCCTCCCCAACGCGAAAAAGCCGCCAAACCCCTTGCATCGGAACGGCTTTTTTCCGCATTCTTGCGGCAGCAGCGAGGTCGCGCATGGCGGAAGAACCCAAACGCATCGGCGTATCGGTCGAGCTGAAGCCGCACGCCTACGATCCGGTCGCCAATCCGGAATTGTTCGAGGGCGTGCCGTCGCGGCGGCTGATCGCCTTCTTCATCGACCTCGTCATCATCGCGATCCCGATCGTGTTCCTGGCGATCCTGATCTTCATGATCGGCGTGGCGACGCTCGGGTTAGGCTTCTTCCTGTACGGGCTCATCCCCGCCATCACCACGGTCTGGGCGATCGTCTATTACGGCATGACCTTCGGCGGCCCGCGCTCGGCCACCATCGGCATGCGGGTGATGGATCTGGAAATGCGCACCTGGTACGGCGCGCCGGCCTATTTCATCCTCGGGGCGGCGCATGCCGTGGTGTTCTGGGTCAGCATTTCCGTGCTGACGCCCCTGATCGTGCTGGTCTGCTTCTTCAACCAGCGGCGCCGGCTGCTGCACGACATGCTGGTCGGAACCGTCGTCATCAACAACGAGGTGCGCGCCAGCGCGCTTCGGCCACTCGGTCGCAGCTGAAGGGTTTGACGGCGTCGGTCCGGCCATGAAAACTAGCAGCGGGAAGCCGGGTTCGACACGGCCGTGACACAGCATTCGCGCGACACTCCGCAATTCTACCTGACGGCGCCCTCGCCGTGCCCCTATCTGGCCGGCCGCGAGGAGCGCAAGGTTTTCACGCATCTGGTCGGCGACCGCGCCCCCGGCCTCAACGACCTGCTGACGCATGGCGGATTTCGCCGCAGCCAGTCGATCGCCTACCGGCCGGCCTGCGAGGCCTGCCGCTCCTGCGTCTCGGTGCGCGTGATCGCCGAGGATTTCCTCCCCACCCGCAGCATGCGCCGGATCGCCGAGCGCAACGCCGACCTAGTCGGCGAGATGCGCGGCGCCACCCCGACCTCCGAACAATATTCGGTTTTCCGCGCTTATCTGGATACCCGCCACCGCGACGGCGGCATGGCCGACATGACCGTGCTCGACTATGCCATGATGGTCGAAGACAGCCATGTCGAGACCCGCATCGTCGAATATCGCGGACGCGGTGCCGATACCGGCCTGAACGGGCGCGGCGGCGGACCGCTGCTCGCGGTCGCGCTGACCGACGTGCTCAACGACGGGCTGTCGATGGTCTATTCCTTCTTCGAACCGGAGGAGGTATCGCGCTCGCTCGGCACCTTCATGATCCTCGACCACAACCAGCGCGCGCGGCGCATGAACCTGTCCTACGTCTATCTCGGCTATTGGGGGAACGGCTCGCGCAAGATGGACTATAAGAGCCGCTTCCTGCCGCAGGAGCGGCTGATGCCGCAGGGCTGGGTGCGCGCGGAGAGCTGACGCCGCCGCCCGCACCGGCCGAAGATCTCAAGGCGTTAGCACGATATCCCCAAAAATCCACAGCGCCCGTTCACGCAAAGCGTGAAGCGTTTCATACGCGATCTGAGATCGTGCGCGCGGGGCTCGCAGCCGCTCAGCCGACGGCTTCGAACGCGAAATCGATCAGCAGCTTCACGTTCAGCGCGATCACGACGACGGCGGTGAGCACCGCCAGCGCCGTCACCCAGCGCGGCGCCACCAGCGCACCCATCTTGCGGCGGTCGGCGGTGAACATCACCAGCGGCACGATCGCGAAAGGCAGCTGCAAGCTGAGCACGACCTGGCTGAAAATCAGCAGGCGCGCGGTGCCCGATTCGCCGTACCAGATGGTCACGATGGCCGCCGGCACGATGGCGATGGCGCGGGTGATCAGGCGTCGCGCCCAGGGCGGCAGGCGGATGTCGAGGAAGCCTTCCATCACGATCTGGCCGGCCAAGGTCGCGGTCACGGTGGAATTCAGCCCGCAGCACAAAAGCGCGATGCCGAACAAAGTGGGTGCAATCGCCGAACCGAGCAGCGGGGCGATCAAAGCATGCACCTCGCCCAGTTCGGACACGTCGGTCTGCCCGACCCGGTTGAAGGTCGCGGCCGCGAGGATGAGGATCGAGGCATTGATCAGCAGCGCGAACATCAGCGCGATGGTGGAATCCGCCGTCGCCAGCGTGATCGCCTCGCGCTTTTCGGGTTCGCTCTCGCCGAAGCGGCGCGTCTGCACGATGCCGGAATGCAGGTAGAGGTTGTGCGGCATAACGGTCGCGCCGAGGATGCCGAGCGCCAGATACAGCATGTCCGGGTTGGTGACGATTTCGGTGGTCGGCGCGAAGCCGCGGATCACCGCGCCCCATTCCGGGTCGGCGAGCGCGATCTGCACCGCGAAGCAGACGGCGATCACGCCGAGCAGCGTCACGATCAGCGCCTCGATCCAGCGGAAGCCGAGATTCTGCAGCCACAGGATCAGGAACACATCGAGCGCGGTGATGATGACGCCGATCTCCAGCGGGATCCCGAACAGCAGATTGAGGCCGATCGCGGTTCCGATCACTTCGGCGAGGTCGGTCGCGCAGATCGCGATCTCGGCCAGCACCCAGAGCGGCCACGACACCGCGCGCGGAAAGGCGTCGCGGCAGGCCTGCGCCAGATCGCGGCCGGAGGCGATGCCCAGCCGCGCGCAAAGCGCCTGCAGCAGGATCGCCATCATGTTGGAGAGCAGCGCGACGGTGAGCAGCGCGTAGCCGAACTTGGACCCGCCGGCGAGCGAGGTCGCCCAGTTGCCCGGGTCCATATAGCCGACCGCGACCAGATAGCCCGGACCGAGGAAGGCGAGCAGCTTCTTCCAGAACGGGCCGGACGGGCGGGTGCGGATCGATCCGAAGACTTCCGACAGCGAGGGCCGGCCGCGATCCCGCCGCCAGCCGTTGAGGGTGCGCCCCTCGTTCACGTTCATTGCGTCCATGCCACCGTGAGCCCTGCCCTCGCGGCGCGAACCGGCCGCGCCGGCATGATGGCTTTGTTGCGAATAATTTGCAATTGCAAAAACGGGCTGTGGCTTTGGAGCATTTTCGAGCGAAGTGGGTACCGGTTCGCGTCAAGAAAATGCGATCAAACAAAGGAATCTAAAGCACGTTCCGATTCCATGTAAAACGAACGTGCTTTAGCGACGGCTCGGCCGTATCCTCATCCGATATATTAGCGAGTTAAGGAAAAGGTTTAATAGTTAAATCGTTATAATTCAATGTTTTGTGAAGTTATCCTCGGAAACGCCGTGGCTTCAGCCGATCGGGCGGCCGAAGCGATTGCTCTTGGGGAAGCCCTTGGGGGCCAGCCGCCCGGCATCGGCGCGGTTGCCGCGCCAGTCGGAAAGCTCCTTCAGCGTCATGGAGAAGGTGCGCCCCGCCCCGTCGAGCCAGGACAGGCCCTCCTTGCCCGCAAACACGCTGATATCGGACAGCCCGCCGTCCTTGTAGCGCTGCAGGCGGACGCCCGCGCCGCGCGCCATTTCCGGCACCTGCGCCAGCGGGAAAATCAGCATCTTGCGATTCTCGCCGATGCTGGCGACCGTATCGCCCTCGACCGGCGCAATGGCGCAGGCCTCGTCGCCGGCCTTGACGTTGAGCACCTGCTTGCCCTTGCGGGTATTGGCCAGGCAATCGTCCTCGGCGACGACGAATCCGCGCCCGCCGGTGCCGGCAACGAGGAATTTGCGCCCGCCCTGCTGGCGGAAGACCGCGACCAGATCGGCTTCCTGCTCGATGTCGAGGAACAGCCGAACCGGCTCGCCATGCCCGCGTCCGCCCGGCAGCTTCGAGGCGTCGAGCGTGTAGAAGCGTCCGTTGGTGGCGAAGACCAGGCAGCGCGACGTGGTCTCCGCCGGAAATGCGAAGCGCAGCTTGTCGTCGGTCTTGAACGCCACATTGGACAGGTCGCTCTGGTGCCCGCGCAGGGCGCGGATCCAGCCCTTCTCCGAGACCACTACGGTGATCGGTTCGCGCTCGACCAGCGCCTCCTCGATCGCCGCCTCGTCATGCACCGGCGCCTGCGCAAAGCCGGTGCGGCGCTTGCCGAGCGCGGTCTTGGGCCCGAACGTGTCGCGCACCTTCTTGATCTCGGCGGCGACCGACTTCCACTGCGAATCCTCGGAGCCGAGCAGCGCCTTGAGCCGCTTGCGCTCGTCCCGCAGCGCCTTGTCCTCGCCGCGGATTTCCATCTCCTCGAGCTTGCGCAGATTGCGCAGCCGCATGTTCTGGATGGCGTCGGCCTGCACCTCGGTCTGCTTGTAGGTCTTCATCT
>JBFWWQ010000119.1:0-9172 GCA_050246095.1 Pseudorhodoplanes sp.
AGGTAGCGGTCGGTGCGCCAGTCCTTGGCCAGTTCCACCGCCGCGCGCATCAGCTGCCCGGGATATTGTTCGAGCTTGCCTTCCAGCCGTTCGAACAGCGTGAAGGCGTCCGCGGTGGCGCCGGCGAAGCCGCCGATGACCTCGCCCTTGCCGAGGCGGCGCACCTTGCGGGCATTCGCCTTCACCACGGTCTGGCCGATCGAGACCTGCCCGTCTCCGCCGATGACCACCCGGCCGCCCTTGCGGACGGTCAGGATGGTGGTGCCATGCCAGCCCGGCGTATCGTTCGCTTGCATCGAAATTAACCTCGTGCGCAGGGGGATTTAGGGATCGTCCGGCATGAATGCAAAGGGGCCGGATTGGCGGTGGCAGAAGCGCGGAACCCCTGTTAAAAGGCGCCCGTCGCAGCAGGAAAAGCCAGACATAGCATGCGCCAGGGCAAGGTGAAGCGGACCACCAAGGAGACCGACGTCGAGGTCGCGGTCGACCTGGACGGCACCGGCAAGTCGGAAATCGCCACCGGCATCGGCTTCCTCGACCATATGCTCGATCTGCTCGCGCGTCATTCGCGCATCGATATTTCCGTGAAGGCGAAAGGCGATCTGCATATCGACAGCCACCATACCGCGGAGGATGTCGGCATCGCGCTCGGCCAGGCGGTCAGGCAGGCGCTTGGCGATCTGAAGGGCATCACCCGCTATGCCGACGTGCACATGCCGATGGACGAGGCGCTGACCCGGATCGCCATCGACGTGTCGGGCCGGCCGATGCTGGTATTCCGCTCGAAATTCATGCGCGACAAGATCGGCAATTTCGACACCGAGCTGGTGAACGAATGGTTCCAGGCCTTCGCCATGAATGCCGGCGTGACGCTGCATGTGGAGACGCTCTACGGCAGCAACGACCACCATATCGCCGAATCCTGCTTCAAGGGCCTGGCGCGCGCGCTGCGCGCCGCCCTGACGATCGACGCGCGCGCCGCCAACGAAATACCCTCGACCAAGGGTTCGCTCGGCGGCTGATGCTGTCGGACGCAGAATACGGCTCGTTCGCGAGAGGCTGACCGAGATGGCGATCTATACCGTGCACGAACCGCCTGCCCGCCGCGGCGCGCAACCGGCGAATCCCGAACAGGTGCGGTTCGTGCGCGACGGGTTCTATTTCTGGGCCTTCCTGCTCGGGCCGCTATGGATGCTGTGGCGAAGGCTGTGGCTGGTGACGTTCCTGTATGTGCTGCTGCTCGGGCTGCTGTACACCACGTTCTGGTATTTCGACATCGGCGATGGGGCGCAGTTCGTCATCAATGCCGCGCTTGCCGTGCTGATCGGCCTGGAGGCCTCCTCGCTGCAGCGCTGGACGCTGGCGCGCCGCGGCTGGAAGGAGGTCGCCGCGGTCGTGGGCGACGATCTGGAGACCGCCGAGCGTCGCTATTTCGCGGAAAAAATCGCGCCGACGGCGCCGATCGCAGCCGAGCCGCCCAAGCCCGCCGTCGTCTCGTCCTGGGGCCCGCGGCCAACCGGCGACGATGTGGTGGGGCTGTTTCCGGAGCCTGGCCGCCCGCGATGACGACGGTGATTGTCGATTACGGCTCGGGCAATCTGCACTCTGCGGCCAAGGCCTTCGAACGCGCGGCGCGCGAGCGCGGCCTGCGCGAGCCGATTGTCGTCGGCAACGATCCCGGCTTGCTCGACCGCGCCGATCGCATCGTGCTGCCCGGCGTCGGCGCCTTCGCGGATTGCCGGCGCGGCCTCGATGCCGTGCCCGGTATGGTCGAGGCGCTGAACGAGAATGTGCGCCGCAAGGGCAAGGCGTTCTTCGGCATCTGCGTCGGCATGCAGCTGATGGCCGAACGCGGACGCGAATACGAGGTGACGCCGGGGCTCGGCTGGATCGCCGGCGAAGTCGACCGCATCGCGCCGTCGGACCCGCAGCTGAAGATCCCGCATATGGGCTGGAACACGCTCGACCTGCGCAAGCCGCATCCCGTGCTGCGAGACCTGACGCTCGGGCCCGCCGGGCTGCACGCCTATTTCGTGCATTCCTACGCGCTCAGGGCGGCGGATCGCGGCGACGTCGTCGCCGACGCCGAATATGGCGGGCCGGTCACGGCGATGGTCGGGCGCGACAACATGATCGGCACGCAATTCCATCCCGAGAAGAGCCAGCGCTTCGGCCTCGCGCTGATCGCGAATTTTCTGGCGTGGAAGCCGTGATGGCCGAGATCGTCAAAGATGATTCTCTTTCCCGCCATTGACCTGAAGGAAGGCCAGTGCGTGCGCCTGCAGCAGGGCGACATGGCGCGCGTCACGGTGTTCAACAGCGACCCCGCCGAGCAGGCGCTGGCCTTCGAGCGCGCCGGCTTTGAGTTCCTGCACATCGTCGATCTCGACGGCGCCTTCGCCGGCAAGCCGGTGAATGCGGGGGCGGTCGAGCGCATCCTCGACGCGGTCAGCATCCCGGTCCAGCTCGGCGGCGGCATCCGCGACATGGCGACGGTCGAGGGCTGGCTCGGCAAGGGCGTCAGCCGGGTCATCATCGGCACCGCCGCCGTGCGCAATCCGGACCTGGTGCGGCAGGCGGCCGCACTCGATCCCCGCCGGGTCGCGGTCGGGCTCGACGCGCGCGAGGGCCGGGTCGCGGTGCAGGGATGGGCGGAGGGCTCGGAATTAACCGCACTTGAAGTTGCCCGGCGCTTCGAGGATGCCGGTGTGGCCGCAATCGTCTATACCGACATTGCGCGGGACGGCATGTTGAAGGGGCTCAATCTCGATTCCACGATAGCGCTGGCGGAGGCGATTTCCATTCCGGTGATCGCCTCGGGCGGCTTTGCCTCGATCGAGGATGTCCGCGCGCTGCTGGCGCCGCGGGCACGTCGGCTCGAAGGGGCGATCGTGGGCCGGGCGCTTTACGACGGGCGACTGGATGTGGCCGAGGCCATGCGTTTGATGAGATCGATCTCCGGGGGACCCGATGGCGTCGGACGGAAAGCCGAGTGACAAGCCGCCGGCCGAGGCCGAGCAGTGGCAGCTTGCCATGTTCCACCTGCAGCGCGCGAACGATGCCGGCAACGTCATGCGCCTTGTGTTGTTCGCCGCCGGCGCCGGGTTCATCGCGGTCATTCTCGCGGCGGTGAAGCCGGGCGACCGCATCGCCCTGTTCGGACATATCGCGGCAATCGCGTTCTGCGTGCTGGCCCTGGCGCAGCTGGTGCGGAGCTGGCAATTGCAGAAGGAGCAGTCCGAAGAGCGGTTCAAGTTCCTGCGCGCGCGCGATTTCGACAGCTATCTGCAATACGACGCCGCCCTGCAGGCCGGCCGCAAGCGCAGCGAGCGCCTGGATTCGCGGGCCTTCCTGCTGCTGATCGCGGCCCTGCTGCTGGAGCTTGCCGTGCGTGCCTTCGGCGTGGCACATGCGGTGAATGTTTAAGGTCCGCGTTATTCCCTGCCTCGACGTCAAGGACGGACGGGTCGTCAAGGGCGTCAACTTTGTCAGCCTGCGCGACGCCGGCGATCCGGTGGAGGCGGCCATCGCCTATGACGCTGCCGGCGCCGACGAACTGACCTTTCTCGACATCACGGCGAGCCACGAGAATCGCGGCATCATCCTCGACGTCGTGCGCCGCACGGCGGAAGCCTGCTTCATGCCGGTGACGGTCGGCGGGGGCGTGCGCAATGTCGAGGACATCCGCACCCTGCTCAAGTCCGGCGCCGACAAGGTATCGATCAACACCGCGGCGGTGAACCGGCGCGCCTTCGTGCGCGAGGCGGCTGAGAAATTCGGCGATCAATGCATCGTGGTCGCGATCGACGCCAAGCGGGTGTCGAAGCCGGGCGCGCCGCCGCGCTGGGAAATCTTCACGCATGGCGGCCGCAACGCGACCGGCATCGACGCCGTCGCCTATGCGCAGGAAGTGGTGAGCCTCGGGGCGGGCGAAATCCTGCTCACCTCGATGGACCGCGACGGCACCAAGTCCGGCTTCGACATCGCGCTGACGCGCGCGGTGTCCGACAGCGTGCGCGTGCCGGTGATCGCATCCGGCGGCGTGGGCACGCTCGCGCATCTGGTCGAGGGCGTGCGCGACGGCCATGCCAGCGCGGTGCTTGCCGCCTCGATCTTCCATTTCGGCGAACATTCGGTGCGCGAGGCCAAGCAATACATGGCCGGCGCCGGACTTCCCATGCGGCTGGATCCTTGAGTTGCTTTTTCCTTACCCTCCCCGCAAGGGGGAGGGTAAGAAAGCGGGAGCGCTTTCAAAGCTGCCGCGCCCAGTCCAGCGCCTGTTCCAGCCGGTCGTTGCCCCAGAACAATTCGCCGTCCGCGGTGACGAAACTCGGCGCGCCGAAAATCCCGAGGCGCTGCGCTTCTTGCGTCTGCGCGCGCAGGCGCGCCTTGATCTCGTCGCCCTGGATGCGGTCGAGAACCGGCTTCGGTTCGCGCTTCAGTTCCAGGATCAGCTCGCGGATCACCGCGGTATCGCCGATCAGCCGGCCTTTCGCGAATTGTGCGCGATAGACGGCGCGGCTGAAATCCTCGCCCCAGCCTTCGTCGAGCGCAACCAGCGCGACCCGTGCGGCGATCAGGCCGGATTGCGGGAACTGGCGCGGCCGCCGGAAGTCGAGCCGCTCGCGCGCGCACAGCCGCTCCAGGTCGCGCCACATGTAGCGCCCCTTGGCCGGGTAGATGTTGAACGGCGAATTGTCCCAGCCCTGCGCCTGGAAGATCGGGCCGAGCAGGAACGGCCGCCAGCGGACCGCGACGCCCGCCTGCTGCGCCAGCGGCGCGAGGCGCATGGCGGCCGGATAGGAATAGGTCGAGGCGAATTCGAACCAGAAATCGAGCGACGGCGTATCCGGCGGCACGGAAGGAACCCTTATGGCAGGCAAATTCTTGAATGCAGGAGTTTCGTCACCATGTCGAGGCGCGTGTTTGTCCAGGGAGGTCGGACGATGGCCCAGGCTTTCGCCTTTGACGGCGCCTTTGCGGGACGCCCGCGCGAGTCGCGCTGGGCGGCGCTGAACCGGCTCGACCGGCTCTCGCGCCTGCTCGACACGGCGTTCGCCGTTCCGGGCACGAAGATCCGCTTTGGCGTGGACGGCCTGATCGGCTTCGTTCCCTGGATCGGCGATGCGATCACAACCACGCTCTCGGCTTACATCGTCTACGAAGCCTGGCGGGTCGGTGTGCCCCGCACCGTGCTGGCGCGGATGGTCGCCAACGTGGCGCTCGACGGCGCGATCGGCGTCGTGCCGATTGCCGGCGACGTGTTCGACGTGCTGTGGCGCGCGAACCGGCGCAACGTGCGGCTGCTGCGCGAGCATCTGGAGCGCGACGCCCCCTACCGGGGTCGCATGGATGGATGAATATCGCGTCCGGCGGCACTATGATCGGTCGGAACGGTTTTCAGGGAGAAAGCCCAGGAGAAATCCCATGCGCCAGATTCTCGCCCTCGCCCTGTTCGGAATGACCGCGCTCCTTGCCGCCCCGGCGCCGACGCAGGCGCGCGAATATCCGTGGTGCGCGCGTTACGACTGGACGACCTATAATTGCGGCTTCGTCAGCTACCAGCAATGCTACGCGACCATCATGGGCGCGGGCGGGCGCTGCGAGCCGAATCCGCGTTACGTCCCGACGCAGACCAAGAGCAGGAAGCCACGGACGCAATAGCGCGGTCCCGCCAAGGCGGGTCCGCCTTCCGCCGTCGATGCCGGCGCCGCGCTTGCCGCAGAGCATTGCGGCCGGGCCGCTCCCGTGCCTATAGTCCGCCCGGTTTTCTCCGGTTTTGGCGGATTATCGTTATGAATCAAGAAGATAAGCGCGGGCGCGTGAACAAGGTCGTGCTCGCTTATTCGGGCGGGCTGGACACCTCGATCATCCTGAAATGGCTGCAATCGACCTATGGCTGCGAGGTGGTCACCTTCACCGCCGATCTCGGCCAGGGCGAGGAGCTGGAGCCGGCGCGGCAGAAGGCGCTGCTGCTCGGCATCCGGCCGGAGAACATTTTCGTCGAGGACCTGCGCGAGGAATTCGTCCGCGACTACGTGTTCCCGATGTTCCGCGCCAACACGGTCTACGAGGGCCAGTATCTCCTTGGCACCTCGATCGCGCGACCGCTGATCGGCAAGAAGCAGATCGAGATCGCAGAGAAGGTCGGCGCCGACGCCGTGGCGCATGGCGCGACCGGCAAGGGCAACGACCAGGTGCGCTTCGAGCTCACCTATTACGCGCTGAAGCCCGATGTGACCGTGATCGCGCCCTGGCGCGAATGGGATCTCACGTCGCGCACCAAGCTGATCGAATTCGCCGAGATGCACCAGATCCCGATCGCCAAGGACAAGCGCGGCGAGGCGCCGTTCTCGGTCGACGCCAATCTTCTGCACGCTTCTTCCGAGGGCAAGGTGCTGGAAGACCCGAGCCTCGACGTTCCCGATTACGTCTATTCGCGCACCGACGATCCCGAAAAGGCGCCGGACAAGCCGACCATCGTCACCGTCGACTTCGAGAAGGGCGATGCGGTCGCGATCGACGGCAGGAAGCTTTCGCCGGCGACGCTGCTCACCCAGCTCAACGCGCTCGGCAAGGCGAACGGCATCGGCCGGCTCGATCTGGTGGAGAACCGCTTCGTCGGCATGAAGTCGCGCGGCATGTACGAGACGCCGGGCGGCACCATCCTGCTGGCGGCGCATCGCGGCATCGAGAGCATCACGCTCGACCGCGGCGCGGCGCATCTGAAGGACGAGCTGATGCCGAAATACGCGGAGTTGATCTATAACGGTTTCTGGTTCACGCCCGAGCGCGAAATGCTGCAGGCGGCGATCGACAGGAGCCAGGAATTCGTCACCGGCCGCGTCAAGCTGAAGCTCTACAAGGGCTCGGTCGCGGTGATCGGACGCGAGAGCAGATATTCGCTCTACGACCAGGACCTGGTGACGTTCGAGGAAGGCGCCGTCGCCTACGATCATCGCGACGCGCAGGGCTTCATCCGCCTCAACGCGCTGCGGCTGCGCACGCTCGGCCAGCGCAGGAAGAAGCTGGGATTGTAGCTTCTTCCCTCTCCCCGTTGAGCGGGGAGAGGGAAAGAAACTTCACTGCGGCCCGCTTTGCCCGGTCAAGAGCGGCGTGATGCGCCGCACGGTGACGCGCCGGTTGATGCGCTCGGGCCCCTCGCTCGGAACCTTGAGATATTGCTCGCCATACCCTTGCGCCGTCAGGTTTTCCGGCGGCACGCCGAACTGTTCGCTCAGTACCAGCGCGACGGACTCGGCGCGACGGTCGGACAGCGAGAGATTATCCTCGTCGGAGCCGACCGCGTCGGTATGGCCCTCCACCAGGAACACCTCGTTCGGGTTCTGCGCGATCGCGCGACGGATGCCGTCCGCGATCGGCGCCAGCCGCGCGGCCTGGTCCGGGGTCACCTCCCAGGAGCCGGTCTCGAACGTGATGGTGTCGAGGTCGATGCGCGGCATGCGGTCGCGCACCATCGGGCTGTAGCGGATTTCGTCGAGCGTGTAGCGGCGGTCGAGCCGTTCCACGGGCGGCGCCATCAGCGTCTCGTAGATCACCGTCGGCGGCACGTCGCCGGCGTCGACAATGTAGCGCTCGCGCGGGATGCGGATGACCGGCGGCGGCAGCACGATGACGAAGCCCGGACCGGCGCGGCGCGGTCCGCGATACACGTTGTCGATCAGAACGAATTCGCGGCCGCGCGGGTCGCGGCGCACGCGCCGGATCAGCCGGCCGGTATTGTCGGTCACGGTGACGATCTGCACGCCGCCGGGCCGCACGATGGTCGTGACGTTGTCGCGGCCGCGTCGCTCCACGCGCGCGTCGGGAGCGGCGCGGCGGAAGCGCTCGGCTTCGTCGCGCCGGATGATGACCTGGTCGCCCTGGCGGATGATGGTGCGGTCGCCTTCGCGGATGATGACCTGGTTGCCGCGACGCTCTTCGTGCCGCTCGCCGCGAACCTCCTCCAGCCGGCGCGGCCCGTCGCGCCGGGCGCTCGGCTGACCTTGCGCGGGCGGCGTCTGTGCGGCGGGCGGCGGGGTTGCCGGGCTCTGCGCGGCCGGCGGTGCCGACGGTGTGCCTGGGATGCGTGAAGCGGGCGGCGCCGGCGGCGTGGCCGGTACCTGGGCTGCGGGCGGTGAAGGCGGCGCGGACGGTGTCCGGGCCGTCGGCGGCGAAGGCGGTGCGGACGGTGTCTGCGCGGCGGGCGGCGGCGGGGTTGTCGGCACCGGCGGCCGGGCCTGATCGCGACGCCGGTCGTCGCCCCGGCCCTCGCGGCGATCCTCACGACGCTCCTCGCGACGTCCGTCGCGGCGCGGCTGCGGTGCGGAGGGCGAAGCCTGCGGTGTCGGGAGAGTCGACGGTTTTGCGACCGGCGGGGTGGCGCGGGGCAGCGGCGGTGCCGAGGGCGCCGCGACCGGCGGTGTCGGTGGATTGACGCGCGGCGGCGGTGGTGGCGCGGGCGCTGCGACTGGAGGCGCCGGTGGGAGGGCGCGGGGCGCCGGCGGCTGCGCCCGCCGGGATGCAGGCGGTGCAGGCGGTTGCGCGGGCGCGGCGGCGGGAGGCGGTGCGGCCGGCGGACGGCCGGGTCTGCGCGGCTTCTTCGGGTCCTCGCTTGGCGCCGCCGCGGGTGCGGAAGCAGGCGCCTGCGCGAAGGCGTGATGGGTCGCGATCAGGCCGGCGGCCAGCATGGTGGTCGCAAGCAGAAGCGTTCGTGTTCGCATTTCGATTGTCCCGGCCGGATTCCTGTGCAGAAAAACCGCGTCGCGCCGGAAAGGTTTCACCGATGCGCCGGCGCGCGCCGATCGGCGGCACCGACGCTCGTCGCACATGATGGTCAATCTGCGGCCTTGCGCTAAACGGGCGTTCAGGCTGCCGGATATGTTGTCGCAGGCGGCGCCGGCGCCGGCGCCGGCGCGGCCGCGATGTCGCGCCCGCGCGAGACGCAGGCTCAGACCTGCCGCTCGACCATGGTCTTCTTGATCTCGGCGATGGCCTTGGCCGGATTGAGACCCTTCGGGCAGGCCTTCGAGCAGTTCAGGATGGTGTGGCAGCGATACAGGCGGAACGGGTCCTCAAGGAAGTCGAGGCGGTCGCCGGTCGCCTCGTCGCGGCTGTCGACCAGCCAGCGTTCGGCCTGCAGCAAAGCGGCCGGGCCGAGATAGCGGTCGCC
>JBFWWQ010000120.1:0-9172 GCA_050246095.1 Pseudorhodoplanes sp.
TTCTTCTTCATGGGCCTGTTCGGCTTCACCATCAACAACCTGACGCTGTTCGGGCTGGTGCTGGCGATCGGCATCGTGGTCGACGACGCCATCGTGGTGGTGGAGAATGTCGAGCGCAATATCGCGCGCGGGCTGTCGCCGCGCGAAGCGGCGATCAGGAGCATGGACGAGGTCGGCGCGGCGCTGGTCGCCATCGCCCTCGTGCTCACCGCGGTGTTCGTGCCCTCGGCCTTCATCACCGGCATTTCGGGGCAGTTCTACCGGCAATTCGCGCTGACCATCGCCGGCGCCACGATCATCTCGCTGATCGTCTCGCTGACGCTGTCGCCGGCCATGTGCGCGCTGCTGCTGAAGCCGCACAAGAAGCCGTCCGAGGAGAAGTGGTACGAGAAGCCGATCCGCGGCTTCTTCCGGGCCTTCAACTGGGGCTTCGATGCGCTCGGGCGCAGCTATGGCTGGCTCGCCGCCCGGGTGGTGCGGCTCGCGGTCGTCATGCTGGTGGTCTATGCGGCGATCCTGGCCTACGGGTTGAACGAATTCCGCAAGGCTCCGCAGGGCTTCATCCCGCAGCAGGATCTCGGCTACCTGATCGTGGCCGCGCAGCTGCCGCCGGGCGCTTCGCTGCAGCGCACCGAATCCGTGATGAAGCGCGTGACCGATATCGCGCTCCAGCAGCCCGGCGTCGGCAACGTCATCAACATCGTCGGCTTTTCCGGCGCGACCTTCACCAACGCGCCGAATGCCGGCGCCGCCTTCCTCGTGCTCGAGCCGTTCTCCAAGCGCGCCGGCGATCCGGCGAAGTCGGCGGCCGCGATCCAGGGCGCGCTGTTCGGCAAGATGGCGGGCATCCAGGACGCCTTCCTGATCGTCGTGCAGCCGCCGCCGGTGCAGGGCATCGGCAATGCCGGCGGGTTCCGCATGATGGTCGAGGACCGCGCCGGACGCGGACCGCAGGCTTTGCAGGGCGCGGTCGCTGCCATGCAGGCGCGCGCCGGGCAGACGCCGGGATTGCTGCAGGTCTTCTCGCTGTTCGAGATTTCCACGCCGCAAATCTATCTCGATATCGACCGGACCAAGGCGCAATTGCTCGGCGTGAACGTCGCCGACGTGTTCAGCGCGCTGCAGGTCAATATCGGCTCGGCCTATGTGAACGACTTCAACCTGTTCGGCCGCACCTTCCGCGTGCAGGCGCAGGCCGACAGCGCCTTCCGCCTCGTGCCCGAGGACGTGCTGAAGCTGCGGGTGCGCAATGCGAACGGCGACACGGTGCCGCTCGGCTCCTTCACGACGGTGCGCGACATATCCGGTCCGTATCGCGTGCCGCGCTACAACATCTACCCGGCCGCCGAGCTGGACGGCGGGGCCGCGCCCGGCTTCTCGCAGGGGCAGGCGATCGCCGTCATGGAGAAGCTCGCGGCCGAGACGTTGCCGGAAGGCTTCGCCTACGAGTGGACGACGCTCGCCTTCCAGCAGATCCGCGCCGGCAATACGGCGATCTTCGCCTTCGCGCTCGGCGTGGTCTTCGTGTTCCTCGTGCTCGCCGCGCAATACGAAAGCCTGACGCTGCCGCTCGCCGTCATCATGATCGTGCCGATGTGTCTCGTGGCTTCCATTACGGGCGTGCTCCTGCGCGGACAGGACAACAACATCCTGACCCAGGTTGGCTTCATCGTACTGATCGGCCTTGCCGCCAAGAACGCGATCCTGATCGTCGAATTCGCCAAGCAGCTCGAGGACCAGGGGCGTGAGCGGCACGACGCGGCCATGCATGCCGCCGAAATGCGGTTGCGGCCGATCCTGATGACCTCGCTCGCCTTCATCCTGGGCGTGACGCCGCTGGTATGGGCGACGGGCGCCGGCGCCGAGATGCGGCAGGTGCTCGGCACCACCGTGTTTTCCGGCATGATCGGCGTCACCATTTTCGGTTTGATCTTCACGCCGGCCTTCTACATCGTGGCGCGCTGGCTCGCCGACCGCGGCCGCCGCAAGCGCGATGCGGGCGCGCGCGTGCAGACGGCGGAATGAGCGGGCGGCATTTCGGACGGGAATTCGCATGAAATTCGGCGTCGGTCAGGCCATTCCGCGCAAGGAGGACGATCCCCTCATCCGCGGCCACGGGCGCTATGTCAGCGACCTGCATCCGCAGGCGGCTTTGCATGCCCTGGTCGTGCGCTCGCCGCATGCGCATGCGCGCTTCGTCGTCGGCGGCGTGGAGCGGGCGCGCGCGATGGGTGGCGTGCGGCTGGTCCTGACCGCGGCCGACATTGCCGATCTCGGCCCGATGCCCTGCGTGGTCGGGGTGCCCGGCCAGAAGATGGCGGTGCCGACCTATCCGGTTCTGTGCCCGGACGAGGTGCGCCATGTCGGCGACGCCATCGCCTTCATCGCCGCCGACACGCTGGACCAGGCGCGCGACGCGGCGGAAGCGCTGGAAATCGAATGGGACACGCTGCCGCATGTCGTCGGCGGCGAGGCGGCGCTGGCGCCGGGCGCGCCGCTGGTCTGGCCGGACCGTCCCGGCAATATCGCGTTCGAGACCGAGTTCGGCGACAGGCAGGATTGCGTCGCAGCCTTCGCCAGGGCGGCGAAGGTCGTGTCGCTGAAAATCGTCAACCAGCGGCTCGTCACCAATTACATGGATACGCGCGCGGCGGTCTGCGAATACGATGCGGCCGCCGACCGCTACACCCTCACCGTCGGCAGCCAGGGCGGGCATGCGATCCGCGATGTCATCGCCCACCGCGTCCTGAAAATCGCGCCGGAGAAGATGCGCGTGATCACGCCCGACGTCGGCGGCGGTTTCGGCACCAAGCTTTTTCCCTACCGCGAATACGCGCTGGTGGCGGTGGCCGCAAGGCGCACCGGGCGCCCGGTCAAGTGGGTGGCGGACCGCACCGAGCATTTCCTCGGCGACACGCAGGGCCGCGACAACATCACCACCGCGCGGATGGCGGTCGACGAGAAGGGCAGGTTTCTCGCGCTGCAGGTCGAGACCGTCGCCGACATGGGCGCGTATCTGTCCACCTACGCGCCGTACATCCCCTATATCGGCGCGGCGATGCTGCCGGGCGTGTACGACATTCCCGCCTGCCATATCCGCGTGGTCGCGCCCTACACCAACACCGTGCCGGTGGATGCCTATCGCGGGGCCGGGCGGCCGGAAGCCGCCTACGTGATCGAGCGTCTGGTGGATGCGGTCGCGCGCGAGCTCGGCATGGCGCCCGATGCCCTGCGGCGCAGGAATTTCATCAAGCCGAAGGCGATGCCCTACACCACCGCGACCGGCAAGGTTTACGACACCGGCGAATTCGCCGCACACATGGCGCGCGCGCAGGAGGCGGCCGGCTGGGACGGCTTCAGGAAGCGTGCGGCGGCCGCGAGGAAACGCGGCAGGCTGCGCGGCATCGGGCTTGCCACCTATATCGAGGCCTGCGGCGCCAACGGCCCGGAAACCGCGACCGTCAAGCTCGAGCAGGACGGCACGGTCACGCTGCTGATCGGCACCCAGTCGACCGGGCAGGGCCACGACACTGCCTACGCGCAGCTCATCCACCAGCAGCTCGGGCTGCCGCTCGATCGCATCCGCATGGTGCAGGGCGATACCGACCGCATCGCCACCGGCATGGGCACCGGGGGATCGAGCTCGATCCCCTCGGGCGGCGCGTCGGTCTCGATGGCCACGCGCAAGCTCGCCGACAACCTCAAGGAGATCGCCGCCGATGCGCTGGAAGCGAGCGCGCGCGACCTTGAATTCGCCGACGGCGTGGTGCGCGTCGCGGGTACCGACCGCCAGATCGGCTTTGCCGATCTGGCCGCCCGGCCCGATGCCGTGCCGGAGAAGCTCACCGCCGCGGATGCGTTCACGCCGCCCGGCGCGACCTACCCGAACGGCACGCATATCGCGGAAATCGAGATCGACGAGGCGACCGGGGCGACGGAAATCGTCAACTACGTGATCGTCGACGATTTCGGCGTGACGCTGAACCCGCTCATGCTGGCGGGACAAGTGCATGGCGGCACGGTGCAGGGCGTCGGCCAGGCGCTGATGGAGAACACGGTCTACGACAGCGATTCCGGCCAGCTCGTGACCGCGAGTTTCATGGACTATGCGATGCCGCGCGCCTCCGACATGCCGGACATGCGGTTCGAGACCCGCAATGTCCCGTGCAGGAACAATCCGCTCGGGTTCAAGGGCGCCGGAGAGGCGGGCGCGATCGGTTCCTGTCCCGCGATCGTCAACGCGATCGTCGATGCGTTGTGGCGCAGCTATCGCGTGGCCGCGATCGACATGCCGGCGACGCCGCTGCGGGTATGGTCCGCGATCCGGGACGGCAAGCGCGCCATCAGCATGTGAGGCGCACCTTTGCCTGTGGCGAGCCGCCGCGGGACGGCCGGTCAACTAAGCGTGAGAGAGGCGGCGTTGCATTTGCAGCGCCGTTCTTTTTTGGAATAACGCTGGTTACTCCGGGTTGTATTTCGAGCCCGTCCGCGTTCGCAGCAGCAGGTCATCCAGATGTTTGTTCGCATGTCAGCCATCGCCGTCGTCGCCGCCACGTCCGTCCTGGCCGTCGCTTCGCAGGTCACCGCGCAGTCCGACCCCGTCGAGGCCCGCCGCGCGGAGATGAAGGCGATGAGCCGGTATATCTACCGTTCGCTGAACCGTATGCAGCGGGGCCAGGAGCCCTACAATCAGGCGCAGGTGGACGCGGCGCTGACCCAGATCGTCGCCAGCACGCAGAAGCTGCCGAACCTGTTCCCGCCGGGATCGGTGTCGGGAACCAAGCCGGGGGAGGATTTCCGCACCTCGGAAAAAATCTGGACCGAGAAGCCGGCATTCGAGGCGCGTTTCGCCAAGCTCGGGCAGGATGCGGCGGCCGACCGCGGCAAGATCGTCAATCTCGACGCCCTGAAAGCCGCCTATCCGGAACTGCGCCGGCAATGCGACGGCTGTCACGAGAACTACCTGATCAAGAATTGACGCGACATCGACGAACGCGCTCGCGCATGCCCTCCGCACCGCTTGCGACGAACGGGATCGCCTGATGCTGCGCCGCTTGCTGGTTGCGATGGCCGTGGCGGCGGCGCTCGCGGCCGGACTGTTCTGGCTCGCGACCGTTCCGGCGACCGTCGCGGTCGGCGCGCTCGGTCCGCATGCCCCCGATCTCGAAAACGGCAAGACGCTGTTCTTCGCGGGCGGCTGTGCGTCCTGTCATGCGACGCCGGGGCAGGAGGATGCCACGCGGCTCGGCGGCGGGCTCGCGCTGAAATCGCCGTTCGGCACCTTTCACGTGCCGAACATTTCGCCGGACCGCACCGACGGCATCGGAGCCTGGAGCGAGGCGGACTTCGTCACCGCCATGCAGAAGGGGACATCGCCGGACGGCCGGCATTACTATCCGGCCTTCCCCTACACCTCCTACCAGCGCATGCGCGTCGGCGATTTGCGCGATCTCTTCGCCTATCTGCAGACGCTGGCGCCGGTGCAAGGGCGGGTGCGCGATCACGCATTGCCGTTCCCCTTCAACGTGCGGCGCGCGGTGGGATTGTGGAAGCGGCTGTATCTGGACGGGCGGCCGTTCGCGCCCGATCCGGCAAGGGACGCGGCGTGGAACCGCGGCGCCTATCTCGTGAACGGGCCCGGCCATTGCGCCGAATGCCATTCGCCGCGCGACCGGCTCGGCGGGATCGTGACCCGCCAGCGGCTGGCCGGCGGCCCCGATCCCGCGGGCGAGGGCTGGGTTCCCAACATCACGCAAGCCGGACTGCGCGACTGGTCCGAAGACGATATTGCGCAATTCCTGGAATTCGGCGACAAGCCGGACGGTCGGCCGATCCTCGGATCGATGGTGCCGGTCATCCGCAACACATCCCAACTGCCGGCGGGGGATCGTGCGGCGATGGCGGCCTATGTCAAATCGCTTACGCCGGTGGAAGGTCCGAAACGTCCCGGGCGCCGCTAGCGCGCGTACGGCCGACGACCCGCCCGCACCCCGTGAATGTCGTCCGCGCCATTACGCTTACGCTGATTTCGTCGCTGCTGTTCGCGACGATGTCGACGCTCGTGCGCTATGTCGGCGGCAGCGTGCCGGTCGGGCAGGTGGTGTTCTTCCGCGCCTTCTTCGCGATCATCCCGGTGGTCGTGGTCTATGCCTGGCGCAACGAGCTGCGCGATGCCGTCCGCACCCAGCGGCCGCTCGGCCATGTCGGGCGCGGCCTGTTCAGCGTCGGCGGCATGTTCCTGAATTTCGCGGCGCTCGTGCGCCTGGCGCTGGTGGAGGCGACGGCGATCTCGTTCGCCTCGCCCTTCATCACGGTGGCGCTGTCGGCGATCTATCTCGGCGAGCGCGTGCGCGCCTATCGCTGGTCGGCGGTGTTCGTCGGCTTCTGCGGCGTCATGGTGATGCTGTGGCCGCAGCTCAATCTCTCGATGTTTTCCGGCGCGCATTACAGTGCGGCGGCGATCGGCAGCCTCTGCGCGGTCGGCGCGGCGGTGTTCAATTCCGCCTCCGTGATCCAGACCCGGCGGCTGACCGACAGCGAGACCACGGCGTCGATCGTGTTCTATTTCTCGATCATCTGCGCGGTGGCCGGGCTCATGACCTTGCCGTTCGGCTGGGTGTGGCCGACGCAGGGGCAATGGGTGGCGCTGATCGCCACCGGCCTGTTCGGCGGCATCAGTCATATCCTGCTGACCGAAAGCTATCGCTACGGCCCGGCCTCGCTGGTCGCGCCGTTCGGCTATTCGGTGCTGATCTGGGTATTCCTGCTGGGCTATTTCGTGTTCGGCGAAGTCCCGCACCTTCTGGTCTTTGCCGGCGCGGTGATCGTCGTGGGCGCGGGGCTGTTCGTGCTGTTTCGCGAACGCCAGCTCGGCCTGCAGCGGCCGGTCGATGCCGAGAGCCCGCCCGGCCAGAACTGACCGCCGCGTTCAGAACGCCTTGAACGTGATGATGGTCAGCGTGTCCTGGATGCCCGGGATGATCTGCACCTTCTCGTTCACGAAATGGCCGATGTCGGTGTTCTGGTCGACATAGAACTTGCACAGCAGGTCGTAATGGCCGGCGGTCGAATAGATTTCCGATGCGATCTCGGTATCCGCAAGGTGGTTGGCGACCTCGTAGGACTTGCCGAGCTGGCATTTGATCTGCACGAAAAACGGAATCATTCCTGCCTCCACGTCGCGCTCGGCGAGCGGGGCCAATCCAGCAAAATCGCGGCGCTTTGACAAGCCGAGCCGGGCGTCTCCCGAACGTCGAATTCCGCCGCGGTCAGCGCGCCAGCGTGACGGCAAGGACCAGCAGCGCGCTGGCCGCGCACCACGATCCGGCGATGCGCACCGCGATTTTCTGCCAGGGGCGGCGTGCCAGCAAGCTCGGTCCGGCAACGGCAGCGAGCACGCCGCCTGCCGACAGCACGGTGCCGCCGAGCGCGATCAGCGTTTCCGATCTCGACAGGATGGCGGGAACGGAATCGAGCAGCAGCGCGATGGCGCCGACGCCTGTGAGCAGCGCCGTTGCCGGAAAGGGCAGGGGCCGCCCGGCCGCCGCGACGGCACCGGCGCCGAGCGTGCAGATCGACAGCACGAACGCGGGTTCGCTCGGCGAAAGCGCTGCGGCGACCATCAGGATTGCGGCCGCGAGCGACAGCGCGAACACGGCGAGCAGGCGGAGGCTCGCGCGCGCGCCTTGCGTGCCGAGCATCAGGCCGAACGCGACCAAAGCCAGCAGATGTGCGGGCACCAGCAGGGGATGCAGCAGGCCGCCGGGAAAGGGGTCGTATCCTGCGACCACGCTGTGCGCGAAACCCGGCGTCGCGGGCAGCAGGCCCGGGAGCGCGAGGCCTGCGGCCCGGATCGCCCGCCTCACGCCAGGCGGCTCAGGAACACGATGCCGGCCAGCGCGATCGCCCCGCCCGCCGCCCGTACCAGCGCGCGGCCGGCCGGGCGCGTGGCCAGCAGGCCGAAGCCGATGCCGCACAGATGCAAGAGGCCGGTCGCGATCACGAAGCCGGCGAAGAACGCCGCCACATCCGCGCCCTGCGGCAGCTCGGCCCCGTGCGCATAGCCGTGGAAAATCGCGAACAGGCCGACCAGCAGCGCCGCGACCCAGAGCGGCGGCCGCGCCGCCAGCGCCACCATCAGGCCGAGGACGGCCGCCGACAGGGCGATCCCCGCCTCGATCCCCGGCAGCGGCACCCCGAGGATGGCCAGGACGCCGCCGCAGGCCATGACAAGCGGAAAAACCAACGGCAGGAGGTAA
Organism: Pseudorhodoplanes sp.; assembly: GCA_050246095.1. Lineage (GTDB taxonomy): Bacteria > Pseudomonadota > Alphaproteobacteria > Rhizobiales > Xanthobacteraceae > Pseudorhodoplanes. The sequence continues at coordinate 8,259 of JBFWWQ010000120.1, forward strand.
AGGGCCGGCGGTCCCAGAAACGCGCCCCAGAGCCCTACGGCGATCATGGCGGCCACATGGTCGGGGCCGAACAGGGGGTGCTGGAGGCCGCCGGAAAAGCCCCCGGCGACGCCTTCCCCGCTATGCGCAAAGGCCGCTGCCGGGAGGGCGCAGAGGACCATTGCAATGACCAGTCTCAGCATGGAAATCCCGTCGCAGAGAAGCGGCCACGATAGCGTCCGTGCCGGCGCCCGCGCAAACGCGGCCTTCTTGCCCCCCGGCGGCATTGGGACTAGGAACTCGGCCGTCTCATTGGGGTGCCTGCCGGACCTGCCGGCGGGCTGAGAGGCGGTGTCGCCAACCCATCGAACCTGATCCGGGTCATTCCGGCGGAGGGAGCAGAGATGCAGGCATCCGCGAAGCCGAAACCCGACGACCTGCCGCTGCGCGCAGGCCGCGTGCTGTCGCAGCTGCGCGCGGCCCGCCCGAAGGTGCATTGCGTGACCAATACGGTGGCGCAGGCCTTCACCGCGAACGTGCTGCTGGCGGCGGGGGCATTGCCGTCGATGACCACGGCGCCGGAGGAAATCGGCGCCTTCGCGGCCAGCGCGGATGCGCTGCTGATCAATCTCGGCACCTTCGATTCCGAGCGGCGCGAGGCGGTCGACCTTGCGCTCGCCGCGCGCAAGGACGACCGACCGCTCTGGGTGCTCGACCCGGTGCTGGTCGACCGCTCGCCCATGCGCTCAGCCTATGCTCGCTCGCTGCTCGCGCGTGGTCCGGCGGCGGTCCGCCTCAACGAAGCGGAATTCCGCGCGCTGGCCGGTACGGACGACGATCTGTCGCTCTATGCGTCGCGGCACGGCACCGTGCTGGCGCAGACCGGGACCGCGGACACCGTCACCGACGGCGTGCGCGCGATCCGCATCGCCAAC
>JBFWWQ010000121.1:0-9133 GCA_050246095.1 Pseudorhodoplanes sp.
CGGTGAGCAGCGTGTAGGTGCGCGCGGCCTCCGCTAACGGCATGCCCTGCTGCGCGACGCCGATGCTCATCCCGCCGATCACGTTGATGAACACCACCAGCAGGCCGGCAATGGCGTCGCCGCGCACGAATTTCGAGGCGCCGTCCATGGCGCCGAAGAAGCCGCTCTCGTCCTCGAGATTGCGGCGGCGGCGGCGCGCCTCGTTCTCGTCGATCAGGCCGGCCGAGAGGTCGGCGTCGATCGCCATCTGCTTGCCGGGCATGGCGTCGAGGTGGAAGCGCGCGGCGACCTCGGCGATGCGCCCCGAGCCCTTGGTGATGACGACGAAATTCACGATGATCAGGATCGTGAACACGATGATCCCGATCACGAAATTGCCGCCCATGACGAAATTGCCGAACGCCTCGATCACGTGGCCGGCGGCGGCCGTGCCCTCGTGGCCATGCGCCAGGATCAGGCGCGTGGAGGCGAGGTTGAGCGCCAGCCGCAGCATGGTCGAGATCAGGAGGATGGTCGGGAAGGCGGAGAATTCCAGCGGCGCATGGATGAACAGGGCCGTCATCAGGATCAGCACCGAGAGGATGATCGAGACGGCGAGGAAGAGGTCGAGCAGCAGCGGCGGCAGCGGCAGGATCAGGACCACCAGGATGGTCATCACGCCGAGCGCGAGTGCGATGTCGCCGGAGCCGGCGAGCTTGCCGGCGATGCCGCCCGGCAGGAAGCCGAACAGGCCGCGGCCGGCGGCGGGCGGGGCGCTGGCGGCTCCGGCGGTCACGTCGGTCATGCGGCGGTCTTCGGCGCGTGCGGACGCGCCGGTAACACGGTCCCGCAGCATCGGGCCTGGCCGGTAAGTCGGTAGCGCGTGCGGTGTGGCATTACCCCTTCCCCCGGCAAGTTTTGCCCGGTTTATGGTTAGCGAGACGTTAACGGGAACCGTTTTGGCCGCGACGGCGGCGCCCTGCGGCAGGAAGGCAACAACGGGACGGCCCCGTCAGGGGCGGGCGCGCAGGGTGCGGGAAAGCGGCGCGTCAGACCGGCGCGTAGCCGAATTTCATGCGCACCAGGACGCCGTGGTCGAACTCATACTCGGCGTAATATTGCGGCATGTTGGCCGCCTTCAGGATGGCCGATTTCGGCTCCTTCTCGGCGAGCGCATAGCGGATGATCTCGCTGTCGCCCTTCACCGCGCTGGAAAAGCACGGCCCCATCCTGCGCAGGAACGGGCGCCGCTTCATTCCGAGCTTGATGCCGTTGCCGGTGACGAACTCGAAGACCGGCAGTTTCGGCGGCCGGCGGTCGTCGCGGCCGAATTTCACCTCGACCTCGCGATAGGAATCGACGACGTCGCCGGCGTGATGGCGGAAGGCGAGCAGCTGCTTGTTGTCGCGCGAGGCGAACAGGATCCAGGGAAAATCGGTCTGCGGATCGTTGACCACGTTGCGGTGGTCGTCGCCGAGCACCTGCCGCGCGCTTTTCGCATCGCCCAGCGTCACGCCGTGGATGCTGTTGTCGGCATTGGGCAGGTCGCAGCCCTGCTTGACCTGCGCCTGTGTCCCGGACACCGCGACGACGCACATGGCAACGACGCACAGCAGCAGACGCATCCGGCCCTCTTACTTCACCGCGGCGCGATACAGGATCGGCCAGTCCTCGTAGGGGATGCCCCTGCAATGCACCATCATTTTCAGCTGCACAAGGCGAAAGCGCGTGCCGTCCCAGAGCCATTCCTCGCCGGTGCCGCAATCGCCGAGACCGCGACCCTTGGACAGGGTGGTGAGCGTGCCGGTCTTGGGGTCGAACAGCGGGTTGGTCACCAGCATCGGCTCGTCGGCATCGTGCACGGTGTCGCCGACCTGCACCGGCCAGGCGAAGCTGAGCGCGCGCGCCGCCTGCGGCTTGCCGGCGGGGGCGGCGAGCATGCCGTAATAGGCATTGTAGGCGCCGCTCGAATCCGGGCAGCTGAACATGTAGAGCAGCTGGTTTCCGGCCAGCGGATAAACCTGCTCGAGTTTGGAATTCGGGTCCTCCTCCTCGCACAGCGCGCGGCCCTTCCTGATCAGGGAGGGCGGCGTCTTGTCGGGGATTTTCGCCAGCGTCGGCCTGGGGCGGACGACGACCGGCTCGGCCGAACGCGGCGGGATGGCGGAAGCCGGCTTGCTTCCCGGCCGGATCAGCGCGGTGACGGTGTCGACGCGCTTCTGCTCGTCGTCCATCCACAATAGCGACGCCACGAGGCCGAGCAGCGAGATGTCGGAGGTCTCGCTCACATGCGAATCCTTGCGCGGCGCCGGCATGCGCGTGACCCGGATGCCGTCCGCCTTGCGGAAGGCGGCGATCAGGGCTGCGGCAGAAGCCGTGTCGGAGAGAACCACGCGCCGGTAACCGCCGCTCGCGTCGGGCGCGCCTTCGAGCGGCGTGTCGGGAAGGCCGGGCAGGGCGGCCTCGTTGAAACGCAGCGTGAAGCGCTGACCCGCCTCGGCGGAGACGACGACGGCGATGCTCGGTGCGGCATCCGCGGCGCCGCCGCGCGCGATGCGCAGATACGCGCCCTCGCCGGCGCCGTCGCCGCCGGTCGCCACGCAGTTGCGCAGGTTGTCGCAGGCGACATGCCAGTCGCGGAAATCGGCATAGTCGGAGGCCCGCGCGCGGCCGGGAACGAGGATCGCGGCGGCGAGCAGGGCGACGGCGAAAGGCGCCTGGACAAATCGGATCATGCGGCGCGCAAGCCTTGGCCTCGGTCGGCGGATCGTAACAGGTCCGCGCCGCCTGTCATCGCTCGCCGCGGCCGGCCGCGCGGCCGGCCGGAGGCGATCAGGCTTTCGTCAAATCCGGAAACAGGTGCCGGCCGTCGTTCCCGAGCGGCAGCGGCTCGACGCGGATCACGGCCGGCATCGCGAGGCCGGCATAGAGATGCGGGAACAGCGCTCCGCCGCGCGACGCTTCCCATTTCAGCGCCCCGCCGAGTGCCGTGGCATCGACATGGATCAGCAGCAGGTCAACCTGACCGGCGAAATGCTTCGCCGCGGTTTCCGCCACCTGATCGGCCGCGGAGAAATGGATGAAGCCGTCGCGCCGGTCGACCGCCGAGCCGCGGTATAAGCCTTCGCGCTCCGCCGCGCGCCATTCGGCGGCGGCGCAGATTTTGTAGATGGTTCGCATTCTCGGTCGTCGTCCCCGCGGACTCAGTCGCCGTCCCCGCGCAGGCGGGGACCCATACACGGCGCCCCATCCACAGTACAGCGGCTATGGGTCCCGGCCCTCGCCGGGCTCGGCCGCGACGACCGAGGGTTTGCTCACGCCGCCGCGCAGCGCGCGTCGCCGCCATGCGGCGGCGGCACCGGCACGCCGTCGGAGGCGTATTCGTTCAGCTTGTTGCGCAGCGTGCGGATGGAAATGCCGAGAATGTTGGCGGCATGCGTGCGGTTGCCGAGGCAGTGCCGGAGCGTCTCCAGGATCAGGTCGCGCTCGACATCGGCGACCGTGCGCCCGACCAGCGCGCGCGTCACCTGCTCGGCGGCGAGCGCCGCATGCGCGACCGCGGGCGGGGTCGCCGGCGCGCCCAGCGCCGCGCCGTCGGCGCTGGTCAGCGAATCGGCGCCGATTTCCGGTCCCGAGGAGAGCAGCACGGCGCGGTGAATGGCGTTCTCCAGCTCGCGCACATTGCCGGGCCAGGCATTGAGCGTGAGCGTGCGGCGCGCGTCCGGCGAGAGCGTCTTTTCCGGCAGGCCGTTGGCCCGGGAATAGCGCGCGGCGAAATGCGCGGCGAGTTCGAGAATGTCGGAGGGGCGCTCGCGCAAAGGCGGGATGCGCAGGTTCACGACATTGAGGCGGAACAGCAGGTCCTCGCGGAAGCTGCCGGCGCGCGCCGCCTCGGCCAGGTTGCGGTTGGAGGTCGCCAGGATGCGGATATTGACCGGCACCGGCTTGCCGCCGCCGACGCGGTCGATCACGCGCTCCTGGATCGCGCGCAGCAGCTTCGCCTGCAGCCGCACGTCCATCTCGGAGATTTCGTCGAGCAGCAGCGTGCCGCCATTCGCCTCCTCGAACTTGCCGATGCGGCGCGCGACCGCGCCGGTGAAGGCGCCCTTCTCGTGCCCGAACAATTCGGATTCCAGGAGCGCTTCCGGGATCGCCGCGCAATTGACCGAGATGAACGGCTTGCCGGCGCGGCTCGACTTGGCGTGCACGAAGCGCGCCAGCACTTCCTTGCCGGTCCCGGATTCGCCGGTGATCAGCACCGAGGCGTCGGAAGAAGCGATCTGCTGCGCGAGCCTGACCACGCGCGCCATCGCCTCGTCGGTGAAGACGAGATCGCGGTTGTCGTCGGCGACCGCGGCGAGCACGGCGGCGATCAGCTCCGGATCGGGCGGCAGCGGGATGTATTCCTTGGCGCCGGCGCGGATCGCGGCGGCGGCCGCGCGCGCGTCGGTGTCGACGCCGCAGGCGACGATCGGCGCGTGGATATGCTCGGCTTCCAGCCGCTGCACCAGGTCGGCGATGTCGACGGCCACGTCCACCATCAGGAGGTCGGCGCCGCGGCCGGACCGCAGCACGGCCAGCGCCTGGTCGGAACTGTCGGCATGCGTGACGGTGGCGCCCTGCTGCATCGCGAATTTGGTGGCGAGCGTGAGCTGCCCCTTGAGGGTGCCGATGATGAGGAGGCGCATGATTCTAGCTCCTTCTTGTTCCGTGCGGCCTTAGCGCTCCGCCTTGATGATTTCGGTCATGGTCACGCCGAGCTTCTCCTCGACCAGCACGACTTCGCCGCGCGCGACCAGCCGGTTGTTGACGTAGATGTCGATCGCCTCGCCGACCTTGCGGTCGAGCTCCAGCACCGCGCCCGGTCCGAGCTGCAGCAATTGCCCGACTTCCATGCGCGAGCGCCCGAGCACCGCGGAGACCTGCACCGGCACGTCGAACATGGCTTCGAGCTCGGCGGCGGTGCGTCCCTCGCTCTCGGCCGGAGCGAGCGGCGTCTCCGGCGCCGCGATGATGGCGTCCTCCGCCTCGAGGCTCGGCAGCGGGACCTTGGCTTCGTTGTCGCTCATGTTCGTTCGCCTTTCACGCTGACGACGGTGTCACCCGGGTTGCGGGCCGCGACGAAGCGCGCCACGGCCTCCGCGATGGCGGCCTCGATGTCGGCGCGCGAGCGCACGACCCCGCCATCCGCCCATTCGATCCGGCAATCGCCCTCGGCGATGTCGGGCTCCGACAGCAGCACCACCCGGCCCTCGAAGCCGGCCTGGCGGGCGAGCCGGTCGAGCTCCTCGCGCGCGGCGGCGTAGAGATTCTCGTGCACCCGCACCGCCAGATGCGGCGCCGCCACGAGATGCCGGAAGCAATCGGCGACCAAGGCGGCGATCTCCGCGAACGGCTCGCGCGCGCCTCCGCCTCGCCGGCGGCGAAGCCGTTGCGGTAGCCGCGGGTCTCCGCTTCCGCCAGCAGGCGGGCATGCGCGTCGAGCGCGATCGTGGAGGCCGGCTTCGGGCCGGCCGCGAAGTCGTTGTCGAACAGGAATCTCGGGCGCGCGGTCACGGTCAATAGACGAGCTCCTCGTCGCCGCGTTGCTTGGCGATCACGATCTCGCCCTTGGCCGCGAGGTCCTTGGCGAGATTGACCAGCAGCATCTGCGCCTCGTCCACTTCGCGCAGCCGCACCGGGCCCATCGCCTGCATGTCGTCGATCAGCATCTTGGCGGCGCGGGTCGACATGTTGCTCATGAAGAACTGCCGCACCGGCTCGGAGGCGCCCTTCAGCGCGATCGCCAGCTTGTCCTTGTCGATGTTGCGCATCAGCGTCTGCGCGGAGCCGGCATCGAGCTTGATCAGGTCGTCGAAGGTGAACATCAGCGTCTTGATCCGCTCGGCGCTCTCGCGGTTCTGCTCCTCCAGCGAGGTCAGGAAGCGGGTCTCGGTCTGGCGGTCGAAATTGTTGAAAATCTCCGCCATCACCTCGTGCGCGTCGCGGCGGCGCGTCTGCGACAGGTTGGACATGAATTCGGTGCGCAAGGTCTGCTCGACGCGCTCGATCACGTCCTTCTGCACCGCCTCCATGCGCAGCATGCGGTTGACGACGTCGAGCGCGAGCTCTTCCGGCAGGATCGACAGCACGCGCGCGGCGTGCTCGGGGCGGATTTTGGACAGCACCACCGCGACCGTCTGCGGGTATTCGTTCTTCAGGTAATTCGCCAGCACCTCTTCCTGGACGTTGGAGAGCTTCTCCCACATGTTGCGGCCGGCGGGGCCGCGGATTTCGTCCATGATGCCGCCGACGCGCTCGGGCGGCAGGAATTGCTGCAGCAGCCGCTCGGTGGCGTCGTAATTGCCCATCAGCGAGCCGGCCGCCGACAGCCGGCCGACGAATTCGAGCAGCAGGTTCTCCACTGCCGGGGCCTCGACCGTGCCGAGCGTCGACATGGTGATCGACAGCGTGCGCAGCTCGTCGTCGTCGAGCAGGCTCCAGATCTTGCCGCCATACTGGTCGCCCAGCGCCAGCAGCAGCACCGCCGCGCGTTCCGGTCCGGTCAGCTTGCGCCCGGACGCGGTCTGGTTGTCGGTCTGGCGGCTCGCCAGCGCGGCCATCACGCTGGCAATGTCACCGTCATTCTTCTCGAGCAGCGGCGTGGTCATGGGCGTGCTTCAGTGCGTGTCGTGGAGCCACTGGCGGAGGATGGCCACGGTTTCGTGCGGGTTCTTCTCCGCCAGCTCGCCGACCTTCTGCACCGACTGGGCGTGAACCTGTCCCTGCACCTGCGCGATGTCGATCATCTGCGAGGTGTGGGTGGAGATCGAGGCGGTCGCCTGTTCGGCGCCCACGATCACGTTCGGCCCGCCCACCCCGCCGACCACGGCGCCGGCGGCGCCGGCGACGCCGGGCAGCGCGCCGGCGGCGGCATGGGCCAGCGCCCTGACCTTGTCGGGCGTCACGATCCTGCGCACCATCGGCCGCACCACCATGAACAGCACGATCAGCCCGAGCAGCGCCATCACGCCGAGCTCGACGCCGCGCATGATGTCGTCCTTGGTGAATTGCAGGAAGTCGATCCAGCTCTTGGGATCGCGCGGGGGAAGCTGCGGGCTCTCGGCAAGGCGCAGATTCACCACCTCGACCTGGTCGCCGCGCTTCTGGTCGAAGCCGATGGCCGAGCGCACCAGCGCGCCGATGCGGTCGAGTTCTTCCTTGCCGCGCGGCTCGTAGGCGACATCGCCCTTGTCGTTCTTGGTGTAGTTGCCGTCGACCAGGACCGCGACGGAGATGCGGTTGACGCGCCCGCCCTCGATCACCTCGGTCTTGGTGGTGCGCGAAATCTCGTAATTGACGATTTCCTCGGTCTTGCGGTTCTGGTCGCTGCGCGCGGGATCGCCCTGTCCGCCCTGTCCGCCTTGCCTGCCCGGGGCGCCGCCGCGTTGCTGGCCGCCGGGCAATTCGTTGCCGACGGTGACCTGGCCGTCGGAAGCGGTCGAATTCGAGCTTTCCTCGCGCGTCTGGCTGGAGCGGACCACGCGGCCTTCGGGATCGTAACGGTCGGAGGTCTGGGTGATGCGGTTGAAGTCGAACTCGGCGGCGAGCTGCACGCGCGCCCGCCCGGGGCCGACGATGGAGGAGACGATGGCCTCGACCTGCTCGCGCAGGCGGCGCTCGTAGGCGGCCTTGCGCTCGTCGGCGAACAGCCCGCCGGCGCTCGTTTCGTCGCCGGCGCCGTCGGCCAGCAGGCGCCCGCTCTCGTCCACGATCGAGATGCGCGCCGGCTTCAGGCCGCTGACCGCGGAGGAGACGAGGTGGCGGACGGCGCGGACCTGCTGCGCTTCCAGCGTGCCGCGCACCCGCAGCACGATCGAGGCGGAGGGCTCGACCTTGTCGCGCGAAAACAGCGGACGCTCCGGCATCACCAGATGCACGCGGGCGCTCTGCACGCGGTCGATGGCGCGGATGGTGCGGGCGAGCTCGCCCTCCAGCGCGCGCAGATGGTTGATGTTCTGCACGAAGCTGGTGGCGCCGAGCGCGTCGCTCTTGTCGAAAATCTCGTAGCCGATGCCGCCGCCCTTGGGCAGGCCGGCTTCGGCGAGCTTCATGCGCAGGCGGGTGACGCTGTCCTTCGGGACCAGGATGGTGCCGGCGTCGTTGCGCAATTCGTAGCCGATGCCCTGGCGCTCCAGATCCTTCACGATCGCGGAGGAATCCTCGACCGTCAGGTCGGTGAACAGGGTGGTCATGGTCGGCGCGGTGACGCGCAGGATGACGAAGGCGAAGAAGCCGATCAGCGCGGCGGTGACGGCGCCCATCGCGGCGATGCGCGTGACGCCCAGTGTCTTGACGAACTCGGCAAGCCCTTGCACGGGTGACCCTTTGTCCTGGACGCAACGCTCCCGCGTCCCCCGGCAAGATTTGCCCAGTTTATGGTTTCCATCCGGTTAACGCGCCCGGAAACGCAAAAGGGCGGACGCGCGCCCGCCCTTTCTCTCGCGAAGGATGTCCGCCGGTCAGCGGCAGTCGGACCAGCGCCCGTAGCCGATATCGGTCACGCAGAGCAGGCCGCGCTTGCGCGCCGCCACCCGGACCGCCTTCTTCTTCACGGCATAGGGCCGCACGCTTGCAGTGTGCGGCCGCACCGCCACCCGGTAGACGGCATAGCCGGAGATGGTCCGGTACACATAGCCGCGCGGGGCGGTGTAGAGCGGCTCGCGGAACGCATAGCCCATGCTGGTGTCGGCGGGCTCCCAGCGGCTGTGCATGGCCGGGCGGACATAGACCGGGCGGAAGACATAGCCCTCCGGCGGCAGCAGCGGGATCACTTCGCCGACCGCGAGCGGCACGGGGCCGGCCTGGGCGGTCAGCGGAAAGGCCAGGCAGGCGGCGAGAATGGCGGTTGAGAGCCTCACGGGCATGGCGCGCTTCTTCCTGTTGCGGGCGGCACTATACCCGAACGCGCGCCGGGGCCTACCGCTTACGGGGGCCGGTCAACAGGGGTTTCGGCAAACGAATGCGCCGGCCGAAGGGCCGGCGCGGCTGCCTGCGAATGGCGGCGTTTACTGGCGGTATTGCTGGATGCGGGTGGTGCGCAGACCGGCCAGCCCGTGCTGGTCGATCGAGAACTGCCAGGAGAGGAATGCCTCCGTGGTCAGCGTATTGCGGG
>JBFWWQ010000122.1:0-9104 GCA_050246095.1 Pseudorhodoplanes sp.
CGAAATTCAACCACGACGTGATCCAGCTGCCGTTCTGGGCGCTAGCCGGCTTCGCCTTCCACGCCGCTTTGCGCGAGAACCGCATGCTGCATTGGCTGGCGCTCGGGCTCGGGCTCGGGCTCGCCTTCTGGTCGAAATATTTCTTCATCGTGCTGGCGGTGCCGCTGGTGCTGTTCCTGCTGCTCGACCGCGAGGCGCGCGCCACGCTGAGGACGCCCGGCCCCTGGCTCGGCGCGGCGATCGCCTTCGCCGTCGCCGCGCCGCATCTTCTCTGGCTGGTGCAGAACGATTTCCTGCCGCTGCATTATGCCAACGCGCGCGCCTTACCGGCGCGCGGGGCGATCGACCACATTCTCTATCCGGCGCAATTCCTCGGCGCGCAATTCGCCGCCCTGCTGCCCGCGTTCTTCATCGCCGGCACCATGTTCGTATTCGTCGAGCGGCGCAAAGACGCCGCCGCCTTCGACCGGCGCATCGTCACGCTGCTGACCTTCGGCCCGATGGCGAGCGTGATCGCGCTGTCGGCGGTGAGCGGACGCGCGCTGGTGACGATGTGGGGCTATCCGCTGTGGCTGTTCTTCGGATTATGGGTGGTGATGGCCTCGCGCACCGTGGTCGAGGCTTTGCGCGTGAAATACACCGCCGCGGCCTGGGCCGGCATGTTCGGCATGTATGTGCTCGGCTTCGTCGGCCATTACGCGGTGATGCCGCATTATACCGGGCATTATTATGCCTCGCTTTTTCCCGGCGACGCGCTGGCGCAGCGCATCGCCGAGGGCTTCGCGCGCAGGACCGGCCGGCCGCTCGACTATCTGATCTCCACCATGTGGCTCGGCGGCAATGTCTCGCATTACGCCGCCGGCGTCCGTCCGCGCGTGCTGATCGACGGCATGCCCGAGCGCACGCCCTGGATCGACCTCGCCGATCTGCGCCGGCGCGGCGCGGTGGTGCTGTGGACGGACGGCTATCCGGACCAGATGCCCGACCGCTACCGCGCGATCGCGGCCGGCGCCGAAATCCAGCCCGCCTTCGTGCTGCCCTTCCGCCGCACCGGCGACGATCTGCACGTCGGCTGGGCGATCCTGCTGCCGGAGAAGTAATTCTCTCGTCATTCCGGGGCGCGCGGAACGCGCGAACCCGGAATCCATAATCCGGAGCCGTGGTTATGGATTCCGGGCCCGGCTCCTTCGGAGCCGTCCCGGAATGACTATTCAGTTGATGGCCTTGATGACCTTCGCCACCTTGTCGAAAATCTCGCCGATCTGCGCCTCGCTCACGATCAGCGGCGGCGACATGGCGATCGAGTCGCCGACGATGCGGAACATGATGCCCTCGTCGTGGAAGCCGCGCTCCATCGCCTCGTAGCCGAGCTTGCCGACCGCGTCCGGCTTGGCCGCGAGATCGATGCCGACGGTCAGGCCCACGGTGCGGATGTCGAGCACGCGCGGCAGGCCTTTCAGCGCCATCGCCGCGTCCGCCCATTTCGGCTCCAGCGCCTTGGCGCGCTCGAACAGCTTCTCGTCGCGATAGAGGTCGAGCGTGGCGATGCCGGCCGCGCAGGCGAGCGGATGCGCCGAATAGGTATAGCCGTGGAACAGCTCCACCACATGCTCGGGGCCCTGCATGAAGGCATCGTGGATGTGCTTGCGCACAATCACGCCGCCCATCGGCACGGAGCCGGAGGTGATGCCCTTGGCGAAGGTGATCATGTCGGGCACGACGCCGTAGCGCTCCGCCGCGAAGGCGTGGCCGAGGCGGCCATAGCCGGTGATGACCTCGTCGAAAATCAGCAGGATGCGGTATTTGTCGCAGATCGCGCGCAAGCGTTGCAGATAGCCCTTCGGCGGCGGCAGCACCGCGGTCGAGCCCGACATCGGCTCCACGATCACCGCCGCGATCGTGGTGTCGCCGTGCAAAGCGACCAGCTTTTCCAGCTCGTCCGCAAGATGCGCGCCCCATTCCGGCTCGCCCCTGCTGAAGGCCTGCTGCTCGCGGTTATAGGTGTGCGGCAGATGGTCGGCGCCGGCCAGAGCCATGCCGAATTGCTTGCGGTTGTTGGCCATGCCGCCGACGGAAATGCCGCCGAAGCCGACGCCGTGATAGCCGCGCTCGCGCCCGATCAGCCGCTGGCGCTGCGCCTGGCCGGACACGTTCCAGTAGGCGAGCGCCATTTTCAGCGCGGTGTCGACGGCCTCCGAGCCGGAATTGCAGAAGAACACATGGTCGAGGTCGGCCGGCGCCAGCGCGCCGATGCGGCTCGCCAGTTCGAAGGCGCGCGGATGCCCGAACTGGAAGGCGGGCGCGAAATCCAGCTCCTCCGCCTGCTTCTTGATCGCCTCCACGATCGGGGCGCGGTTATGGCCGGCATTGGCGCACCACAGGCCGGCGGCGGCGTCGATGACCGGGCGGCCTTCCGGGGTGAAATAGTGCATGTCCTTGGCGCGCGCGACGAGGCGCGGGCGGCGCTTGAAGGCGCGGTTCGCCGTGAACGGCATCCAGAACGCTTCGAGGTCGTTGGGGACGGCGGTGGCCTGCGGAATACGGCTGGTCTGGGGCATGGGGGCCTCTCGTGGGGTCGGCGCATTGAACGCCGGGGCGGGTTCGGGGGCAAGTATGCTCTCATGTCCCGGGCGCAGCGCAGCGTGTAACGGTGCGCTGCAGACCCGGGACCATTGCAAGTTCGGTACCCGCGACGGTCCCGGATCGGCGGTGCACCGTTGCGCTGCGCTACACGCTGCACCGCGTCCGGGACACGGGAATGGTGCCTCGCTTGCCGCCCCTGCCCGGCGCTGGTAAACGCGCGCTCACTTCAGCACTGACTGAACCGATGGCCGACAAACCCAAAAAACCCCAGAAACTCAAAGCCCGCCTGCCGCGCGGCCTCGCCGACCGGGGTCCGTCCGAGATCGCGGCGACGCGCGCGATGATCGAGACCATCCGCCAGGTCTACGAGCTTTACGGCTTCGAGCCGGTGGAGACGCCAGCGATCGAATATACCGACGCGCTGGGCAAGTTCCTGCCCGACCAGGACCGTCCGAACGAAGGCGTGTTCTCGTTCCAGGACGACGACGAGCAGTGGCTGTCCTTGCGCTACGATCTCACCGCGCCGCTCGCGCGCTATGTCGCGGAGAATTTCGACGCGCTGCCGAAACCCTATCGCAGCTACCGGTTCGGCTGGGTCTTTCGCAACGAGAAGCCGGGACCGGGACGCTTCCGGCAATTCATGCAGTTCGACGCCGACACCGTGGGCGGCGCATTGACCGGACTATCCGTCGCCGCTGCCGATGCTGAAATTTGCATGATGGCTGCTGACACGATGGAGCGGCTCGGCATCCCGCGCGGCTCCTACGTGGTGAAGGTGAATAACCGCAAGGTGCTGGATGGCGTGATGGAATGGATAGGATTAGGTGGCGAAGCGAACGTCGGAAAAAGACTCACTGTCTTGCGCGCAATCGATAAGCTGGACCGACTAGGTGTTGAAGGTGTCAAGCTTCTGCTTGGTAAAGGACGTAAAGACGAGAGTGGTGACTTTACTGCAGGAGCAGAACTAAATGAGAAGCAGACTGAAGCCCTGCTTCAATCACTAAAATTCAGGATTGAATTTTCGCAGGGCGTGGACGAAATCGAAAAGGAATCTTTAATCGGAGAGATACCGGGCGAGTTTTTTTTCCAAAAGGGCGGCGAACAACTATTGAAGGAGGGACGCTCCGAACTAGTTGAAATCGCCAAGCTTGTGAAAGCTTCTGGTTATGATGAGGATCGCATCAGGATTGATTCCTCCGTCGTGCGCGGCCTCGAATATTACACCGGCCCGGTCTACGAAGTGGAACTGCTGATCGAGACCAGGGACGAGAAAGGCCGGCCGGTGCGTTTCGGTTCGGTCGGCGGCGGCGGGCGCTATGACGGGCTCGTCTCGCGCTTCCGCGGCGAGGTCGTGCCGGCGACCGGCTTCTCCATCGGCGTCTCGCGCCTGCAGGCCGCGCTCGCCCTGATCGGCCGGCTCGGCACCAAGGAAGAGGCAGGCCCGGTGGTCGTCACCGTCTTCGACAAGGACCGTCTCGCCGACTACCAGAGGATGGTGTCGGCCTTGCGCAGCGCGAACATCCGCGCCGAGCTCTATCTCGGCAACCCGAGGAATTTCGGCAACCAGCTCAAATATGCCGACCGCCGCAAGGCGCCCTGCGTCGTCATCCAGGGCGGCGACGAGAAGGCGAAAGACGAGATCCAGATCAAGGACCTGATCGAGGGCGCGAAAGCCGCGGCCGCCATCGCCTCGAACCAGGAATGGCGCGAGACGCGGCCGGCGCAGTTCTCCTGCAAGGAGAGCGAACTGGTCGCGAAGGTGCGCGAGGTGCTGGACCGGCACGGGCTGAAGTGACGCACATTCTCCGCGACGTCTCAGGATGACGGAGGACGGATATCGCAAGGCTAGAACCGCACCGTCGCAAAGCCCTTCACACCGCGGCCGGGCAGCAGCATTTCGTCCTTCTTGAACGAGGCCGAGTTGCGCATGTCCTCGTTCAGGAGGTTGTCGCCGACCACGCCGAGCACGAGCTCGCGCGCGCCGAAGGGATTGGCTTCGAGCTTGCGCGTATGCGTGATCTCCGCGCGCAGCAGGTTGTAGCCGGCGGTCGGCGTCTCGTTGTCGCCGGGATCGTTCTGCGCGAAGGCGTGCAGAAGCCCAACGCGCGCGAACCATTCGTGGCTGCGCCAGAACACGCCGCCGCCGAGCCGCTGCGGCGGGATGCGCGGCACATTGCTGCCGTCGGCAAAGGTCGCCCGCACGAAGTCATATTGCCCGTCGACGCCGACCACGCCGTCCGAGAGCGGCAGGACGTCGAGCTGCGCCGCCACCTCCACGCCGCGGAAGCGCGCGTCGCGCTGGGAATAGACCGCCTGGTTGAGCTCGCCCGCGTCTCCGGGCGCGCAGCTTGCGAAATCCTCGTCGCAGGTCTCGCCGGTCAGCCGCCGGTAGATGAAGCCCTTGTACTGGGTGTAGTAGGCGGTGGCCTCGAAGCGGAACGGTCCTTCGGCGCGCTTGAGACCCGCTTCGACGGTGCGCGCGGTCTCGATCCCGAGATCGGGATTGCCGATGTCGAAAGTCTCCGTCGCCTCGTGCACGCCGCGCGAGAACATTTCCGGCGCGCGCGGGGCGCGCTCGACATACTGCCCGGTGACGCTCGCGATCAGGCCGAACGGCAGATCGTGCAGGAAACCCAGAGCGGCGCTCTTTGGCGTGAATGCGCGGTCGCGCTGCAGCGCCACATCCGGATCGACGAAGACGTCGGGCGAGGTACCCTTGACGCTCACGCTCTCGATCCGGCCCGCCAGCTGCGCGCGAAACATGTCGGTGAACCTGAACTCGTTGAACATGTAGCCGGCCACGCTGGTGGTCCGATTGGGATCGAACAGCCCGCCTTCCACGCCGGGCGCGGCAAGCTTCTGGTGACCCGCCTGCAGGCCGATCGCCGAAGTGAGCGTCGCCCAGCGCAGGTCGAACGGCGCAAGCTGCACCTCGACGCGCCCTTCCTGTTCCTTGTTGGTGAAGGTCTGCTGCACGCCGTCGAAGCCGCCTTCGTTGGCGAGTTCGTCGTGCTTGTAGTCAGACGCGCCGAGCCAGAAGCGGATCGCCTCGATGGCTCGGGAATCGGGACGATACTCGCCCTTGCTGGTGACCTTGGTCTGGTTCATGTCGATGCGCGTGTTGGTCTCGGTCGCTTCGATCCCCGGGATGCGATAGAGGCTCGCAAAGCGCGTCACCGCGACGCCGACATAGCCGCCGTCGAACACGAACGAGCCGCCGACGCTCTGCCCGTCGGAGCGGACCGCCGCGTTGGGCTGCCTGTTGCCGACCTGCGGCGCCGGATCGGGCGGCGAGAGATAGGGATAGGACGGGATGCGATAGTCGCCGGCATTGCGTGCGAAGGCGTCGGCGTGGAAGGCGAAATTGCCCTTGCCGGCATCGAGCAGCACGCTGCCCTCGAAGCCGTTGTCGACCGACGTCAGACCGCCATTCAGCTCGAGCCCGAAGCCGCGCGGGGGAATCGCCGACGGAATGCGGTTGTTGCTCGCGTCCACCACGCCGCCGATCGCCTGCGAGCCGTAGCGCAAGGTCGCAGGCCCGCGGATCACCTCGACCTGGCGCGCGGCCAGCGGATCGATCGGCACGCCGTGATCCTCGCCGATCTCCGACACATCGTGCGCGCCGATGCCGTTCTCCTGGATGCGCACGCGGTAATTGTCGAGGCCGCGGATGATCGGCCGCGAGGCACCGGGTGCGAAATTCGAGGCGGTGATGCCCGGCTTGTACTGGAGCAGGTCGCCGATGGTCTTGGCGGTATTGCTGCGGATTTCTTCCTCGGTCACCACCGTGACCGGGGCGAACGCGCCCGGCACGACGATCAGCGTTCCGGCCAGCACGCCCAGCGTCTGCACCGCGATCGGGCTCGGCGTGTTGATCACGATCGGCGGCAGGGTTTCCTGCGCCGCGGCGGCGAAGGGGAAAGCAAGGAAGGCCAGCACGCCGCACGAGGCGGCGATCCGGCGCGCGGATGCGACCATGTCAGACTCCATGCCTGCGCCTGCGGGCAGGCGACGCTGCGATTCAGAAATTGAGGTGCGGAGAGCGGCGCTGTTGCGCGGTCAGGTGCGCGGCGGTGCGCGGGCGTGGAAATGCGCGGTGCGCGTTTCCCGGAAGAGCGCAAAAGGCGTTGCCGGAATTTCGGCCCTCACCTGGACTGGCAGATCGAGCTGCGGGAGCGCCGGCAGGATCGAGTGAAGCGCGAGGCTGAGGACCGCGCAGAGCGCGCAGCCCTCGTCGGAATGGTTGTCGGGCTGCCCCTCATGACGATCCGCCGCAACCGTCCCGGCAAAGCCGGCAGGCTCCGAGCCGTCGCCGGCGAGCGGATGGACATGCCCGGACCCTGCGGCAAGCTGGATCGCCAGCGCCAGCAGCGCCAGCGCCGCCACCTTGCGAAGATGCTCCCGGATCCGGGTCATCGCCCCTGCCCCATGCGTTAACCTATTTTGTTACATTGTAACATTTTCTCGGTCAACGCCCCTGTTAAGGGCTTTGGGCGGCAGCCGTCGAAACCTTTACGTCTGCGTGCTACAGGGCCGGCGCTGTTGAGGAATTTCGGAACCGGAGCGCCATGCAGGCGGCAGGACCCATTCGCAGGACGGACGCGCGCGCGGAAGCGCTCGCCGCCGCGTTCGAGCGCGCCGGCTATGCGCGCGTCGAGCCGGCCGTCCTGCAGCCCGCGGAGCCGTTCCTCGACCTGTCCGGCGAGGACATCCGCGCGCGCATGTTCCTCACCGCCGACGCGCAGGGCCACGAATTCTGCCTGCGGCCGGATTTCACCATTCCCGTCTCGCGCGACTATCTCGCCTCCGCGCAGGCCGGCGGCGCGGCGAATTACTGCTATCTCGGTCCGGTCTTCCGCGACCGCGCCGGCCAGCCGGCGGAATTCCTGCAGGCGGGGATCGAATCCTTCGCCCGCACCGATGCGGCCGCCGCCGATGCCGAGACGGTCGCGCTCGGCCTCGAAGCCGCGCAGCAATTCGGGTTGCGCCGGCCGGATTTGCGCATGGGCGACGTCGGGCTGTTCTCGGCCTTGGTCGAGGCGCTCGATCTCGCACCGGTCTGGCGGCGGCGCCTCTCGAAGGATTTCAACCGCAAGGCCGATCTCGCGCAGGACCTGCAGCGGCTCGCGCCCGGCGGCGGCAACGGCAGGCCGGATTACCAGGGCGTGCTCGCCGCGCTTGCCGGCTCCGATCCCAAGGCCGCGCGCGCGCTGGTCACCGACCTTCTTTCCATCGCCGGCATCACCGCGGTGGGCGGACGCTCGGTCGGCGAGATCGCCGACCGCTTTCTGGAGCAGGCCGCACTCGGCGCTTCGGCTTCCGTTCCCGCCGACAAGCGCGCGCTGATCGAACGCTTCCTGGCGATTGCCGGCGATCCGGACGAGGCCGCCGCGCAACTGCGCGCGCTGGCCAAGGAGGCAGGTCCCGCTCTGCAGCCGGCGCTCGATCTGTTCGAGAGCCGCACCGGCTTTCTCGCCGCGCGCGGCGTCGACGTGCGCGCGATCCGCTTCGCCACCTCGTTCGGGCGCGGACTCGACTATTATACCGGGCTCGTCTTCGAGCTGCACGATGCCGCGGTCACGGGCCCGGTGGTCGCGGGCGGGCGCTATGACGGGCTGCTGACGCGGCTCGGCGCGGCGCGGCCGATCCCGGCGGTCGGATTTTCCGTCTGGATCGAGCGCCTCGCGGCGGCGGGAGCGGCCCGATGAGCGCGCCGCTGGTCATCGCGGTCCCGGCCAAGGGCCGGCTGCAGGAGAATGCCGAGCAGTTTTTCGCGCGCGCCGGCCTGCCGCTGGTGAAGCCGCGCGGGGCGCGCGACTATCGCGGCGCCGTCGGCAATCTCGACGGCGTCGAGGTCGCCTATCTCTCCGCCGCCGAGATCGCCGGCCAGCTCGCGCAGGGCAGCGTGCATCTGGGCATCACCGGCGAGGACCTGCTGCGCGAGATGATCCCGGACGCCGACCGCAAGGTGATCCTGCTTCGGGGTCTCGGCTTCGGTTTCGCCAATGTCGTGGTGGCGGTGCCGCAGGCCTGGATCGATGTCCGCTCGATGGCCGATCTCGACGACGTCGCCACCGCCTACCGGCTGCGGCGCGACACGCGCATGCGGGTGGCGACCAAATACGTCAACCTGACGCGCGGCTTCTTCAACGCGCACGGCATCGCCGATTATCGCATCGTGGAAAGCCTCGGCGCGACCGAAGGCGCGCCGGCCGCCGGCTCTGCCGAGCTGATCGTCGACATCACCACGACCGGCGCGACGCTCGCCGCCAATGCGCTGAAGGTGATCGAGGACGGCGTCATGCTGCGCTCGCAGGCCAACCTGGTCGCGGCGAAGACGGCGGCCTGGGATGCAAGCCAGCGCGAGCGCGCGCGTCTCGTCTTCGACCGCATCGCCGCGCAGGACCGCGCCCGCTCCTTCCGCGAGGTGCGCACGCGCTGTCCGGGCTGCGACGACAACCGGCTGGCGCAGGCCAAAGAGCGCTACGGCGTGGTGACGCCGTTCGCCGGTCCCACCTCCG
>JBFWWQ010000123.1:0-9097 GCA_050246095.1 Pseudorhodoplanes sp.
GCCCTGCCCGCCGCGACCGCACCGGCCGCTGCCGCCTCGGCCAAATCCTTCGACGGTAGATGGAGCGGTCTCATCGTCACCGAAAAAGGCACCTGCGACCGCGGCTACCGCTACGGCGTCCAGATCGACAACGGCACGGTGAAATACGCCGGCGAAGCCTCCTTCACGGTCACCGGCAATGTGAAGAACGACGGCGCCATCGTCGTGAAGGTCAGCCGCGGCGAGCAGAGCGCGCTCGGTTCGGGCAAGCTCGATACCACCAGCGGCGGCGGCACCTGGAAGGCCGGCGAATGTTCCGGCTCGTGGACGGCCGAAAAGCGCTCCTAAGCCAGACCCGCATCCTTCAACCCTGGCGATGGCCGGACCCGTTCCGGCCATTGCCGCTTGCATGCAGCGAAGGCGAAACGCCCGCCGTCCATCCAGCCCCTTGCCAGCGCGCCCGCAACTCCGCACGATCAGAGGTCGAATGAAAGCCGGGGCCTTCGCGACATAAGACAGATGGCATCCGCCATCGGCATTGCGTGAGGATGAGGGGCAGGACATGCATGGATCCTTGGCCGGCCAACCGGCCGGCAACATCCCGGATTTGCGCCGCGTCGGTCTGCATCCGGATTTCTGGTATCCGCTGGCGGTCGGCAAGGACCTGAAGAAGGGCAAGACGCTCGGCGTCTCCTTCGGCGGCGATCCGATCGTGCTGGTGCGCACCGAGAGCGGCGTCGTCTTCGCGCTGGAAGACCGCTGCGCGCACCGCCAGATGCCGCTGAGCTGCGGCGTGGTGGCGGGCGAAGTGGTGAAATGCTGCTACCACGCCTGGGCCTTCAACGCGGAAGGCCGCTGCACCATCCCGTATCTTCCCAAGGACGCGACCGCGCGACCGCGCGGGGTGCGTCCCTATGCCTGCCGCGAAGCCTACGGGCTGATCTTCGTCTTCCCCGGCGATATCGCGCGCGCCGACCAGGTGCCGTTCCCGGAGCTTCCGGAAGTGCATGCGCCCACGCACAAGACCATGTTCTTCACGCGCGAGGTCGCCTGCCACTATTCGTTCATGCACGAGAACCTGATGGACATGAACCATCAGTTCCTGCACCGGCGCTGGCTCAAGCGCGTGAAGCCGACGCTGCTGGAGACCCGCAAGGACGCGGACCTGGTCGAGGTCAAGTACAAGTTCGAGCTGACCGAGGGGAAGGCGCCGCTCGCCACCAAGGTGATGCTCGGCGGGGAGCAGGACGATCCGGCCAACGAAAAATTCGACATCATGACGGTGACCACCCGCTATCCCTACCAGATGCTGCAATTGCGGCGTCCGGAGGATAAGGAGAACGCGCTCGATTTGTGGTCGGCCTATGTGCCGGTCGACCGCGAGCAGCGCCGCCACCGCACCTTCGGCTTCCTCAGCATCCGCAAGCCCGACAAGTTCGGCTTCCTGCTCACCGCGTTCTGGCCGGTGATCCGCTATTTCACCGAGTCGGTATTCTCCGAGGATCGCTTCGCGGTGGAGATGGAGCAGAAAGCCTGGGATGCGCAGGGCGCCGACTGGAACCAGGAAGTGCTGCCCTTCGTCATGGATCTGCGCGCGCTCCTGATCGCGCAGGGCGTGCCGCTCGGCCATGCGGGCGCCAAGCGCGTCACGCAGGCGGCCGAATAGGCGGAAAAGCCCAAGGCCGGCGCTTCAGGCCAAAGCCGCCTTGGCGCGGGCGAGTTCCAGGGCGTCGGGGCAGAAGGACGGCGGCTGCTTCAGCTTGCGCGGCGCATGCGCCAGCCAGGCGCGGCAGGTTTCCCCGCAATCGCAATCGGCGCAGATGCGGATCGCCGCCACCAGATCGAGCAGCGGCTGGCGCGCGACGTCGTCGGGGAGCAGACCGAGACGCCCGGTCAGATCGAGCATGTTGCGGATCTGGCCGTTGGGTCGGGAGCACAGCGGCATCGCGAATTCCCTGCATTGGCTCGTGTTGCGCCATTCGTGTAGCGGGAGAAATAGGATACCCGCGCGATGGCGGGATCATGTCATTGCGCCGGCGCGATCCGCAATGCCCGTGCGTGTTCCCGCATCAGCCGTTGGCGGAGAAGCCTGCGCGCTTCAGCCGCACGATCGCGAGATCGAGCGCGGACAGGAATGCGGAGCGGTCGCGCGGCGAGAAGACCTTCGGGCCGCCGGTGACCGCGCCGGCCGAGCGCAAGGAATCCATCAGGTTGCGCGTGGCCAGCGTCATGCCGATGGATTCCGCGGTGAAGGCGCGCCCGTTCGGCGCAATCGCCGCGGCGCCGGCCTTGAGCGCGCGGTCGGCGAGCGGGATGTCGGCGGTGACGACGATGATTCCGGGCGCCGCGCGTTCGGCGATGTAACGATCGGCCGCATCCATCCCCGCCGGCACCACCACGCGCGCGATCAGCGGATGGCGCGGAACCGCGATCGGGCTGTTGGCGACGACATGCACCTTGATCCCGTGCCGCTCGGCGACGCGATACACCTCCGCCTTTACCGGGCAGGCATCGGCATCGACATAGATCGCGATCGGTTCAGGCATCGGTCTGCCGAGCAAGAAAGGCCGCCCTTGCGGGCGGCCTTTCCATTGTCAAACCGCGGTCCGGCCGCAGACCCGGCTGGCGCGGGGCCCGCGACGACCGTTGCAGGCGTCGCATCACGCGGCGCGGACCTCACAGGACGCGAGGAGCCAGGTCGCATGTGCCGGCGAACGCGGCGATAGACAATGAGACACTGGATCACCTCCTTTCGGTTGTTATCGACAGAAAAAGTATAGGCACGAAATTCCGATTCGAAAGGGGGCCGGGACCGGCGCGCCGATCCACGCCGCGCATTGCCGGCGGCAAGCGTCTATCATGGTGTCGATTCGGGGGCGCCCGTGCCCCGCTTCGGGGTGACTGCCATGACCTCTTGCCTGAGTTTTCCGCGCCGCCTCGCGACCGCGCTGGCGGTGCTGGCCGCGCTGGGCGGCCCCGCCGCCGCGCAGACCCTCTCCGTCGTGGGCACCGGCGACGGCGTCGACATGCTGCGCGCGCTGGCCGCCTCCTTCATGCAGGAACATCCGTCCGCCCGGATTCAAATACCCCCGAGCGTCGGCTCCACCGCCGGCATCGCCGCCGTCGCCAAGGGCGAGGCGGCGCTCGGCCGCGTGGCGCGCATCCTCACCGACCAGGAGGCCGCGACCGGCATCAATTACCAGCCCTTCGCCATCCTCCCGAGCGCGTTCTACGTGCATCCCAGCGCCGGCGTCACCGGGCTGACCAACGGCCAGCTCGCCGACATCTATGCCGGGCGCATCACCAACTGGAACCAGGTCGGCGGCGCCGACCAGCGCGTGCGCGTGGTGACGCGCGAAGAAGGCGATTCCACGCTCATCGTGCTGCGCGCCACCATGCCGCGCTGGCGCGATCTCACCGTCACCGAGCGCGCCAATACCGCGCTGACCACGCAGGAGGCGATGGAATCGGTGCAGCGCACGCCCGGCGCGATCGGCTTCGGGCCCTTCACCCGCACGCTGGAACGCCGCTATTCGGTGCTGCGCATCGACGGGCATTACCCGACCGAAATCGGCTATCCCAGCCGCGTGATCCTGGCGCTGATCTGGCGCGAGCAGACGATCACGCCGCTGGCGCGCGCCTTCCTCGCCTTTGTCGGCTCGCAGCAGGCGGCGCAGGTGATCGAGAGCTTCGGCACCACCTCGATCAAGAAGCCGCGCGAGGGATCGTGAGCCCGGGGCGCGCGGCGGCGCGGCTCTGCGCCGGCCTCTTCGTCGCGGCCACCGGTCTGCCCGCGCCCGCCGCGGACGAACCGCTCAAGCGCATCCTGCCGCCGCAGGACGGCGCCAGCCTCTGCTTCCGCCGCGTCTACGACGAGGCGCATCTGAAGCGGCTCCCCGGCCAGCAGACGCGCGAGGCGCTGCTGGCGTTCCGCTATCGGGGCGATAACGGCAGCCATATCGAGAGCATCCAGCTCATGCGCCGGCCGCCGCAGCCGCCGCTCATCTTCGCCGGCGGCTGCGGGTGGAATCCGACCAGCGCCAATATCGACACTTCGGGCCGGCGCATGATCCGCAGCTTCACCGGCAAGGCCGGCTACGACTGTATCGCGGTCGGCGCGCCGGGTTCGGCGGAGGAAGGCGGCTATTTCCTCATCGACCTCGCCGCGGACGGAAAGAGCGCGACGCTGCATCTCGACAGCCCGATCGCGCCGTGGATGGGCGGGCGCGTCGGCGACCACGCGCGCCATGTCGATCTCAGTCGCGACGACCGGGTATTCCGGCTGCAGCGCACGGAGGCGGCGGCCTGCGCGGCACTGCAGGAGGAAACCAGGGACGCGCCGTAGGCGCGGCGCGGCGCGTTCATTCCTGCGGCGCGGCCGAGCGGCGCAGCCTCCAGGGTCATCCCGTCCAACGCACCATGCAGCGTTACCAGCAAGCTGAGATTCTGACCGAAAATGCGGCCGGGCCATGAGGTGCGAGCATCGCTGGCAAGTTTACGCAGCCAGCGTGAATTTGGCTGCGTGCGAGCCTCGAAGGATGAACGGCCGAGAATAGGCCGTCGCCCACCGAAATCGGCGTTACATGCAGTTGCCCATGAGCTAGGAAATCATGCGGGTCGTGTCACGCCGCAACATCCGCCGGTGATCGGAAGGGTACCGCAGCCACGACCGCGTCATAGGCGGCTTCCTGAAATGCGCGATCCAGCCGCAATTCATCGATGGTGCGCGGCTGCGGAAAGACTTCGCCCTTCAGGTCGGACCAGTCTTCCGCTGCAAACGCGATGACCGTAACAGCTTTTTGTATGGCTTCGTCGATCGTATCGCCGGCCGTGAAGACCCCCGGCAGGTCCGGGAAGGATACGCCGTAGCAACTCTCGCCATCCTTATGAATCAGGGCGATGTAATGGGCCATCGGTCTCAATCCTTTTTCCAGCCCGCGTCCCGGTATCCAGTATATAGACGGCGCTACCGCACCAATTCCCGCATCGCCTTGTCCAGCCCTTCGAGCGTCAGCGGATACATGCGGTTGCCCATGAGCTGGCGGATCATGCGGATCGAGCCGGTATAGTCCCACTCGCTTTCCGGAACCGGATTGAGCCACACGGCAGAAGGATAGGTGCGCGCGATGCGCTCCATCCACACCGCGCCCGGCTCCTCGTTGAAATGCTCGACCGAGCCGCCCGGCGCCTGGATCTCGTAGGGGCTCATCGAGGCGTCGCCGACGAAGATCACCTTGTAGTCGTGCGGATAGGTATGCATCACGTCGAAGGTCGGCGTGGTCTCCTGCCAGCGCCGCCGGTTCTCCTTCCACACCCGCTCGTAGAGGCAATTGTGGAAGTAGAAATGCTGCATATGCTTGAACTCGGCGCGCGCCGCCGAGAACAATTCCTCGGTCACCTTGATGTGCCAGTCCATCGAGCCGCCGACATCGAAGAACAGCAGCACCTTCACCGCATTGTGCCGCTCCGGGCGCATGTGGATGTCGAGATAGCCCTTGTGCGCGGTGCCCTTGATGGTGCCGTCGAGATCGAGCTCCTCGGCCGAGCCGGTGCGGGCGAATTTGCGCAAGCGCCGCAGCGCCACCTTGATGTTGCGCGTGCCGAGCTCGACCTGGTCGTCGAAATCCTTGAACTCGCGCTTGTCCCAGACCTTCACCGCGCGGAAATGGCGGTTGCCTTCCTGGCCGATGCGGATGCCTTCCGGGTTGTAGCCGTAGGCGCCGAAGGGCGAGGTGCCGGCGGTGCCGATCCATTTCGAGCCGCCCTGGTGGCGCCCCTTCTGCTCCGCGAGACGCTGCTTCAGCGTCTCCAGCAGCTTGTCGAGGCCGCCCATCGCCTCGATCTGCTTCTTCTCCTCCTCGGTGAGATATTTTTCCGCGAGCTTCTTCAGCCATTCGGCGGGGATTTCCGCGGCCGGCGCGTCCTCGAGCAGTTCGAGACCCTTGAAGACATGGCCGAAGACGCGGTCGAACTTGTCCAGATTGCGCTCGTCCTTCACCAGCGCGGCGCGCGACAGATAGTAGAAATCCTCGACCCGGCGCCCGGCCAGATCCTTCTCCATCGCATCCATCAGCGTCAGGTATTCGCGCAGCGTGACCGGGACGCCGGCGGATTTCAGCTCGGTGAAGAAGGTCACGAACATCGATCTGCAATCGCCTTTCTACCGGGCCTGCCGGCGCGGCCCATCCCGTTGCACCGCAGCATGCCCGTTGCCCCTATTCACCTTGCCCACGTCCCGTGTCAGGGTGCAACAGCACATGTCGCAGAGGCCGCCTTCGATGCTCGACCTTCCCCATCGGCCGGCGCGTGCCACTTGAACGACCGCCTCCAACAGCCCGCAATTGTCGTATCCGAAGGCGGCGCGCTGGGCGCGGCGGATTTCGCAGCACGCATCGGCCGGCAGCGCACCGGCGCCTTCGCAGCCGCGGCAGCCCTCGGTTTCCTGCTGCTGCTCGCACCCGCTTTGTGGAACGGGTATCCGATCCTGCAATGGGACACGGGCGGCTATCTCGCACGCTGGTTCGAGGGCTATCTCGTGCCCAGCCGCGCGGGCGCCTACGGTCTTTTCCTCACCGCCGCCATTCCGTTTGCCTTCTGGCCGAACATCCTGATCCAGGCCGCCGCGACAATCTGGATTCTTGCGCTGGTGCTGCGCACGCATGGGCTGGCGCAAAGCCCGTGGAATCTGCTGCTGGTCACCGGCATCCTGTCGGTTGCCACCGCGCTGCCGTTCCTCGCAAGCCTCCTGCTCACCGACATTTTCTGCGGATTGGCGGTGCTTGCGCTCTACCTGCTGGCCTTTCGCGGGGATCGGCTGGGCCGTCTCACGCGCGGCGCGCTGGTCGGCCTTGTCGGCTTTGCCGCGGCCACCCATAGCGCGACCTTCGCCCTGCTCGCTTTTCTCGTGCTGGCGGCGCTGCTGGCGCATTTTCTCTTCCGCGACAGCGCGCGCATTCCCCCGTCGGGCGTCCGGCGGGCCGGATTTGCGGTTGCGCTCGGACTGCTTCTGACCTTTGCGGGAAACTATGCGGTCTCCCGGCAATGGGCGTGGACTCCCGGCGGATACGGCATCCTGTTCGGCCGCATGCTGGAGGACGGAATCGTCAAACACTATCTCGACGCCCATTGCCCCGATCCGCGCCTGAAGCTCTGCGCGCACCGGTTCACGATGCCGCAGACGGCCGATGCGTTTCTCTGGGGCAACAGCGTCTTCAACGACCTGGGCCGCTTCGCCGGCCTCGGCGCCGAGATGCAGGTTATCGTCGTGGGAAGCCTCAAGGCTTATCCGCTGCTGCAGCTCAAGGCCGCGGTGGCCGCGACCGGAAAGCAGCTCTTCAGCGTCGGGACGGGCGAAGGCGTCGTGAACACCCTGTGGCATACCTACGGCATCATGGAACGCTTCACGCCGCAGGCGCTGCCGGCGATGCGCGCGGCGCGGCAGCAGCGCGGCGAGATGGGGTTTGCCGCGGCGAATGTGCTGCATCGGCCGGTCGCCATTCTCTCGATCCTGGCGCTGCCGCTGCTGATCCTGCTGGCACGGCGCGCGCGCAGGCTCGCCGAACTGAAGCCCCTCGCGGTCACCGCTTCCCTCGCCATCCTCGGCAATGCCGCGATCTGCGGCGTATTGTCGAACCCGCACGACCGCTACGGCTCGAGGCTGGCCTGGGTCGCGACACTCGTCCTGCTCGTTGCCGCGCTCGCGGCCCTGCAGACGCCGCCCTTGCAGGTCGAGCCGCCTTCCGCGGCATAAGCCGGTATCGGCCATCCGGACCCGGCGCGGCCGGTCTCGCCGGCGCCGGCCCGCTCCCCGCAGGAACCCATATTTCCGCCCAAACCGGCGTGCTAGTCGTAGCGGGGTGCTGCTTTCATCGGGATATCCATGCGTCTGCCGTTTCCGGCATTTTTCGCCGCCCTCCTGCTCAGCCTTCCGACGCCCGCCGCCGCCCAGCCTGCCGCTCCGCCGGTCGCGGGCGCGGCGCCGCTGCGGATCGACTGGGAGGTGAAGAACCGCTTCCGGCTGTTCCGCAACGAAAGCGATTTCCTGCGCCACGTGTCCGCGATGCGGGGGGATGGAATCCTCGCCGCCGAACGGCGGCTGGCCCGCGCGACAGAGGGTCGCGGCTGGGCCCGCGACATGCTCGACAACCTGTGCGTCGACCAGAGCGGGCGGCTGCCCGAGACCTGCCAGCGCGACGGCGAACGCGAGAACTTCCTGACGCCGGCGGACCACCGCATCGGCGTCACCGTGGCCGGAACGGTCGCCCCCGGCATGATCTGCGCCTGGAGCTTCAACGACGGCGCGGGGCCGGTGCGCGAAGTCACCGCGCCCTGTACCGAGGAAGTGAAACTGCGCGTGCGCTACGGCACGCCGACCCGCGCCAGCGTCGATGTCGGATTGCCCGACGGCACCGCGCAGCGCGTCACCGCGGAAATCGCGGTGCGCGACCTCCTGATCGCGGGCATCGGCGATTCCATCGCCGCCGGCGAAGGCAATCCCGACCGCCCGGTGGAGCTCGACGACGGCGGCTTCTGCTTCCGGCGGTTCCTCTCCGGGACGACGAGCGAATATTTCCGCCCCGGCCGCGCCGGCTTTCGCGGCAGCAAGGCGTGCGATCCCGGACTTTCCTCGGTGCTCGGCAACACCGCGCAGGACTGGTCGCGGCTGAATGCGCGCTGGTGGAACGCGGCGTGCCATCGCTCGCTCTACGGCTATCAGTTGCGGGCGGCGCTGGCGCTGGCGGTCGAGCAGCCGCAGGTGGCGGTGACGTTCCTGCCGCTCGCCTGCTCCGGTTCGACCATCGATCTCGGGATATTCAATCCGCTGCGCGCGCGCGAATGCCCGCCGACCGGCGCCTGCGCGAGCACCACGCAGCCGCAGCTCGCGCGCCTGAAGGAGGCGCTCGCGCTGGCGCAGAAGGGCCATCCCTCGCGCAAGCTCGATGCCGCGCTGCTGACGGTCGGCGCCAACGACATCTGGTTCGCGGGCCTGGTCGGAGACGTGATCATGGAATCCCCGACCGAACGGCTGCTGTTCGAGAAAGGCGGCATGCTGATCAGCGTGCCGGAAGCGCAGAAGCTCCTGGACAAGGACCTGCCGGCCGATTTCGCGAAGCTGCGC
>JBFWWQ010000124.1:0-8956 GCA_050246095.1 Pseudorhodoplanes sp.
GCCAGGAGCTGCGCGCAGACGCGCGAAGCCGCGCTGCGCGCGCCGTAGCGACCCGCGGGCGATCAGCCGCCCGCGCGCGTGCGCTCGATCTGGTCGATCGCCGACACCACCGCGTCGAAGGTGAGCATCGTCGAGGCGTGCCGCGCCTTGTAGTCGCGCACCGGCTCCAGCACCGCGATATCCGCCCAGTCGCCTTCGGGGGGCGCGCCGTTCTCCTTCAGCATCCGCCGCACCGTCTCGCGCAGCGCGCGCAGCTCGTCCGCGCGCGCGCCCACGACATGGCTGGCCATGATCGAGGAAGAGGCCTGGCCGAGCGCGCAGGCTTTCACCTCATGGGCGAAATCGGTCACCCTGTCGCCCTCCATGCTCAGATCGACGGTGACGGTCGAGCCGCAGAGCTTGGAATGGGCGGTGGCGGTGGCGTCGGGGGCGGCGAGCCGCCCGAGGCGGGGGATATTGCCGGCCAGTTCCAGAATCCGGCGGTTGTAAACCTCGTTCAGCATGGGGTTCTGGCGCAATCCTGCCGTGTGCGTCATGCGCATTGTGCGCGCGACGGTATCGCTTATATAAAAAGCCAGGCCGTGCGGGGGAAGACCGCCCGGCCTTGACTTGAAGGGAATGCGGCGTCCGCCCCGACGGCATGACGCGGCCCACCCGGTGACACACCCGGCACCCGCAGAGCGGCCGTGCCGGTCGAACGGAGAGACCCGTCCATGGACGCCAAGATCAAGCCCTGGCCGAAACCGGCCCTGTCGGAGCATGTCCGCGCCGCCCCGGTGCCGGTCGAGAACCGCCCCAGCCGCGAGCTGGCGGAAGCCGCCGTGCGCACGCTGATCGCCTATATCGGCGACGATCCGGCGCGCGAGGGGGTGCTCGACACCCCCAAGCGCGTGGTCGATGCCTATGAAGAGCTCTATAGCGGCTACCGCGAATGCCCCGCCGAGGTGCTGGAGCGCACCTTCTCCGAGATCGGCGCCTATGACGATTTCGTGCTGGTGCGCGACATCGCCTTCACCTCGCATTGTGAGCATCACATGATGGCCTTTTCCGGCAAGGCGCATATCGCCTACCGGCCGGTGGACCGCGTGGTCGGGCTGTCCAAGCTCGCGCGGCTGGTCGACATCTACGGCCACCGCCTGCAGACGCAGGAACACATGACCTCGCAGATCGCCTCCGCGATCGACGAGATCCTGAAGCCGCGCGGCGTCGCCGTGATGCTGGAGGCCGAGCATACCTGCATGACCATGCGCGGCGTGCAGAAGCAGGGCGCGCTGACCATGACCACGCAGTTCCTCGGCTCGTTCCGCGACGACGCCAACGAGCAGGTGCGCTTCATCACCGCCGTGCGGGGCGCGGGGCGGTAGCGCCTCCTCCACCCGCAATTCCCGATCCGCATCCTGGGAGCCTGACCGAAAATATGGCCAGGCTTTTTCAGGCTATCGGTTTGCCCGTGAAAATGTCTGTTCCGCGTCATGGCCGGGCGAAGTCCCGGCCATCCACGTCCTTCTTGCCCAACCATCGGCAAGACGTGGATGCCCGCGCAGACAAATTTATGCAGTCTGCGCAAGCTTGACTGCAAGCGCGGGCATGACGGATTTGCAAAAAGACCCGATTTGTTGAACTTCTGTTCGGCCAGCCTCTCAGGATGAGAGCGATGCGCTAGGGTTCCGTCATGACAGACGCTTCTTCTTCCAACGCCGCCGAAGAAGGCCTCGTCCTCGCGCCGAAATTCGACGCGAACGGCCTCGTCACCGCGGTCGCGACCGACGCGACGAGCGGCGAATTGCTGATGGTCGCGCATATGAATGCGCAGGCGCTGGCGCAGACGATCGAGACCGGCGAGGCGCATTACTACAGCCGCTCGCGCAAGGCGCTGTGGAAGAAGGGCGAGAGCTCCGGCCACGTCCAGCGCGTGGTCGAACTGCGCGTCGATTGCGACCAGGATGCGCTCTGGCTGCGGGTCGAGCAGGGCGGCGAGGGCGCCTGCCATACCGGGCGCCGCTCCTGCTTCTATCGTGCGGTCCCGCTCGGGCAGGCCGGCGCGGCGCGGCTGGAATTTCGCGATGCCGAAAAGACGTTCGATCCGCAGGCCGTCTACAGGAAATAGCTAATCCAGCCCCGCGGCCCGTGCGCGCGCGAGCAAGGTCTGCGCGCGGACGAGATGCGGACGGTCGTACATCAGCCCGTCGAGGCCGACGACGCCGGTGCCGGGATTGGCGGCGAAGGCCGCGACCACGCGCCGCGCATGTGCGAGCTGTTCCGGGGTCGGCGTGAACACCGTGTTGATGACTTCGACCTGGTCGGGATGGATGGCCATTTTCGCCGTGAACCCGTCGCGCCGCGCCTCTTCGCATTCCCGGCGCAGGCCGTCGCGGTTGCGGAAATCGACATAGACGGTGTCGATCGCCTGCACGCCGGCGGCGGAGGCGCCCGCCACACAGAGACTGCGGGCCAACCGGTAAGGGTCGAGAAAGTTCCCGTCGCGGTCGCGGTTGGCCTCCGCGCCGAGTTCCGCCGACAGGTCCTCGGCGCCCCAGGTCAGGCCGGACAAACGCGGGCTCGAATCCTTGTAAGTGCCGGCGAGAAACAGCGCCGCCGCCGTCTCGGTCGCGATGGCGACGATCCGGACGGTGCCGTCGGGCAGCCCGGCGCGCGCCTCGCGCACCGCAAGCTTGGCGTCGAGATGCGTCACGGTCGCGCCGCCTTCCGCCTTCGGCAGCATGATCGCGTCCGGCTGCGCGGCCACCACCGCGTCGAGATCGTCGTCGGTCAGGCCGGTCGCGAGGCTGTTGACGCGCACCAGCAGGCGCGGGCGCCGCGCGGCGGCGCGTGCGGCCGCAATGAAGGCGGCGGCGCTCTGGCGCGCCTCGGCCTTGCGGTCGGCGGCGACCGAATCCTCCAGATCGACGATCAGCGCGTCGGCGCCGCTCGACAGGCCCTTGTCGAGTTTCTTGGCGGAATCGGCGGGGACGAAGAGCAGGGAGCGCATGAGGATTTCAATCTTTCGACTTGGTCATTCCGGGCTCCCGAGCTTCGCTCGCGCCCCGGAATGACCGAGGGAGAATTACGCGGGCCGCTTCAGCATGAAGGCCTGGCGGCGGCACTCGGCCACCAGCTTGCCGTTCTGGTTGAAGGCGCGGTGGTGCAGCTCGACGATGCCGGCATTCGGGCGCGAGGAGGATTCGCGCTTGCCCAGCACCTCGGTGGTGCAATGCACGGTGTCGTTCTCGAACAAAGGATGCGGGAACTTGGTGTCGGTCATGCCGAGATTGGCGATGGTCGTGCCCATGGTCAGGTCGTTGACCGAGATGCCGATCATCAGGCCGAGCGTGAACAGCGAGTTGATCAGCGGCTTGCCCCATTCGGTCTCGGTCTCGGCGAAATGCCGGTCGATATGCAGCGGCTGCGGGTTGAGCGTCATGTTGGAGAACAGCATGTTGTCCATCTGCGTCACCGTGCGGGTGAGCGCATGCTCGTAGATTTTGCCGAGCTCGAAATCCTCGAAATACAGCCCGCCGCGCTTGTGGCGGACCACACTGTCCTGGGGCATGGCTCCTCCATGTTCTCGTTAAGCTTCCGTTTACCATAATTGCCCAAGGTCGGAAGCGGCCGCGCCGTCTGGCGTCCGCGCCCGAGGCTCCGCCATGCTGGTCAACAGCAATCCGAACCCGCAGACGGCGAATGTCACCGGCGCGATCCAGAAGGCCGCGGCGGTCACCGGCACCAGCTTTCATTACCTGCTCGCGACCGCCAAGGTCGAATCCAATCTCGATCCCAACGCGGCGGCGGCGACCTCGTCGGCCGGCGGGCTGTTCCAGTTCATCGAGCAGACCTGGCTGCAGACGCTGAAAGAGGCGGGGCCGGCGCTCGGCTACGAACGTCATGCCGCGCGCATCGTCCAGGACGAGAGCGGGCTTTTCTCGGTCGCCGATCCCGCCGCGCGCGCCGAAATCCTCGACCTGCGGCGCGATCCCGTGGCCAATGCGCTGATGGCGGGCGCCTTCACGCAGAGCAACGCCGCCTTCCTGAAGGAGCGGCTCGGGCGCAAGCCTACCGACGGCGAGCTCTATATCGCGCATTTCATGGGCGCGAGCGGCGCCGCCCGCCTGATCGGGGAAGCGAGCAGCCATCCCAAAGCCAGCGCCGCCGCGCTGTTTCCGAATGCCGCCCGCGCCAACCGCTCGATCTTCTTCGACCGGTCGGGCAAGCCGCGCAATTTCTCCGAAGTGGCCGGCGTGCTCGCGGGCAAGTTCGAAACCGCGCAAGCCGCGCCTGCGCCCACACCCGCGCTCGCTGCGGCGGCGCCGCGCGCGGAAACCGCGCGCGTGGCGCGCGCCTATGACGCGGCGTCTCCGCTGGTGCTGGCGCAGCGCGCGGCCATCGCCGCCGGCGAGCCGCTCTATGCCAATCCCTATCGCAGCGCCGAGCGCAAGACGGCGTCCGCTCCCGCGGCGACCGATTTGTGGGCGCAGGCCGCGGCGAATGCCGCGCGCGTCCGCCAGATGGCGGCGCAGGCGAAGCCGGCTGCCGCCGTGCCGCCGGTGGGTCCCGCTGCCGCAGCGACGCCGGACGCGGCCCTGACCGACGCCGAGATCGGGCGCAAGCTTGCGACCGCGGCGATGCCGATGCCGCCGCAGGGCGGCGACCTGCTGAGCCTCTTCCAGGATTCCAAGCCGAATTATCGCGGCCTGTTCACGCGCAGCTGAACGAGCCCGCGGCGTTAAGAATCTCGTCATCTTTCCAAAGATTTATGGTTAGCCCTTTGTTAAGCGCGACGGCTTAGTCTGATGCCTGCCGCGCGCTTTGCGTCCGTGACGCGGGTTGAGTGATAGAGCCATGATCGTTCGTCAGTTCCTGCAATGGTTGCGTCACGCCGCCGCCGGCGAACGGGCGGAAGCCACCAGCGCGCTGGCCCGCGCCTATCTCTATTCCGATCTGAGCGAGGACGATCGCGCCGCCGCCGAAGGCGCGATGATCATGCTGCTCGACGATCCGTCGCCCCTGGTGCGCGCGGCGCTCGCCGACGCGCTCGCCGCCAGCGAATGGGCGCCGCCGGCCGTGATTCTCGCGCTCGCCTCCGACCAGATCGACATTGCCGGACCGGTGCTGGAGCGCTCGCCGCTCCTGATGGACGCCGATCTCGTGGACATGGTCGCCACCGGCGGCCCGGCCGCGCAGGCGGCGATCGCCGATCGCGGCGTGCTGCCGGCGGCGGTGTCGGCGGCGATGGCGGAAATCGGCACGGCGGAAGCCTGCCTCATCCTGATCGAGAACGGCTGCGCGGAGATCGCGCCTTTCTCGCTGGCGCGCATTGCCGAACGCTTCGGCAATCTCGGCGCGATCCGCGAGGCTCTGCTGGCGCGCACCGACGTGCCGGCCGCCACCCGCCAGACCCTGGTCGCGAAGCTGTCGGAGACGCTCGCCGATTTCGTGGTCGCGCGCGAATGGCTGAGCCTCGAGCGCGCCGACCGCCTGATCAAGGACGCCTGCGAGAAGGCGACCGTGACGCTGGCGGCGGACGCGCCCGAAACCGAAATGCAGGGGCTGATCCGGCATCTGCGCGAGAGCGGCCAGCTCACCGCCGGCCTGATCCTGCGCGCGCTCCTGTCCGGCAATCTCGTCCTGTTCGAGGAGACGCTGGCGGAATTGTCCGGTCTGCCGGCTTCGCGCGTCGCCGGCCTCGTTTACGACCGGCGCGGCGCCGGCTTCCGTGCGCTGTACGAGAAGGCGGGGCTGCCGGCTTCCGCCTATCCCGCATTCCGCGAAGCGGTGCTGGCGATGAACGAGGACGGCTTCATCGCCGATGCCGGCGGGGCGGCGCGGCTGCGAAGGCGCATGGTCGAGCGCGTGCTCACCCGCTGCGAGGATGCGGCCGCAAGCGAGATCGAGCCGCTCCTGATCCTGCTGCGGCGCTTCGCCACCGAGGCCGCGCGCGACGAGGCGCGGCTGTTCTGCGTCGAGCTGGTCGAGGGCGCGGCGCCCGCCTTTGCGGAACCCGCCGACCGCGACGCCATGACCGAGCCTTACGGCTACGAGGAAGAGCACCGGGCCGCGGCCTGACGCCGCGCGACGGCCGCGCTCAGGCCGCGTCGGGCGCGGTCGGCGGCGACTGGATCTGCGCCATGTAGTCGGGCCGGTGCGCGTTGCAGCGGGTGAGGAAATCGTCGCTGACGGCGCGCAGCCGCTTGGTCAGCACGAAGGCGATTTCCTTCGCGTCGGGGCGCGCATTCTCGCGCACCATAGCGCGGATGGCGTCGACATGCTGGTCGATCAGCTTCACCGGGATGCCGGAGGGGTCCGGCGAATGCTCCAGCACGCGGCACAGGCTGTCGGCGGCCGGCGCGCAGAGCGGGTAGCCGAAGGTCGCGGCATCGCCCTTGATGTCGTGGGCGGAATGGAACAGCTCGTCGAAATTCTTCTTGGTGAAGCCTTCCTGCTTCACCCGCACGCGCGCGGCGTCGAGCCGCTCGCATTCCGCATGCATCCACTTGCCGAACTCGCCGGACAATTGCGCAAGCGCCGCTTCCGCCCGCGCGACCGGATCGTCGCCGGGCATCGCCAGCGAGACGCGCGAGACCGCCTTGGACAGCTTGTTGGCCGGCCGGATGATCTCGTGATCCGCATAGGTCGCGGTCGCGGGCCGGTCGTCTTTCGGGTTGGACATTACGGTGCGGGCTCCGGGTCTCAGATCGGCATCTTGGTCTTGTCGATCAGCGCTTGCGCCTTGAACATGTCGGCCTTGCCGCCCTTGCGCCGCTCCGGCCCGACGTAATTCGGGTTGGAATTGCGCCGCCGGTCGGGGCCGAAATAGGTCTTGGTCTTCACGAAGGGCCGCGGATTGGCGACCACGTTGAGAATTCTCTGGTACAGGGCCTTGGCCGACAGCGGCTTGGCGAGGAATTCGGTCACGCCGGCGTCGCGCGCCGCCATCACACGCTTTTTCTCCGAATGTCCCGTTAACATGATGATGGGAACGAACGGGTTGGCGTTGGCACCCGGTTGACGGATCATCTGGGTCAGTTCCAGGCCGTCGAAAATCGGCATCGCCCAGTCGGTGATCACGATGTCGGGCATGTGGTGGGTGAAGGCTTCGAGACCGGTCGCCCCGTCCTCCGCCTCGTGCACTTCGCGCGCCCCGAAGCTGTGCAGCAGGGTGCGCACGATCCGCCGCATATGGGCATTGTCGTCGATGACGACAAAGCGCAGGCGGTTGAATTCGATGCGGATCATCGCGGGTTCCGTCGGCGCGCGGGCGGCGCGGCCAAATCGCGCGACCGAGCCTAGGCGAGGGCCGTTAACGGATGGTTTACGATAATTGACGCCTTCCCCGCCGGCCCGCGCTCAATAGCCGAACTGCTCGCGCAGGATGCGCTCGTCCAGGCTGTGGCCGGGATCGAACAGCATGCGCATGGTGACGGCGTGGTCCATGCGGATGTCCACGCTCGCCACGTCGCGCACCTCGTCGTGGTCGGCGACGGCGGCGACCGGGCGCTTGCCGGGATCGATCACCTCGATCGTCACCCGCGCGGTATCGGGCAGCAGCGCGCCGCGCCAGCGGCGCGGGCGGAAAGGGCTGATCGGGGTGAGCGCCAGCAGCGGGGCGTTGATCGGGATGATCGGGCCCTGCGCGGACA
This sequence comes from Pseudorhodoplanes sp., assembly GCA_050246095.1. Classification (GTDB taxonomy): domain Bacteria; phylum Pseudomonadota; class Alphaproteobacteria; order Rhizobiales; family Xanthobacteraceae; genus Pseudorhodoplanes. The sequence continues at coordinate 7,635 of JBFWWQ010000124.1, forward strand.
GGTTATAGGCGGTGGAGCCGGCCGGCGTCGCCACCAGCGCGCCGTCGGCCACGAGTTCCGGCAGCCGCTCCTGGCCGTCGATCAGGATGCGCAGGCGCGCCGCCTGGTAGCTCTGGCGGAACACCGAAACCTCGTTGATCGCGTAATGCTGGTGCGTCTCGCCGCGATGGTCGCGCGCCTGCATCGCGAGCGGGTGGATGTTGGCGGTCTGCGCCGCCTGCAGCCGAAGCTTGAGATTCTCCGTGCTGAACTCGTTCATCAGGAAGCCGACGGTGCCGCGATGCATGCCGTAGATCGGCTTGCCGGCGGTCATGAAGCGGTGCAGCGTCTGCAGCATCAGGCCGTCGCCGCCGAGCGCGACGATCACGTCGGCCTCGCCGGGCGCGGCATTGCCGTAGCGGTCGGCGAGGCGCTGCATCGCCTCGCCGGCTTCCGGCGTCTCGCTCGCGACAAAGGCGATCCGCTCGAAGCGCGAAGGGCTTTTCATGCGAATTCGCTCGGGTTAACGGTGAGCGCAAGGCCCGCCCGCAAGGCGCGTCCCGGACAAGGGTATGAGCATGGAACGCGCGGTCTTCGTCTATACGACCTGGCCCTCGCTTGTCGAGGCGGAGGAGGCCGGGCGCGCCATTGTCGGTAAACGGCTGGCGGCCTGCGTCAACATCCTGCCGGGCATGGTGTCGCATTACTGGTGGGAGGGGAAGCTCGAGCGCGGGGAGGAGGCGGTGATGATCTTCAAGACCCGCGCCTCGCTCGCGGATGCGGTGCGCGCCGCGGTGAAGGCGCGTCATCCCTACGCGACGCCCGCCATTCTCGTGCTGCCGGTCGAAAGCGTGGAGCAGAACTATCTCGCCTGGCTCCTCGCCGAGACCGGGGAAAAGAACTAAAGCGGGATGCGTTCAGGTTGAATAGAGCTGGGTATCGCCTTTCACCTCTCCCTTTGGGAGAGGTCGGGCGCCAACGGGTCCGCGCAAAGCGCGGCCCGATGACAGGCTCCGCGCGCGGGTGAGGGGTTTAAGGTGTAACACTGCGCTTTCGATCCCCCTCACCCTAACCCTCTCCCCAATGGGGAGAGGGGACCGACCGTTGCCGTGGCGCCTTCGTCGCTTCAAACCGAAGTCATCGCACTCTAAGCCCGCGCGTCGCGCGCGGGCGCTCGCTCAATAGCTGATCCTGCCCTCGAAGATCGCTTCGCGCAGCAGCCGGTAGTCGTTGCAGCCGGTGCCGCAGATCAGGCGGATGCGCTCCAGATGCTCCTGCGCCTTCAGCGCCTAGCCGTTCTCCAGATGCCACATCCCGTAATATTGCCAGGTGCGGGTCTGGGC
>JBFWWQ010000125.1:0-8948 GCA_050246095.1 Pseudorhodoplanes sp.
CCGGCGGGCAAGACGGTGGCGGTGGTCGGACCCTCCGGCGCGGGGAAATCCACGATTTCCCGCCTGCTGTTCCGCTTCTACGACATCAGCGGCGGGCGCATCGGCATCGACGGGCAGGATATCCGGGACGTGACGCAATTGTCGCTGCGCGAGGCGATCGGGATGGTGCCGCAGGACACCGTGCTGTTCAACGACACGATCCGCTACAATATCCGTTACGGACGCTGGGGGGCTTCCGACGCGGAGGTGGAGGAAGCCGCGCGGCTGGCGCAGATCGATGCCTTCATACGCATGGCGCCGAAAGGCTACGAGACCGAGGTCGGCGAACGCGGACTGAAGCTGTCGGGCGGCGAGAAGCAGCGCGTCGCGATCGCGCGCACGATCCTGAAGTCGCCGCCGATCCTGATCCTGGACGAAGCGACCTCCGCCCTCGACAGCCATACCGAGCGGGAAATCCAGGATGCGCTGGACCGCGTTTCGCGCAACCGCACGACGCTGGTGATCGCGCACCGGCTCTCGACCATCGTGGCGGCCGACGAGATCATCGTGCTGCAGGCGGGCGAGATCGCCGAGCGCGGCACGCATGCCGCCCTGCTCGCCAGGGGCGGACTTTACGCCAGCATGTGGAACCGGCAGCGCGAGGCCGAGGCCGCGCGCGAGAAGCTCGCCGAGATCGGCGACAGCAACGGCGCGCCGAACCGCAATCCCCCGCCCCTTGAAAACGGGGAGGATGACGTGGCACCTGTGGCCCCACGCATCGCACCCGTCGATCTGGCGGGCTAGGCAGGATCAACGCATGTCCGTCGTCGCATCCGTTCGCTCGCAGCTCGCCCCCCTGCATCCCGAAGGCTATCCGTTCGTGGGCGGGTTCGCGCTGGCGAGCCTGGTCCTGCTCTGGCTGTGGCCGCCGCTCGGATGGATCGCGGTGGTGCTGACCGCCTGGTGCGCCTATTTCTTCCGCGACCCGTCGCGCGTGACGCCGATCCGCGAGGGCCTCGTCATCTCGCCGGCGGACGGCCGCATCAGCCGCATCGTCAACGTGGTGCCGCCGGCCGAGCTCGACCTCGGCGGACGCCCGCTGCCGCGCGTCTCCGTGTTCATGAGCGTGTTCGACTGCCATGTGAATCGCAGCCCGGTTTCGGGGCGGATCGCGCGGGTCGTCTACCGGCCCGGAAAGTTCGTCAATGCGGACCTCGACAAGGCCAGCGAGGATAACGAGCGCAATGCGCTGGTGATCGAGACGGCGGGCGCGCGGATCGGGGTGATCCAGATTGCCGGCCTGGTCGCGCGCCGCATCGTGTCGTTCAAGCGGGAGGGGGAATCGGTGGCGGCGGGCGAGCGCTTCGGGCTGATCCGCTTCGGATCGCGGCTCGACGTGTTCCTGCCCGAGGGCGCGCGGGTGCTCGTGGCCGAAGGCCAGATGGCGGTCGCCGGCGAGACCGTGCTCGCCGACCTGAAGGCGGCCGAGCCGGCGCGCAGCTTCCGCGTCGGCTGAAATCAACGATTGCCGCAGGCGGCGTACGCCGCATGGTGCGGCCGCGGTTCCGTTGCTATAGTCGGCGCATGATGTTTCCGCCGCTCGACCCCGACCGCCTCGAGAAAAGCCGCCGGCGTTTCCGCGCCATCCCGGTGCGCATGCTGGTGCCCAATGTCATCACTCTGCTGGCTTTGTGCGCGGGCCTCACCGCCATCCGGCTCGCCATCGAGGGCAAGCTGGAATGGGCGCTCGGCGCCATCGTGTTCGCCGCCGCGCTCGACGGGATCGACGGGCGCGTCGCACGCATGATCAAGGGGCAGTCGCGCTTCGGGGCCGAGCTCGACAGCCTCGCCGATTTCGTGAATTTCGGCGTGGTGCCGGCGCTGATCCTGTATTTCTGGGGACTGAACGAATTGCGTTCGGTCGGCTGGATCGCCGGACTCGTTTTTGCGCTCTGCGCGTGCCTGCGCCTCGCGCGCTTCAACGTGATGGCCGACGATCCCAACAAGCCGGACTGGGCGGCGAACTTCTTCACCGGCGTGCCGGCGCCGGCCGGCGCGATCGTCGTGCTGCTGCCGATCTATCTCAACCTTCTCGGCGCGCCGAAAGTGGCGATCCTGACGCTGTTCTATACGCTCGCGATCGCGTTCCTGATGGTGTCCACTTTGCCGGTCTTCTCCGGCAAGAAAGTCGGCACGCGCGTGCCCCCGGAAATGGTGCTGCCGGCCTTCGTCGCCGTGGTGCTGTTCGTCGCGCTGCTGGTCAGCTATCCGTGGGAGGTGCTGTCCGCCGGCACCATCGCCTATATCGCGGCGCTGCCGCTCGGATGGCTGTCCTACCAGAATTTCGTCCGCCGCGACGCCGCGCTGCAGGCGAGCGGCGCCAGTCCGGCGGAGGGCGACCTGGGCGAGGTGGCGACCCCGCCCAACCTGGCGCCGGGCGAAGCCGACCGTCCCGAGCGGTTGAATTGAATCCGGACCGCGGCGCCTTCCGCGCCATCGCGACGATCCGGGCCGGCGCGCCGCGCAGCGGCAGCGTGCGCGATACGCTGCTGCTCGACTTCGAACAGCGCCAGGGGCCCGATGCCGTCGTGGTCGGTCTGCGCGGCACGCAGATCGAGGCGCGGCTGCCGGGCGCACGCCTGCGCACCGACGATTGCCTCGTGCTCGATGACGGCACGCTGGTCGAGATCGTCGCCAAACCCGAACCCTTGCTGGAAGTCCGGGCCGCGGATATTGCGGCGCTGGCGCGCCTGGCGTTCCATCTCGGCGACCGCCACGTCCCGGCCGAACTCGCTGCGCGCCGGCTGCGGGTGCGGCGCGACGCCGCGATCGAGAGCCTGCTGCGGGGATTGGGGGCCGCCGTCGCGGCGATCGAGGCGCCGTTCGAGCCCGAGGGCGGGGCCTATGCGCATGCAGCGGCGGCCGATCGCGGACACGCGCCCCATCGCCACCCGCACCCTGACCATACGCACGATCACGCGCATGGCCGTGCGCCCCGCCGGCCTTCTGCGGAACAGCCGTAGTTTCGCCTCACGCCGGTGGCATCCCGGTCGCGACTCGGCAACGATGCGGGCGCGGCGCATGCGCCGCGGGGGAGGATCGGCATGCAGGTCAATCGCCGCCAATGGCTGCTCGGGAGTGCCGCGATCGCCGCGCCGTTCGTGCCGCGCCGCGGCGGCGCGCAGGACGCGGTGCATGTGCTCAAGCTGCACCACGCGCTGTCGCCGGTTTCGAATGTGCACGCGCATTTCCTCGCGCCCTGGGCGAAGAAGATCGAGCAGGGCTCCGGCGGGCGCATTCGCATCGAGATCTATCCGATCATGCAGCTCGGCGGCTCCGCCCGCGATCTCTACGACCAGGCGTGCGACGGCCGCGCCGACATCGTCTGGACCTCGCCCGCCGCGACGCCGGGACGCTTTCCCCGCATCGAGGTGCTGGAACTGCCCTTCGTGCTCGGGATGAAGGCGGGCAACAATTGCCGCATCGCGCAAGGCGTGTTTGCCGGCGAGATGCGCGACGAATTCCGCGACGTGCAGGTGCTCGCGGTCTGCGTCAGCGATGGCGGCATCGTGCATGCCAACAAGGCGGTCGCGCATGCCGCGGACCTGAAGGCGATGCGCCTGCGCGCGCCCTCGCCGATGGCGTCGGAGACGATCCGGGCGCTCGCCGCGACGCCGGTCGCGGTCCCGCTGCCGCAGGTGCGCGACGGGCTGACGCACAAGGCGATCGACGGCTGCCTGATGACCTGGGAAGCGGTGGCGCCGATACGGCTGCAGGATTTCGTGCGCCATCACATCGAGCTTCCCGGCGCGGCCCTGTGGACGTCGACCTTCGTGCTGGCGATGAATCCGGCCCGCTATGCCGCCCTGCCGGCGGACCTGCGCCGCGCGATCGACGAGCAATCCGGCGCCGCGGCGGCGGCTTCGGTGGGGCGGATGTGGGATGATCGTGCCGCCATCGCCCAGGACCTGGCGCGCAGGCGCGGCAATGCCATCGACATGCTGCCGGCGGAGGAAGCCGAGCGCTGGCGCAAGGCGGCGGAGTCGGCGGTCACGCACTGGGTCAAGCGCGCGGCCGAACGCGGATTCGACGGCGCCAAGCTCCTGGCCGACGTGAAGGCCGCCGCGGCACGACAGGCGGGCTGATCGCGCCGCCGCCTATGGCGTCGCGAGCGGAATCCGCTACCATGGTTGCCAATGTAACGGTCCGGCCAACGGACTGCATTCCCGGGAGGAGCCATAATGTCGTTCAATCGCCGCACATTCCTGTCCGCCACCGCCGCCACGATCGCCGCGCCCGCCGTCGCGCGCGTCGCCTTCGCCCAGGCGCCGCAGGTGACGCTGAAGATGCACCACTTCCTGCCGCCGGTGTCGAACGGCCATGCCAAGTTCCTGGCGCCGTGGGCGAAGAAGGTGGAGGCGGATTCGGGCGGGCGGATCAAGATCGATATTTTCCCGGCGATGCAGCTCGGCGGCACGCCCCCGCAGCTTTTCGATCAGGCGCGCGACGGCGTCGCCGATCTGGTCTGGACGCTGCCCGGCAATACGCCCGGTCGCTTCCCGATCATCGAGACCTTCGAACTGCCTTTCGTTCCGGCCAAGCGCGCGATCGTCAACTCCAAGGCGCTGCAGGAATTCTCCCAGGCCAACCTGAAGGAAGAATTCCGCGAGGTGCATCCGGTCTGCTTCTGGGCGCACGACCACGGACTCGTGCACGCCAACAAGCAGGTCAAGAGCATGGACGACCTGAAGGGACTGAAAATCCGCTTCCCGACGCGGCTCGCGGGCGAGGCGCTGAAGGCGCTCGGCGCCAACGCCATCGGCATGCCGATCCCGCAGGTGCCGGAAGCGCTGGCGCAGCGCGCGATCGACGGCTGCGTGGTGCCGTGGGAAGTGGTGCCGGCGATCAAGGTGCAGGAGCTGGTGAAATTCCACACCGAGATTCCCGGCTCGCCGACGCTCTACACCACGACCTTCATCCTGGCGATGAACAAGCCGAAATACGAATCGCTGCCGGCGGACCTGAAGAAGGTGATCGACGCCAATTCCGGCCAGTTCGCGGCGGCTATGGCCGGCACGATGTGGGACGAGCAGGCGGTGGTCGTCTCCGACATGGTGAAGAAGCGCGGCAATACGATCACCGTTCTGGAGGAGGGCGAGGCGGTGCGCTGGCGCAAGACCACCGAGCCGGTCATCGCGGCCTGGATCAAGACCATGAAGGAGAAGGGCCAGGACGGCGGCAAGCTGCTCGATACGGCGCGCGCGCTGCTCGCCAAATACGAGAAGGCGTGACCTGCGGCATGGCGGAGGCGCCGGCCGGGGCAGACGGCCCGGTCCCCCCGACCGGACTCGCCAGGCTGTCCCGCGCAATCGCGGTCGCGGGTGGGATCGTGCTGGTGCTCATCTCGGCGCTGGTGACGGTCAACGCGGTGCTGCGCTGGCTGTTCGCCAGCGCCGTGCCGGGCGACATCGAGCTGGTGCAGCTCGGCACCGCTTTGGCGGTGTTCGCCTTCCTGCCGCTGTGCCAGTCGCACCGCGGCAACATCATGGTCGACACCTTCACAACCTGGCTGCCGAGGCCGGCGCAGCGCTTCCTCGATGCGCTGTGGGATCTCGCCTATGCGCTGATCGCCGCCGTCATCGCCTGGCGTCTTGGCGTCGGCGCCTACGACACCATCCGCAGCAACACCGTCTCGATGGTGCTCGGCCTGCCGACCGGCTGGGCGATCGCCGCCTGCGCGGCGATGGCGGCGCTGCTGGCCCTGGTCGCGGCTGCGGCCGCTTGGCGGCTGATGCGGGGCGCGCGATGAGCGGACTCGTGGTGGCGGGGCTCGGCTTCGCCGCGATGCTGTTGCTGATCGCGATCCGCATGCCGGTCGGGCTCGCCATGCTGCTCACGGGCAGCGGAGGCTACATCTATTTCACCGGCCTGCCGACCTTCCTGAGCTACATGAATTCCACGCCGTATTACCTGTTCTCCAATTACACATTGTCGGTCATTCCGCTGTTCATCCTGATGGGGGCGCTGGCCGAGCGCTCCGGCCTGTCCACCAAGCTGTTCACCGCGGCCGCGAGCCTGATCGGCCATTGGCGCGGCGGCATGGCGATGGCGGTGATCGGCGCCTGCACGGGGTTCGGGGCGATTTGCGGCTCCTCCATCGCGACCACCGCCACATTCTCGCGCGCCGCCTTGCCCGAGCTGAAGCGCTACCGCTACGCGCCGTCGCTGGCGAGCGGGACGGTGGCGATCGGGGGAACGCTCGGCATCCTCATTCCGCCCTCGATCATCCTGGTCGTGTATGCGATCACGACCGAGCAGAACATCGCCAAGCTGTTCAAGGCCGCGCTGATCCCGGGACTGCTGGCCGCGCTCTTCTACTGCATCGTGATCGCGCTGCTGGTGCGCCGCAACCCGCAATCCGGCCCCGCGCATGCGAAGGTCACGGGACCGGAACGCATCAAGGCGTTCCTGACCATCTGGCCGGTTCTGCTGGTGGCCTTCGTCGTGGTCGGCGGCATTTACGGCGGCGTCTTCACGCCGACCGAGGGCGCCGGCGTCGGCGCGCTCGCCATGCTGCTGATTGCCGGCACGCAGGGCGCGCTCGGCTGGGCGGAATTCCGCGACAGCCTGCTGCAGACGGCGGAAACCTCGGCGATGATCTTCATCATCATCCTCGGCTCCGAAGTGTTCGACGGATTCCTGGCGCTGTCGCAATTGCCGAGCAGGGCGGCCGAGCTCGTCAGCGCCAGCGGCCTGCCGGCCTTCGGCATCGTCGTCGCGCTGATGCTGTTCTACATCCTGCTCGGGGCGGTGATGGACGAACTCGCCATGCTGCTGCTCACGCTGCCGGTATTCTTTCCGGTGGTGATGGCGCTGGATTTCGGTCTGGCGCCGGACGAGGCGGCGATCTGGTTCGGCATCCTGGTGCTGATCGTGGTCGGCATCGGCCTGACCGCGCCGCCGATCGGGCTCAATGTCTTCGTGGTCGCCGGCAGCGCGCGCGATATCCCGATCTACACGATCTACCGCGGGGTGCTGCCGTTCATCGCCGCCGACATCGTCCGCCTGTCGCTGATCATCGCCTTTCCGTCCCTGGCCCTCTATCTCGTGCGCCTCCTGGATTGACGGATGGCGCGATCCGGCGCGCAATGGCAGCCGAAAAGCGGCAGGAGCAGCCCATGACGCTATCGATCCGGCGCGACGGTCCGATCACGATCCTGTCGCGCGACCGCAGGCATGCGCGCAACGCGATGGACCCGGAAAGCGCCGAGGAACTCACGCGGGCCTTTCTCGCCTTCGAGGCGGAGCCCTCGCAAGCGGTCGCGGTTTTGTGGGGGGCGGGCGGCGCCTTCTGCGCCGGCTTCGATCTGAAATACGCCGCTTCGCTGCTCGGCCGCGCCGACCCGCTCGGCGACCTGGCTTTCCCGGAAGGCGAGGGCGCGGTGCCGCGCGGCCCGATGGGCCCGACGCGGCTCGCTTTGTCCAAGCCGGTGATTGCGGCGATCGCCGGTCCTGCGGTCGCCGGCGGGATGGAGCTCGCCTTATGGTGCGACCTGCGGGTGATGGAAGAGAGCGCGTATATGGGGGTCTATTGCCGGCGCTGGGGCGTGCCGCTGATCGACGGCGGCACGGTGCGCCTGCCGCGCCTGGTGGGCCGCGGTCGCGCGCTCGATCTGGTCCTGACCGGGCGCAAGGTGCCGGCCGGGGAATGCCTGCGGATCGGCCTGTGCGACCGGCTGGTTCCGGACGGGCAGAGCCTGGAAGCGGCCATCAAGCTGGCGCATGAAATCGCCCGCTCCCCGCAGGCCTGTTTGCGGTCCGACCGCGCCGCAATATTCCGCCAGGAAGGATTGAGCGAGCCCGATGCGCTGCGCGCGGAATGGCATCACTCCGCTTCCGTGTTCGAGCGGGAAGGCGCCGACGGCGCCCGACGCTTCGCCGAAGGCAAAGGCCGCGGCGGCGATTTCAGCAACATCTGAGACCGGCATGCGACGGCTCGACGGCAAGATCGTACTGGTGACCGGCGCCGCGGGCGCTGTCGGCAGGGCGCTGGTTGCGTGCATCGCGCGAGAGGGCGGGGAGGCGGTCGCAACCGATCTGCGCGCCGGGCCGGGCATCGCGCATGCGCTCGACGTCACCTCGGAAAGCGACTGGCAGCGCGTCACCTCGGATATCGCGCGCGCCCAAGGCCGGCTCGACGGCCTGGTCAATGCGGCGGGTATCGTCGTGCTCGGCTCGGTCGAGGACACCGATCTCGCGACCTTCCGCCGGGTGCTGGCGGTCAATCTCGACGGCACCTTTCTCGGCTGCAAATACGCCCTGCCGCTCCTGCGGCGGCGCGGCGGTTCGATCGTGAACGTGTCGTCGGTCTCCGGACTGGTCGGCGGCCACAATCTTGCGGCCTACAATGCCGCGAAAGGCGGCGTGCGGCTGCTGAGCAAGTCCGTGGCCCTGCACGGCGCGCGGCTCGATCCGCCGGTGCGCTGCAATTCGGTGCACCCGGCCTTTCTCGAAGGGCCGATGGTCGAGGCCATCGCGGCTGCGGCGCCCGACGCGGAACGCGCGCAGGCGAACATGCGCAAGGCGATCCCGCTGCGCCGTCTCGGCACGCCGGCCGAAGTCGCCGAACTCTGCGTCTATCTGCTGGGCGACGAAAGCGGCTTCGTCACCGGCGCGGAGTTTGCCATCGACGGCGGATTGACCGCGTCGTGAGGCCTGGCGGTCGGCGTGAGCTTGCCGCGATGAACGGCGCGCCGCGGCGACGCTTGTGATCGGAGCCGGCGATCGTATAGTTTTGACCATGCGCGCGACGTCGGAACTGGTGAATTTGTCTCCCGCCTATTTCGGGCTGGTGATGGCCACAGGCATCGTGTCCCTGGCCGGATTCATGATGGGATACGAACATCTCGCGTTCGGTCTTTTTTACCTGAACGTCGCGCAATACGTCATCCTGGTCGTGCTCTTCGGCT
>JBFWWQ010000126.1:0-8942 GCA_050246095.1 Pseudorhodoplanes sp.
GCTGCCGGTGATCTATCACAGCTACCAGGGCGCGCGCGCCGTCGAGGAGAAGATGGTCTGGTCGGCGGCGGCGATGGGCATGCACGCGCCGGCGCGGCTGGTGCGCATCGTCCTGCCCGCGGCCTTGCCCGAAATCATGGTCGGCTGCCGCACCGGGCTCGTGCTGGCGCTGATCACGATGGTGACCAGCGAGATGATCGCGCGGCAGACCGGCGTCGGCAACATCCTGTTCAATTCGCTGGATATGGCCCAGTACGGCCTGGTCTATGCGACCATCGTCATCATCGGCGTCATGGGCTTCCTGCTCGACCTGCTGTTCGAGAAGCTGCGCGAGGCGGTGGCGGGCTGGGCGCAGCCGGCGCACCAGATCGCGGTGGGCTCGGCATGACCTGGACGCGCCGCGCCGGCGAACTTGCGATCGGGATGATCCCGATCCTGCTGCTGCTCGGTTTGTGGCAGGGGCTCGTGCTCCTGAAATACGCCCCGCCCGCGCTGCTGCCGGCGCCGGGGGTGGTGTTCGCGCGCTTCGTCCAGCTTCTGGGCGATCCGCAATTCCTGCAGCATGCGGCAATCACCCTGTTCCGGTTGTTCACGGGCTTCCTGATCGCGGTGGCGGTGGGGGTCGGCCTCGGCATCCTCGCCGCCGGCAACCGGGGGGTCGCGGCCATCGTGCGGCCGCTGGTGCGGGTGCTGGCGCCGCTGCCGAAAGTCGCGCTGTATCCGGCCTTCATCCTGACGCTGGGATTCGACCATTCCTCCAAGATCGCCTTGGTGGCGATCGACGCGGTGTTTCCGATCCTGCTCGCGACCTATCAGGGGGCGCTGGCGGTCGAGCCGAAGCTCGTCTGGTCGGCCCGCGCGATGGGCGTGTCGCAGACCCGCACGCTGTTCACCGTCGTGCTGAAGGCGGCTTTGCCCTCGATCCTGACCGGGTGCCGGATCGGGCTTGTCATTGCCTGCATCGTGGTGTTCCTGTCGGAAATGATTACCTCGAGCGACGGGCTCGGGCACCTGCTCGTGCGCGCCGCCCGCAATTTCCAGACCGTCGATATGTTCGTGCCGATCATCGCCATCTCGATCCTGGGGCTGACGCTGAACGCGGCCTTCAACGCGCTGCGGGCATGGCTGCTGGTCGGCTTTCCGGAGGATCGCTGATGCTGGCGGACCGCATCGAGGGCAAGTGGGTCGACGCATTCTGCGAACTGTTCGAGCGCTGCGCGGTCAGGCCCGGCGACATGGCGGCGATCCTGTCGGAGACCCAGTCGCGCGCGCTCAACGTGCAGCTCGCCGAACTGGCGCTGCTGCGGCTGAAGGCGAAACCCTTCCACATCGTCGTGCCGACGCCGCGCAATCCCTACAGCGTGCCGGTCCGCTCGACCGGGGCGAGCACGGCGATCGGCAAGCTCGGCCCCGTGGTCTCCGCGCTCGGCCAGGCCGGCTTTGTCGTCGATTGCACGCTGGAAGGCCTGATGCATGCGCCGGAAACGCCGGACATCCTGAAGGCCGGCGCCCGCATCCAGGTGATTTCCAACGAGCACCCGGAAGCGCTGGAGCGCATGCGGCCGGATTCCGAATTGGAGCAGAAGGTGCGCGCGGCAGCCAAGCTGCTGCGCGGCGCGCGCGCCATGACGGTGACCTCCGAATGCGGCACCGACCTGAAGGTGGACATGCAGGGCGCGGCGACGGTCGGCATCTGGGGCTGGACCGAGAAGCCGGGCACGCTCGCGCATTGGCCGGGCGGCATCGTCGTCAGCTTTCCCAAGAGCGGCACGGTCAACGGCATCCTGATGCTCGATCGCGGCGACGTGAACCTCACCTTCAAGCGCTATCTGGAAGCGCCGATCCGCCTCACTCTGAAGAACGACTACGTCACCGACATCATCGGTGAGAGCGCGGATGCGGAAATGATGCGGCGCTATCTCGCCGCCTGGGGCGATCGCGAGGCCTATGCGGTCTCGCATGTCGGATTCGGCATGAACCCGCATGCGCGTTACGAGGCGCTGACGATGTACGACCAGCGCGACACCAACGGCACCGAGATTCGCGCGGTCGCTGGCAATTTCCTGTTCTCGACCGGCGCCAACGAGTTTGCCGGCCGCTACACCGCCGGGCATTTCGACATTCCGGTGTTCCGCACCACCATCGCGGTCGACGGCAACGTGCTGGTGCGCGAGGGCGTGCTGCAGGACGTGTTCTAGAACCCACCGCTGTCATTCCGGACGACGCGAAGCGGCGATCTGGAATCCAGAGGCGTATTCTGATCTTTCGTCTGGATTCCGGGTTCCTGCCTTCGGCGCGCCCCGGAATGACGGGGTTCGAACCGGCGCGCGCGCTTCGAAGGATGACGCATCGAGCGCGGTCGGCGACGCCTACAGCACCGGGCCTCTTGCCAGCCCGAGCTGCCCCAGCATCTGCACGAAGGCCTTCAGCTTCTCGCGCCGGTGCGCGTCGAGGTCGATATTCTCGTAATTGAGGAAGCCGGAACCGGTCTTGAAACCGAGCTTGCCCTCGCGCATGAAGCGCTCGACGATTTCCGGCGCCGCGTAGCGCTCGCTGCCGAGCGCCTGCGTCAGGTAGCGGCTGGCATAGAACAGAATGTCGTTACCGCCCCAGTCGATGAATTCCAGCATACCGAGTACGGCGAAGCGGAAACCGAAGCCGTATTTGATCGCCTTGTCGAGGTCCTCGGCGCTGGCCACGCCTTCCTCGACCATGCGCGCCGCCTCGTTCATCGCGAGCGCCTGGATGCGCGGCACGATGAAGCCGGGACGCGCAGCGCAGACCACCGGCACCTTGCCGATGCTCTCGAGCAGCGCCTTCAGTTTGGCGGTGACCGCGGGGCCGGTGCGCGCGCCCGGCGAGATTTCGACGAGCGGCACGAGGAAGGCGGGATTGAGCCAGTGCGCGTTGAGGAAGCGTTCCGGCCGCTCCACCGCGCCGGAGAGGTCGTCGACCAGGATGGTGGAGGTGGTCGAGGCGATGATCGAATCGGGACCGGCGAGCTTCGCGCATAGCGCGAGCGCTGCGCGCTTGAGGTCGAGCACTTCCGGCACGCCCTCGAAAATCACGGCGGCGGCGGAGAGAGAATCTTTTGCATCGGCCTGCGGCGCCACGCCGATGCGCGCCATCAGATTCTCGACCTTGGCCACGTCGAACAGCCCGAAACCCGCCAGCGTCGCGAGTGTCTGGCGGATTTCGGCCAAGGCTTCGGCCTTGAGCTTCTCGAAATCCGGCGCCGCGCGCGGCTTGAAGTCGACCAGCGTCACCGCATGCCCGGCATAGGCGAACACCACCGCGATGCCGCGCCCCATGCGGCCGGCCCCGAGGCAGGCGATAGGTTCGCGCGCGGTCATTGGAAGCCCGCCGCCAGCAATTCCTGCAATCCCGCCTTGTCGTATTGCCCGAGCCCCATCCCCTGCAGCGTGCGGCCCGTCCGCATGAAATCCTCGCCGCAGATCGCCCCGCCGATCGCCATGAAGGCGCGGACCAGCGGCGTGCGGACGCCGGCGAGTTCGCCGACCGAGGCGAGGAAGGACAGGCCGATGCGCGTGTCCTCCAGCATATAGCGGTGCTGCGTCAGCACGATGTGCTCGCGCCAATCGCCGGAGTCGGTCAGCTTGTCGTGCGAGCCGCGGCCGTACATCCATTCCTCGCCGTCTTTCGCATAATGATTGGCGAGCGGGAAATGCGGCGCGTCGTAGCCCAGTGCTTCGCGGATCGCGACGCGCTCGGCGTCGAGCGTGTCGGTGACGCGGCGCACGCTTTTCTGCGTGCCTTCCTTATGGATGTCCCAGCGATCGAAATGTTCGAGCGGGGCGGCGTTCATCACGATCAGCGGCGGATGGATGATCGGCCCGGCATTCATCAGCGCACCGGACAAGGCGTCGCCGCAATCCTCGATGATTCCGGGAAAGGCTTTTCCGATCGCCGCCAGCGCCTGCGCCTTGCGGGCGAGCGGGAACACGCCGGTCGGCAGCCGTTTGGCGCGGATGGTGATCGCGACCTCGAACGGCCCGTGCTTGCGCGTCAGCCAGGGCAGGGTGCCGGTTTCGGCGAAGGCAACCGCCGCCCTGTTGCCGGCCGCGTGCGCAGCCTGCGCGAATATCAGGCTGCCGAAAGTGCCGGGCGGCAGGAACACCGCCTGGCCGTCGGCGAGATGCGGGCCGAGCGCTCTGGCGATATCGGGCTGCGCGGTTGCGGGCGCGGGGCAAAGGATCAGGTCGGCGGCCTTCACCGCAGCGGCGATGTCGTCGGTGACCAGCGCGAGATTTGCTTCGTGCTTGCCTTTGAAATCCTTGACCAGGATTTTGCTGCCATGCGTCCGGTGCGCGGCGACCGCGTCGCGGTCGCGCCGCCACAGCCGCACCTCGTGGCCGGCGAGCGCGAAATCGCCCGCCGCCGCGAACGCGCCGTTGCCCCCGCCCAGCACCGCGATGCGCATGTCAGGCCCGCTCCCGCAGCACGAAATGCTGCACCTTGCCGAGCGCGTTGCGCGGCAGGGACGTAACGAACACGATCTCGCGCGGCACCTTGAAGCGCGCGAGCTGGCTGCCGACAAAGGCGCGGATCGCCTCCGTGTCGGCGGCGGCGTCCGCGCGCTTGACGCAATAGGCGACCGGCACTTCCTGCCATTTCGCGTCCGGCCGGCCGATCACCGCGGCTTCGGCAATCGCCGGATGCTCCAGCAGCACGCGCTCGACCTCCGCCGGATAGATATTCTCGCCGCCGGAAATGATCATGTTCTTCTTGCGGTCGTGCACGTAGAAATAGCCGGCGTCGTCGCGCATGCCGATGTCGCCGGTGTGATACCAGTTCTCGCGCAACGCCTCGCGAGTCGCTTCCGCGTTGCCCCAATATTCGAAGAACACATTCGGCCCGCGTACCAGAATTTCGCCGGCAATGGAGGCGGGCGTATCGCGGCCTTCGGCATCGACGATGCGCGCCTCGCAATAAAGGCCCGGCAGCCCGGTCGACTGCTTGCGCGACAGGTCGCCGCCGACCCGCGTATAGACCGAGACCGGGCAGGTCTCGGTCGAGCCATAGACCTGCAGCACCGAAATGCCGCGCCGCTCCACCGCCTCGATCAGCGGCACCGGCACCTGCGTCGAGCCGGTGGTGAGCGCGCGCAGGCTGGACAGGTCGGTGGCAACGAATTGCGGATGCGCGACCAGCGCCTGGATGGTTGCCGGCACCAGCACGGTTAGCGTCGGACGATCGGCGGCGATCGCCGCCAGCGTCTCCTCCGGCGCGAAGCGCGGATGCAGGGTGACGGTGGCGCCGAGCTGCAAGGCGGGCGTCGTCTGGATGTTGAGCCCGCCGACATGGAACAGCGGCAGCACGGTCAGGATGTGATCTTCCGGCGTCAGCGCGTGCATGTGCTGGCTCATGGCGGCGTTCCAGATCAGCGCCTCCTGCCGCAGCACCGCGCCTTTCGGGCGGCCGGTGGTGCCGGAGGTGTAGACGATCAGCAGCGGGCAGGCGGCATCGACATGCGGGTTGTGCGAATCCCCGCTGCCGCTCGCCAGCAGGTCGTCGAAGGTCGTGCCGCCCTCGGGCGCGAAGTCGAGCCCGATCGCGCGCGCGTCCGGCAGCGCGCTGCGCAGCGGCGTCACCACCGCCTTGAACTCCGATTCCACCACCAGCGCCTTGACCGAGGCGTCGGAGAGAATGAAGGCCTGCTCCGGCACCGCCAGGCGCCAGTTCAGCGGCACCAGCATGGCGCCGAGCCGCGCGCAGGCATAGAGCAGAACCAGATAGTCGGGACGGTTGAGCGCGAGGATCGCGACGCGGTCGCCGCGCCCGATGCCGGCGCGCGACTTCAGCGCCCGCGCGGCCTTCTCGATGCGGGCGGCGAGGCCCGCGTAGGAGAGAACGCCACCCTTGAAGCGGATCGCCGGCTTGTCCGGCGTGAAAGCGGCGTTACGGTCGATGAGATCGGAGAGGTTCAATCGTCACTCATCCTTCTCGCCCGGCTCGTACAGCGCCTCGCGGCCGAGCCGGTCGACGCAGATTTCCGCGGTCCAGGGCAGCATCAGCGCGCCGCAACGGCTGTCGCGGTAGATCCGCTCCAGCGGCAGGCTCTTCAGCATGGCCTGGCCGCCGCAGGTGCGGATCGCCTTCGTGGCGATGGCGTTGGCATTCTCCATCACCGTGTATTGCGCGGCATAGGCGCGCATCACCTGGTCCTTGCCCGGATTGGCGCGCGCCTCGGTGACTGCCTGGAACCAGAGCGTCTTGGTCTGTTCCAGCATGATCTTCATCTCGGCGACCGCGATCTGCTTGGTCGGGAACATGCGCCGCTTCACCGGCGGCGTGCCCGGCATCTCGCCGCGCAGATAGGTCACGGCGAAGTCGTAGGCCGCCTGGGCGAGGCCCATATAGGTCGGCGACAGCGTGAGGAACATGTGCGGCCAGCGCGAGGCGGCGAGGAAGTAGACGCCGTGCGGCATCAGCAGCTGCTCTTCCGGCACGAACACGTCCTTGAAGATCAGGTTGCGCGAGACCGTCCCGCGCATGCCGAGCGGGTCCCAGTCGCCCGTGACCGCGACGCCCGGCGCGTCGGCGGGAATCGCCAGATAGATCGTGTTGCGCCGGCTCGCGGCTTCGCCCTCCATGCGTTCGGTGCACAGCACGCCGTAATAGTCCGCCGACCCCGAGAGCGAGGCGAAAATCTTCTTGCCGTTGACGACGAATCCGCCGTCCACCGGCTTGGCTTCGGTGCCGAAGGCGACGACGCCGGCGGCCGCGGCGCCCCCTTCCGAGAACGGCTGCGCGTAGACGGCGCCGTCCTGCACGATGCGCCGGTAATGCTGCGCGCGCCTTGTGTGGTGGGCGGCGCGATCCTCCGCGCTCATCTCCAGGTCGTCGGCGAGCGCGCCGGACCACAGCGTCGAGCAGACATGCATGTTCCAGGACAAGGCCGTCGCCCCGCAATAGCGGCCGAGCTCGGCGGCGGCGAGGCAATAGGTCTGGAAGCTGGCGCCGAGGCCGCCATATTCCTTCGGCACGCAGATCGCGAGCAGGCCCTCCTTGTGCATGTCGCGGAAATTCTCGATCGGGAAGGTGGCCTCGCGGTCGTGCTTGGCTGCGCGCGGCGCCAGCACCCGCTTGCCGAATCGGCGCGCCTTCTCGATCAGGCCGGCCTGCGCGTCGGACAGGCGGAAGGCGAGCGGATCGAAGATCGGCGCGTCGTCGTCGGGGCGTGCACCGGGCGCGTTCATGTCGGGGCAGCCTCCGCTTTCGGCCGGGCGATTTTCTCGGCGAGGAATTCCAGGACCGCGTCGTCGAAAATTTGCGGCGCCTCCAGATTCGGCAGATGGCCGAGCCCGGGCAGGCAGCGATAGGCGCCGCCCGGAATCTTCGCGGCCATCTTTTCCGACACGACGGGCGGCGCGTTGCGGTCGTGCTCGCCCACGAGGCACAGCACCGGTATCGCGATCGCCGGAAGATTCGCGCGCTCGTCGAATTCGACCAGGCAATGCACGGCGGCGCGGTAGGTGCTTTCGGGCGTCGCCGACATGCAGGCGAGCGCAAGCGCATGGCCCGCCGCATCGGGCGCGGGGCCCATCATTCCGTCCACCATCGAAGGCGCCAGCTCGTGCAGCGTCTTGCCGCCGTCGAGCGGGCCCAGGCGATCCATGACGAATTTCTTCTGGAAGTCGCCGGCGGGATTGCCGAAGGCCGGGCTGGTGCCGACGAGGATAGCGGCGGCATAGCCCGAAGGGCGCCGGCGCAAGGCCGTCTGCGCGATCATGCCGCCCATCGAATGTCCGACCAGGACCGGTTTTGCGAGCGCCAGCGCATCCACCGTCCGCTCCACATCGGATGCGAGGTCCTCGAAGCGCATGGCGGTCACCGGGGACCGCGCGCCATAGCCGGGCAGATCGAGGGCGAGGGCGCGGTAGCCGGCTTCGGCGAAGCGGGCGACCTGCGGTTTCCAGGCGCGCGCTGCCCCGCCGATGCCGTGCAGGAAAAGGACGGCCGGCGCATCGCGGCGGCCGGACTGGAGAATACCGGGGCGATCCATGCAATTATTTTAAGCTTGAAGGAGTTTGCGGGGCAATGGCACCGGGTCGACAGGTGCGGTGTGGTCGGGACAGCAGATTCACCCACGACTGCGCGGCATTGTGTGTCCGGACAGAATGGGTATAGTTTAACCGGTCTGGCCCGCAGAAGCCTTGCAGAAGCCTTTAAGCCGGGATCAAAGGGCCGTCCGCTTTAATCGCCTTGCTGCTGATCCGGCCCGCCCGCCGCGGCGGGCCCTCGTCGTTTTGGAAGACCGTCATGAGCCGCCCGAACCGGACCGACCATATCCGCCTCACCTCGCATCCGGCGCCCGGCCAGAAGCCGCGCTTCCCGATCCATTGGGGCGCGCCGACCGCGCGCGAGCGAGGCCCGATCATCGGCACGGTGACCCGCGCCGGCGACCGCAACGTGATCGGCAGCCACGGCGGCTCCTATTCCGTCTATCGGGCGCTCGCCGTCTCCGCCGGCGCGCTCGATCCGATCCGCCGGCCCGACCTCACCAACACCCAGCCCGCCGCCGCCATCGGTCCGTTCCCGCAATGGCTGGAGCCGCGCCGGATCGTCTCGCTCGATCCCTGGGGACATCTGGTTGCGGAATATTTCGGACCCGAAATCGCGGAGGGCGTGGATATCCGTCCCTCGATCGCGGTCACGCGCGCGCGCCTCGATCTGCCGGAAATCGACGAGGCCATTGCCGCGGGCCGGCTGAAACGCGACGGCGAGGTGGTGCATCCCGACGGCGGCGTCTCGGTGGTCAAGGTCGCCATCGATCCGGTCTGGTATCTGCCCGGCGTCGCCGAGCGGTTCGGCTCCTCCGAGACGATGTTGCGCCGCGTCCTGTTCGAGCAGACCGCCGGCATGTTCCCCGAGCTCGTGTCCCGGCCGGATCTGCTCGTCGTCCTGCCGCCGATCGGCGG
>JBFWWQ010000127.1:0-8919 GCA_050246095.1 Pseudorhodoplanes sp.
TCGGGCTGTTCGGCTTCCGCTCCGTCGCGGAGGAGGCAGGACGCCAGCGGCGCGAATCGCCGGAAGGGGGCGACGCCGCAGCGATCGAGCTGCTGCCTGCGTCGGGCGAGCGCGTGCAGGGCGGCGGATCCGTGCATCACATCGCCTTCCGCGTCGCGGACGGCGGCGCGCTGGGCCGCTGGCGCGAGCGCCTTGTGGGACTCGGGATGGAGGTCACGCCGGTGCGCGAGCGGCTGTATTTCCGCTCAATCTATTTTCGCGAGCCGGGCGGCATTCTGTTCGAGCTCGCCACGGTGACGCCCGGCTTTGCCGTGGACGAGCCGATGGAGGCGCTTGGCAGCGCGCTGCAACTGCCGCCCTGGCTGGAGGCGGATCGCGCGCGGATCGAACGCCGGCTGCCGTCGGTGCGCGTGCCGCAGGATGCGGGGACGCGCACGCCATGAGCGGACGCCCGATGACCGACCCGCGCGAAGGATTGCCGCGCGCCCAGGCGGGCGCCCCGCTGCAGCGCGCGAAAGCCGCGATGGTGATGCTGCACGGACGCGGCGCCAGCGCCGAGAATATCCTCTCGCTCGCCGACGTGCTGGCGCAGCCGGACATCGCCTATCTCGCCCCGCAGGCGCCCGGCCATGCGTGGTATCCGCAATCCTTTCTCGCGCCGATCGAGCAAAACGAGCCGCATCTTTCGCGTGCGCTGGACCTGGTGGGCGATCTGCTCGCGCGTCTGGCGCTGCTCGGCTTCCCCGCCGATAAGGTCATCCTGCTCGGCTTCTCGCAGGGCGGATGCCTCGCCGCCGAATTCGCGGCGCGGCATCCGCGCCGCTATGCCGGCGTGATCGGACTGAGCGCGGGACTGATCGGGCCGCCGGGCATGCCGCGCGACTATGCCGGATCGCTTACGGGAACGCCGGTCTTTCTCGGCTGTTCGGATGTCGATCCGCATATCCCGCTCGCGCGAGTGCGCGAATCGACGCGCGTGCTGCGCGCACTCGGCGGCGAGGTTACGGAGCGCGTCTATCCGGGCTTCGGACATGCGATCAACGACGACGAGATCGCGCAGGTGCGCCGCATCGCCGTGGCCGCGATGGCTGCTCCGCCGGTGTGAATCCCGGCATAGCGTGCATCGTGCCGGCTGCAAGCGCGGCCGGTCGCCATGCGCTGCATCGCAATAGCGGCCTCACGATCGCGCGCCCGATCAAGGGCTGAGATTTTTTGCATCGCAACAAGCGAACGCCATTACACATTATTATGAATACCCACTTCCCAAGCCGCGCGTTCTCGGCTTAGGCTGACCGCGTCCGTTCAAAGCGGCATTCGCCGCGCAACCGGCAACAAGACCGGTACGCAGCCACCATAATCTCGGGAGAAGACGAACATGGTATCCATTCCAAAACTGGGCCTGTCGGCAGTCCTGACTGTCTGCGCCGGCAGCATGGCGCTACCCGCACAGGCCGCCTGGGAGCCGACGCGCCCGGTCGAAATCGTGGTACCCGCCGGCACCGGCGGCGGCGCCGACCAGATGGCCCGCGCCATCCAGGGCATCGTTACCAAGCACAATCTGATGAAGCAGCCGGTGGTCGTCGTGAACAAGTCCGGCGGCGCAGGCGGCGAAGGCTTCCTCGACGTGAAGAACTCGCGCGGCAATCCGCACAAGATCATCATCACGTTGTCGAACCTGTTCACGACGCCGCTCGCCACCGGCATTCCCTTCTCCTGGAAGGACATGACTCCGGTCGCCATGCTCGCGCTCGACGAGTTCGTGCTGTGGGTGAATGCCGAGACGCCCTACAAGTCCGTGAAGGACTATATCGCGGCCATCAAGGGCGGCTCCGACGGCCAGTTCAAGATGGGCGGCACCGGCTCCAAGCAGGAAGACCAGATCATCACGGTCGCGCTCGAACAGGCCACCGGCAAGAAGCTGCCCTCCCTCCCCTCCCCGGGCGGCGGCGAAGTGGCCGTGCAGCTCGTCGGCAAGCATGTCGATTCCACCGTGAACAATCCGATCGAGGCGGTCGCGCAGTGGCGTGCCGGCGCGCTGCGTCCGCTTTGCGTCTTCGACGGAAAGCCGCTCGCCTACAACGACAAGGTCGCGGGCGACGCCACCTGGAACAGCATCCCGACCTGCAAGTCGCAGGGCCTCGACGTCGAGTATCTGATGCTGCGCGGCTTCTTCATGCCGCCCGGCGTGACGCCGGAACAGGTTGCGTTCTACGTCGACCTGTTCAAGCAGGTGCGCGAGACGCCCGAGTGGAAGGAGCTGATGAAGAACGGCGCCTTCAACCAGACGTTCATGTCCGGGGACCAGTATGCCAAGTGGGTCGCCGCGGAGGAGGCGCGTCATCATTCGCTGATGAAGGACGCGGGCTTCCTCGCCCAGAATTGAACGGCAACTCCCGAGCGCCGGCGGTTCTTCCGCCGGC
This sequence comes from Pseudorhodoplanes sp., assembly GCA_050246095.1. Taxonomy (GTDB): domain Bacteria; phylum Pseudomonadota; class Alphaproteobacteria; order Rhizobiales; family Xanthobacteraceae; genus Pseudorhodoplanes. The sequence goes on from JBFWWQ010000127.1 coordinate 2,421, forward strand.
GTTCTTTTTTCAGCGTATGACGGAACAATCATGAACAATGCGTCGCATGGGACCGCGCGCGGTCCTTCGCACCGGTCGGTGGAACTGGGTGTTGCGGTCTTCACCGCGCTGATCGGCGCGATCACCGTCTATGGCAGCTTGAAAGTGGGCATTACCTGGGGCGCGGAAGGGCCGCGGTCGGGCTTCTTCCCGTTCTATATCGGGCTCTTCATCCTGGCCTCGAGCGCCATCAATTTCATCCAGGCTCGGGGCGAAAAGTCGAATGCGCTATTCGCCGAATGGAGCCAGCTTCGCCAGGTGCTCTCGGTGGTGATCCCGACCGCGGTCTATGTCGTGATCATCCCCTATTCCGGCATCTATCTCGCGTCCGCCGTGCTGATCGGATTGTTCATGCTGTGGCTGGGCAAGTATCGCCTGCCGCTCGCCCTGGGGATCGCGATCGGCGTGCCGGTGCTGATCTATTTCACGTTCGAGAAGTGGTTCCTGGTGCCTCTGCCGAAGGGGCCGATCGAGGATTGGCTGGGATTGTGATGGCAACGTGGGCGCAGAGGATGCGCCCGTCAAAAGAATGGCGCGGCCGCAAAGAGCCGCACGCGGAGGGGACGTAGCGTCCAATGGAAGAAATCGTCAATCTGTTCCACGGCTTCAGCGTGGTCATCCAGCCCTTCAACGTCATGGTGATGGTGATCGGCATCGTGCTCGGCGTCCTGATCGGCGTGCTGCCGGGGCTGGGCGGCGCCAACGGCGTCGCCATCCTGCTGCCGCTCACCTTCTCGATGTCGCCGACCTCCGCCATCATCATGTTGTCCTGCATCTACTGGGGCGCGCTGTTCGGCGGCGCCATCACCTCGGTGCTGTTTAACATTCCCGGCGAGCCGTGGTCGGTCGCCACCACGTTCGACGGTCATCCGATGGCGCAGCAGGGCCGTGCGGGCGAGGCGCTGACGGCGGCGTTCACCTCCTCCTTCGTCGGCGCGCTGTTCGCGGTCATGGTCATCACGCTGGTCGCGCCGCTGGTCGCGAAATTCGCGCTGCGGTTCGGTCCGGCTGAAATCTTTGCGGTGTTCTTCCTCGCCTTCTGCAGCTTCATCGGCATGGGCAAGGAGCCGCCGTTCAAGACCATCGTCATGATGATGATCGGCTTTGCGCTCGCCGCGGTCGGCCTGGATTCGGTCACCGGGAGCCTGCGGCTGACGTTCGGGATCCCGGAACTGCTGAACGGGTTCGACTTCCTCATCGCCGTGATCGGCCTGTTCGGCATCGGCGAAATCCTGCTGACGATGGAAGAGGGGTTGAGCTTCAAGGGCAAGGCGGCCGGGATCAATCCGCGCGTCGTGTTCCAGACCTGGCGGGAATTGCCGCGCTACTGGATGACGTCGCTGCGCTCCTGCATCATCGGCTGCTGGATGGGCATTTCGCCCGCCGGCGCGACGCCGGCCTCGTTCATGAGTTACGGCATCGCCAAGCGCGTTTCCAAGAAGGGAGCGAATTTCGGCAAAGGCGAGATCGAAGGCGTGGTCGCCCCGGAAACCGCCGCGCATGCCGCCGGCACCGCCGCGCTGCTGCCGATGCTCTCGCTCGGCGTTCCCGGCTCGCCGACCGCCGCGGTGCTGCTCGGCGGCCTGCTGATCTGGGGCCTGCAGCCCGGACCGCTCCTGTTCGTGGAGCAGAAGGATTTCGTCTGGGGCCTGATCGCCTCGATGTATATCGGCAACCTGGTCGGCCTGATTGTGGTCCTGACCTGCGTGCCGCTGTTCGCCGCCATCCTGCGCATCCCCTTCAGCATCATCGCGCCCATCATCCTGGTGATCTGCGCGATCGGCGCCTACACCGTGCACAACTCGGCGTTCGACGTGGTGCTGATGCTGGTGTTCGGCGTCATCGGCTATTTCTTCAAGAAATGCGGCTATCCGCTCGCGCCGCTCGTGCTGGCGATCGTGCTCGGCGACAAGGCGGAGGAGGCGTTCCGCCAGTCGCTGCTCGCTTCCCAGGGCAATCTCGGGGTGTTCTTCTCCAACCCCCTGGTCAGCACCATCATGATCCTCGGCCTGTTGGCGCTGTTCTGGCCGCTGATTTCGGAAGGATTGGCGCGATTGAAGGCAAAACCGGCCTGATCGGCCGGTTTTTCCCGCTCTCGCGGGTGGCGCTCTGGAATATTGTATTATAGAAGGTGTCAGGCAGGCCAACGATGACATCCGGCGACAATCCGACCCCCAATCCGGGCGCCGGCCGCGCATTGCGGCCGGAACAGACGCCGCGACTCGACATCGAGCCGCTCGACACCTCCTTCAGCTTCAAGAACAAGGCCTATGCCGCGCTGAAGAACGTCATCGTCTCGATGGACATCTACCGCAGCCGGCAGGACATCCGGCTGGATGAGCGCCAGCTGGCGCAGGATTTCGGCATCAGCCGCACCCCGGTGCGCGAAGCGATGGCGCAGCTCGAGCGCGAGGGCTTCGTGCGCTCGGTGCCGCGCCGCGGCGTCTATGTCGTGCGCAAGACCAAGAAGGAGGTGATCGAGCTGATCACCGCCTGGGCGGCGCTGGAGAGCATGGCGGCGCGGCTGATCACGGAGAACGCGATCGACGCCGACATCGCCGCATTGCGGCGGATGTTCGCGACCTTCGAAAACGGGCAGGTGCTCGCGCATCTCGACGAATATTCCGAGGTGAATATCGAGTTCCACCAGTCGATCATCCGCATGAGCGGCAACGGCGTGCTGACCGCGATGGCGGAAAACCTGTTCACGCATATGCGCATGATCCGCCGCAAGACCATCGTGGAGAAGGACCGCGCGCTGCGCTCGATGCGCGACCACATGAACATCATCGAGGCGCTGGAGGCGCGCGACACCGCGCATGCCGAGACGCTGGTGCGCGACCATGCGCTCGGTCTCGCCGAGCACGTCGCCAAATACGCCGATTATCTGGATTGAAGTTCCGAGGGAGAGTGAATATGGCCGAAGCCGCGGTCGCCACGAAGCAGGATGCCGAGCAGGAATTGACCGATGGGTTCAATCTCATCATCGACGCGCTCAAGCTCAACGGCCTCACCACGATCTACGGCGTGCCGGGAATTCCGATCACCGATTTCGGCCGCATGGCGCAGGCGGCCGGGCTGCGCGTGCTCTCCTTCCGGCACGAGCAGAATGCCGGCTATGCCGCCTCCATCGCGGGCTTTCTGACCCGCAAGCCGGGCATCTGCCTGACCGTGTCGGCGCCGGGCTTCCTCAACGGCCTTACCGCGCTCGCGCATGCGACCACCAATTGCTTTCCGATGATCCTGATTTCCGGCTCGTCCGAGCGCGAGATCGTCGACCTGCAGCAGGGCGACTACGAGGAGATGGACCAGCTCGCGATCGCCAAGCCCTTGTGCAAGGCGGCGTATCGCATCCTGCATGCGCAGGACATCGGCATCGGGCTGGCGCGCGCGATCCGCGCGGCGGTGTCGGGGCGCCCCGGCGGCGTCTATCTCGATCTGCCGGCCAAGCTGTTCGGGCAGGTGATGGATGCGGAGAAGGGCCGCAGGTCGCTGGTCAAGGTGATCGATGCGGCGCCGGCCCAGATCCCGGCGCCCGAGGCGATCAAGCGCGCGCTCGAGGTGCTCAAGGGCGCCAAGCGGCCGCTCATCATCCTCGGCAAGGGCGCCGCCTACGCGCAGGCCGACGACGCCATCCGCAGCCTTGTCGAGAAGAGCGGCGCGCCGTTCCTGCCGATGAGCATGGGCAAGGGCCTGCTGCCGGACACGCATCCGCAATGCGCGGGCGCGGCGCGCTCCACGGTGCTGAAGGATTCCGACGTCGTCATGCTGATCGGCGCGCGGCTGAACTGGCTGCTCTCGCACGGCAAGGGCAAGACCTGGGGCGAGGCGCCGAAGAAGTTCATCCAGATCGACATCGAGCCAAGGGAAATGGACTCCAATGTCGAGATCGCGGCGCCCGTGGTCGGCGACATCGGCTCCTGCGTCGCGGCTTTGCTCGCGGGCATGGGCGGCAACTGGGGGAAGGCGCCCGCGGACTGGGTCGCGGCCGTCAGCAAGAAGCGCGAGGAGAACGTCGCCAAGATGGCGCCGCGGCTGATGAACAACAACTCGCCGATGGACTATCACGGCGCGCTCGGCGTGCTGCGCACCGTCGTCAAGGAGCGGCCGGACGCGATCTTCGTCAACGAGGGCGCCAACACGCTCGATCTCGCGCGCGGCATCGTCGACATGTACCAGCCGCGCAAGCGCCTCGACGTCGGCACCTGGGGCATCATGGGCATCGGCATGGGCTATGCGGTCGCCGCCGCGATCGAGACCGGCAAGCCGGTGCTCGCGGTCGAGGGCGACTCGGCCTTCGGCTTTTCCGGCATGGAGATCGAGACCATCTGCCGTTACAACCTGCCGGTCTGCGTCGTCGTCTTCAACAATGACGGCATCTATCGCGGCACCGACGTGAACCGGGGCGGCTCCGATCCGGCCACGACCGTGTTCGTGAAGGGCGCGCGCTACGACCGCATGATCGAGGCGTTCGGCGGCGCAGGCGTCAACGCCACCTCGCCCGACGAGCTGAAGCGCGCGGTGAATGCGGCGATGGATTCCGGCAGGCCGACACTGATCAACGCGGTGATCGATCCCGCCGCCGGCAGCGAAAGCGGCCGTATCGGCAATCTCAACCTGCAAAGCGCGCTGAAGAAGAAATAGCTGGCTGTCATTTCCGGGGAGCGGCGAAGCCGCGAACCCGCAATCCAGCCAGAGAGGCAAGGTTTGGTTTTCTTGGATTCCGGGTACTCGCGTGGCGCGCGAGCCCCGGAATGACGAAGGAGAAGGTTCGATGGCCAAGGCAAAGTCTCGCCGCGCGGCGGTTCGTGTGAAGAGGAGGGCTGTGGCCGCGAAGCGTGCGGCCGCGCAGGCCGCGGCGCGCGCGCCCGGCCGTTCGGCGAAGCCCTCCGCGAAAAAGGCGCGCGGACCCAGGAAAGCGATGGCGAAAAAGCGCAGCTTCGCTGCAGCCGAAGCGCGCGCGGCGCGCACCGCGAAGAAGGCGGACGCGCGCGCGCGCAAGGTCGCGGCGCTCGGCGCACAGAAATCCGCCGTGAACGGCAACCGCCTGCCGAGGCCGTCCAGCAAGCCTTACGGGCAGGCCGGCAAGGCGCTCGACGGCGTGCGCATCCTCGATTTCACGCATGTCCAGTCCGGCCCCACCTGCACGCAGCTGCTCGCCTGGTTCGGCGCCGACGTGATCAAGGTCGAGCGCCCGGGCGTCGGCGACATCACGCGCGGCCAGCTGGTCGATGTGAAGGGGGCGGACTCGCTCTACTTTACCATGCTCAACCATAACAAGCGCTCGATCACGATCGATTCCAAACACCCGCAGGGCAAGCGCGTGCTGAACGAGCTGATCAAGGCCTGCGACGTGCTGGTGGAGAATTTCGCGCCCGGCGCGCTCGACCGCATGGGATTGACCTGGGAGCACATCCACAAGCTCAACCCGCGCATGATCGTGGCATCGGTGAAGGGCTTCGGTCCGGGGCCCTACGAGGACTGCAAGGTCTACGAGAACGTCGCGCAATGCACCGGCGGCTCGGCCTCCACGACCGGTTTCCGCGACGGTCCGCCGCTGGTCACCGGCGCGCAGATCGGCGATTCGGGCACCGGCCTGCATCTCGCGCTCGGCATCGTCGCGGCCCTCTATCAGCGGGGCCGCACCGGACGCGGCCAGCGCGTGCTCTGCGCCATGCAGGACGGCGTGCTCAACCTCGCGCGCGTCAAGCTGCGCGACCAGCAGCGCCTCAAGCACGGCCCGCTCACCGAGTATTCGCAATACGGCGAGGGCATCGCCTTCGGCGACGCCACCCCGCGGGCGGGCAACGATTCGGGCGGCGGCCAGCCCGGCTGGATCCTCAAATGCAAGGGCTGGGAGAACGATCCCAATGCCTACATCTACTTCATCACCCAGGCGCCGGTCTGGGGCACGATCTGCGACCTGATCGGCGAGCCGACCTGGAAGACCGATCCGGAATACGCCACGCCCAAGGCGCGGCTGCCGAAGCTCAAGGCGATCTTCAGCCGTATCGAGCAATGGACCATGACCAAGAGTAAGTTCGAGGTCATGAACCTGTGCAACGAGGTCGATATTCCGGTCGGTCCGATCCTGTCGATGAAGGAGATCGCCGAGGACGAGTCGCTGCGCAAGACCGGCACCGTGGTCGAGGTCGATCATCCGGTGCGCGGCAAGTATCTGACCGTCGGCAACCCGATCAAGCTGTCGGACTCGCTCTCGGAAGTGAAGCGCTCGCCGCTGCTCGGCGAACACACCGACGAGATTCTGACCAAGGTGCTCGGCCTCGACAAGCAGACGGTCGCCGAGATCAAGGCGTCGGGCGCTCTGTCCGCGCCGGAAAAGGACGAGAAGTCGAAGGCGGCGTAGGCAGTCTTGTGTCCCGGACGCGATGCAGCGCGAAGCGGTGCACCGCAGATCCGGGACCTTCACGCACACAATGCTTGTAACGGTCCCGGTTCC
>JBFWWQ010000128.1:0-8864 GCA_050246095.1 Pseudorhodoplanes sp.
CGAAGGAACGGTCGCCGGGGTTTCAAAGCGTTTTCATATGCCTGCCTTGAGCTGGATCTTTGCCGTGCCGCTGTTCCGGCTGCTGATCGTGAACCTCGCGATCGGCTGCGCGGCGGCCGGGCTGATGGTGGGCGGGCTGCTGCTGCTCAACCCGCACCGGATCCGCGACCTGATCCTCGCCGATCCGTCGGGCGGCGCGACGCTGCTTTTGCTCGCCTTCGGATTTGTCGTGACCTTCGGCAGCACCGCGATGGGGGCCGCGATCATGATGCTGGGGCGGCACGCGCCCCCGGCGAACGGTTCCCGGCTACCGGTCGGTGCGAAACTGGCGCCGGTCGCGTTGCGGGCCTCCGCCGACTGAGCGGGGAAATACCCGGTTTGCGTTCGGCCGCTGCCGCCGCTATATGACGCGGCAATTGCGGCCCGGCGCCAGCGCCGGGCTTCGCATTTCAGGCGCTCCGGGCGCCCACGAACCGCGCAAGGAGCAAGAAACATGGCGAAAAAGCCCTCCCCCCGCGCCGAATTCGTGCTGTTCGACGTGTTCTACGCGGACGGAACCCAGCGCTCCAACCGCAAGGTGCCGAGCGAGATGCTGGGCGGGATCGACGGCGACAAGCCCGCCCTCGGCTTCCTGATCGAGCAGGACCGCGATATCGCGGAAAAGTCCGGCATCCCCCCGCGCGACATCAAGCTCGTGCGCCGTTCGGACTTCAAGGACAAGCCGAACGCCAAGGACTGGAAGCGCAACGTCGCCTGAGGCGGCGTCAACGGCCTTCGCCCTTGCCCGGCTCGACGTGAAAACTGTGCAGCACGCGGTGAAAGATCGGCGCCAGCACGAAGCCCGACGCGATCACGATGATCAGTCCGGAGAAGATGGCGTAGAAGCCGGCGAAAATCTTGCCGGCCGACGTTTATGGATTCCGGGCTCGCTCGCGCCGCTCGCGCTCCGGAATGACAGCAGTGCTGGTTGAGTCAATCGGCGAGCGCCGCCGCACACCGTCCTTGATGAGGACTCGAAACGGTCATTTCCGAAAAGCGGTTCCCATTTCGCGATCATGCTTTAATGTGCCGGCCCCACAACCGCGACAGGAGCACAAGGATGGCGAAGGCGTATTGGGTGTCGGTCTACAAGGCGATCAAGGACGAGAACAAGCTTGCGGCCTATGCCAAGCTCGCGGGTCCGGCGCTGACCGCGGCCGGCGGCCGCTTCCTGGCGCGCGGAATCCCGGCGCAGGTCTACGAGAACGGAATCAAGCAGCGCACGGTGCTGCTGGAATTCGATTCGGTTGCGGCGGCGAGCGCCGCGCATGACAGCCCGGCCTATGCGGAAGCGCTGCGCGCGCTGGCCGACGGCGCGGAACGCGAAATCCGCATCATGGAAGGCGTGTGACTAGGCCGTGTACTCATTAAGCGGCTGGCCGCTGAAGTCCGCTAACTGTGAACAGCACGGAAAGGAGGACATCGCCTGAGGTCGCAGAAGGGCTCGATAGGTCCAATCAGCTGTCGCAACGTGCTCTTTTCAGGTAGCTTTCACCAGCCACCCACTTTTGCTTTCCCCGAATTCGTTGCGATCTCGTCAGCGACAACGACAGAGCGGTTGCGATGCAAGCAATAGCGACCATCACGGTCCCATTTTTTGCGATCATTTTTTTCGGTTACGTAGCAGCACGTCTGCGTTGGGTGCCGCAGGAAGCGGTGCCAGCTTTCAACGGTTTCCTTCTCTATTTTGCGGTGCCAGCCCTGCTGTTTCGGTTGGTATCCGAGATGCCCGTGGTTGAAGTCGCTCAGTCCGGTTATCTGATGGCCTACTCCGTGGCGGGCGTTTTGACATTGGTCTTCATCGTCGCGGGCGCTCTTGGTATCTTCAATGCAAGGCTTCGGGACGCGGCGTTCTACGGCCTCGCCGGCAGCGTGACCAACGTCGGTTATCTCGGCATTCCCCTCGTCGTTGCTCTCCTTGGAGAGCGGGCGGCGGGCCCAGCGATTATGTCGACCGTCGTCGATCAGACGGTAACGGCTGCGGTCGCACTCGCCTTGGCGCAATTCGACATTTCGGGACGGCGCGGTTGGATCAGAGGGACGGGCGAGGCCATGCTACGCGCACTCACCAATCCGTTTCTTATGAGCATTGCGGCGGGCGCGGCAGTTTCTCTACTGGGCTGGAAAGTGCCTACGCCGGCGGTGGAGATCGTGCGCCTGCTCGCCAACTCGGCAGGCCCGTGTGCACTCTTCGCCATCGGTGTTTCTCTTGTCCGGATCAATGCGCCGTTTAGCTCGGCGATCATCGCGCTGCCGGTATCAGGCAAGCTCCTGCTTCATCCAATTTTGGCCTGGCTGATCCTGAGTGCGTTCAACATCGATCCGTTCGCCAAAACTGTCGCCGTCCTGACCGCAGCCCTGCCAACGGCTGGTTGGGCATTTATCTTTGCCCAGCGCTACGATGCTGATGCCCCTCGCGTTTCGGCGGTCATTCTCTGCACAACCGCATTATCATTTGTCACTGTCTCGGGGCTTGTCTGGTGGCTTCAGATCAAGGTGTAGCCAATAAAATCCGCAATCGGTCAGACTCGCATCGTGACCAAATCGCTGTGGGAGGAGCGTTGAGGCTGACTGACGAGCTATGATTCAATCCCTGAGCGAAGGGGCCGAATCATGCGCTACGAACTCTCCGACGGCGAATGGACTGCCATCAAGCCGATGCTGCCCAATAAGCCGCGCGGCGTGCCGCGAGTAAATGACCGCCGCGTCCTCAATGGCATTTTCTGGGTCTTGCGTTCCGGGTCGCCCTGGCGTGACCTGCCAAACAACTTCGGTCCGTACACGACCTACTACAACCGTTTCGTTCGCTGGCGACGCGCGGGCGTTTGGGCGAAGATTATGAGCGCGTTCGCCGGGGCTCACGACGCCGCCGTGCAGATGATCGACACATCCATTGTGCGCGTACATCAGCACGGTGCCTGCGCCGAATCGCGCGTTTCGCCATAAGCGGAACCTGGGCAGGGCGGACGGATTGTTCAAGCGGGTCGGCAGCGAACAACGGAGTCATTCCGGGACGGCCCGAAGGGCCGGGCCCGGAAGCCATAATCACGAGTCGGGGTTATGGATTCCGGGCTCGCTCGCGCCGCTCGCGCCCCGGAATGACAGCAGTGCTGGTTGAGTCAATCGGCGAGCGCCGCCGCACACCGTCCTTGATGAGGACTCGAAACGGTCATTTCCGAAAAGCGGTTCCCATTTCGCGATCATGCTTTAATGTGCCGGCCCCACAACCACGACAGGAGCACAAGGATGGCGAAGGCGTATTGGGTGTCGGTCTACAAGGCGATCAAGGACGAGAACAAGCTCGCGGCCTATGCCAAGCTCGCGGGTCCGGCGCTGACCGCAGCCGGCGGCCGTTTCCTGGCGCGCGGAATTCCGGCGCAGGTCTACGAGAACGGAATCAAGCAGCGCACGGTGCTGCTGGAATTCGATTCGGTCGCGGCGGCGATCGCCGCGCATGACAGCCCGGCCTATGCGGAAGCGCTGCGCGCGCTCGCCGACGGCGCGGAACGCGAAATCCGCATCATGGAAGGCGTGTGACTAGGTTTGCGGAAGCGGCCGCGGCTTGCCGTTGTCGTCGATGGCGACAAAGGTGAAATTCGCGTCGGTGACCTTCTCGTGATGGTGCGTCATGAAGCGCCGGACCCAGGCCTCGATGTGGATTTTCATCGAGGTGCGGCCGACCTTCTCGACTTCGGTATAGACTTCCAGCACGTCGCCGACGCGAACCGGACGGATGAAGGTCATGGCCTCGATCGCGATCGTCACCACGCGGCCCTTGGCGCGCTCGACCCCCTTGATGCCGCCGGCCTGGTCCATGCGCGAGATCACCCAGCCGCCGAAAATGTCGCCATTGGCATTGGTGTCGGCGGGCATCGCAATCACCCGCACGGTGAGTTCGCCATGCGGCCTGCCGTTATCGTCCTTGCGCTGCGACATGCCCCCTCCCCGATTCCGGAATCGAGCATACCAGATGCGCGCGCGCCGGTCGCAATGCGGCCGCAACCGCATGATCCGGATTGCCGACGGAGTGCCGCGATGCGCCTAGCGCTTGCCGTCAGCCTCGGTTTCGCGGTCCTTGCCGCGACGGCGCCGCAGGTCCTCGCGCAAGCCGACGGCGCGCGCACGAAGCCGCGCACCAAGGTGATCGTCACCCGCAAGCCGGTTCCGCGCGGCTATGGATTCCTGCCCGGCTACCGGCAGCCGCCCGCGCTCTCCGACCCTTACGCGCACCGCCGCGGCGACCCGGATGCGGGCACCTATCCCTGGTACGGCTGGCCGCGCTTCTATCGCGGGCGCTGGAACGGCGGCGGCTTCGGGCCGTGCTACGCCAAGACCCCGATCGGGCCGATCTGGACCTGCGGATAGGGCTTTAAGCCTTGTCGCGTTTTACCGGGGCGTCGTCATGGCCGGGCTGGTCCCGGCCATCCACGTCTTTCTGGCTGCGGTGTCGCCAAGACGTGGATGCCCGCGCAGACAAATTCATGCAGTCTGCGCACGCTTTACTGCGCGCGCGGGAATGACGGAATCACCAAGGCCGTGATTTTATCGGTTTCATTTCCGGTCGGGCTCTGAGGTGCGAGCATCGCCCGGAATCCATAATCACGGATCGGGGTTATGGATTCCGGGCTCGCTCGCTCCGCTCGCGCCCCGGAATGACAGTGGGGCAAGCCCCGGAAGGACGACAGGCCATCGGACAGAGTCATTCCGGGACGGCCCGAAGGGCTTCGCTCGCGCCTCAGGATGACGGGGAGAGAGCTGTGTTTGCCTCACCCTAAAATCATTATGCCCTAAAGCACGTTCGTTTTACATGGAATCGGAACGTGCTTTAGATTCCTTTGTTTGATCGCATTTTCTTGACGCGAACCGGTACCCACTTCGCTCGAAAATGCTCTAAAGCACGTTCGTTTTACATGGAATCGGAACGTGCTTTAGATTCCTTTGTTTGATCGCATTTTCTTGACGCGAACCGGTACCCACTTCGCTCGAAAATGCTCTAGCGTTCCTGCAAGGCGAGCCGCGCCCCCAGCGCCACGAAGGCCGCCGCGAAGCTGCGCCGCATCCAGCGCAGCACCGCCGGGCGCGAAACCACGTGTTCGCGCATCGCCGCGGCGAACAATCCGTAGAGCGCGAACACAGCGAACGTCATGGCCATGAACACGCCCGACAGTTCCAGCATGCGCCGCAGCGGGTGCGCCTCGTCGGAGGCGATGAATTGCGGCAGGAAGGCGACGAAGAAGATCGAAAGCTTGGGATTGAGAATGTTGACGAGAATGCCGTCGACCAGCACGCGCAGCGACGAGCGCGCAGCGTCGGTCTTCTCCACCCTGAGCGCGCCCTGCTCGCGCAGGCTCTGCCAGGCCATCCACAGCAGATAGGCGACGCCGGCATATTTCACGAGATCGAAGGCGAGCGCGCTGGTGTGCAGCAAAGCCGCGATCCCGAGCATCGCGGCGAGAAGATGCGGCACGATCCCGAGCGTGCAGGCGAAGGCCGCGAGCACGCTGGCGCGGCTCCCGTGCGCGAGCCCGGCCGCCAGCGTATAGACCACGCCGATGCCGGGCGAGGCGACGATGAGGAAGGAGATGAGAAGAAATTCGAGGCTCATGCGCCGAGTTCCTTGGCCGCGATCGCCAGCCATTCATCCGCCGCGCCCACGGCAACGAAATGGCCGGCCCCGTCCACCGGATGCCAGACGGCTCCCGGCATCTTCTCGGCGATCGTCCTGTTGATGAAGGGCGCGACCAGCGTATCCGCCATGCCCTGCCACAGATGCACCGGGCGCCGGATCGCGCCGACATCGAACGCCCAGCGCCGATAGAGGAGTTCGCTGTCGCGCACGAGTCCCTCGCTTCCCTGCGCGAAGCATTCGGCGCTCATTTCGCAGAAGGCGGATTCGACCCCCGGCGCGAGCAGGATGCGCCGGTCCTCGTCGTTCGCCGCCTTCAGCAATTCCTTGAAATAGGTCGCCCGGAAATGCTCCGCGCTGACGCCCAGCGCCGCATACATCAGCCGGAAGCCCGGCTCGAAATGCATCGCGAGAAATCCTCCGAGCGCATCGGCCCTGGACAGGCGGTCCGCCGCCCAGTTGTCGCCGAACGCGCCGTAGCTTCCGCCGGCGAGGCTGGTGACGTGACGCAGCCGCGACGGATCGATATAGGCGGCCGCCGCCAACGCCCACGGGCCGCCTTCCGACCAGCCCGACACGCCGAATGCGCGGTAGCCCAGCGCATCGGCGACCGCCGACATGTCGTCGGCCCAGCCGGCATAGCTGCGCTCCCGCTGCGGACTGGACCGGCCGATCCCCGGCCGGTCGACGCAGATCAAGCGCAGCCGGTGTCGCGCCGCCGCGTCCGCGAACAGCGTTGCCTCGAGCCGGCTGCTCGGGCCGCCGTGATTGTGGATCAGCAGCGGCCCGCGCCGGTCTCCCGCTTCCAGATAGGCGAGCGTGCGGCCGTCCCGGGTCGCAAGCGTTTCACCATCGCCGCGCGTTGCGCTCACAATAATTGCTGCGCGAAATAATGCAGCGTGCGGCGATAGACTTCCGAGCGGTTCCACTCGCGCATCACCTCGAAATTCCGGGTGCCGAGCGCGAAGTCCTGACCCGGCGTCCAGCCGTTCACCTTCAGCAGGTTGGCGGTGGAGGCGAGTACGTCCGGCACGCTGCGGCGCAGGTCGACATGGCCGTTGCCGTCGAAGTCCACGCCATACTTCACGTAGGACGAGGGCAAAAACTGCGTCTGCCCGATCTCGCCGGCATAGGCGCCGATCATTTCCGACATCGGCAGGTCGCCGCGCTGGACGATCTGCAACGCCGCGAACAATTCGCGCTGGAACAGGTCGGTACGCCGGCAGTCATGCGCGAGGGTTGCGATCGTGCGCACGATCGGCAGCTTGCCCATGTCGGCGCCGTTGTCGGTCTCCATGGTCCAGATGGCCACGATCAGTTCCTTCGGCACGCCGAAACGCTGCTCGACGCGCTGCAGCAAAGCCGCATGGCGCTGGATCATCGCCCTGGCGCGCTTGACGCGCGCCGGCCCGACGCGCGTCGCCGCGTATTGCTCGAAGGTCTTGTTGAAGGTGCCGCGCTGGCGCCGGTCGAAGGCCATCACCGCCGGATCGTAGGTGAGGCCCGCGAACGCCGTCGAGATCGCGGCCTGCGAGATGCCCTTGCCCGCCGCCTCGCGCGAGAAGGCGGCGATGAAGGCGTTGAAATCGCCGCCGCACGGCACGGCCAGCGCCGGGACCGAAAACGACACGACACACAGGAGAGCCGCGAGCGAACGCGCGATCATGCGAAGCCTCTCGATTGAAAACGGTGCGACCGGAACGTGGCCGGACCATGCCACGCGGTTGCGGCGCGCGAAAGGCGACATATTCCGCACCCGCGTGCCCGCCCTGCCCGCCATGCGGGTGGGCGGCGGCGCCGGTCCGGGCTAAACAGGGCGTCCCGCCCGTCCGGACACCGCCCTTCCCGCCATGCCGCTGCCGCTCGAGCCGATCGCCAGACCCCTGCCCGGCCTGCCGGAAATCCTCCGCGCCTGCACGCCGGTGAACCTCGTCAATGCCGTCGTCGCCTTCCTGTTCGCGGCCTCGGCGCCGGTCGCCATCATCCTCGCCGCCGGCGCCAAGGGCAACCTGAGCCAAAGCGACCTCGCCTCCTGGATTTTCGCGGCCTTCGCGATCAACAGCCTGGTGACGCTCGCGCTCTCGATCCTCTACCGCACGCCGCTCGCCGTGTTCTGGACCATTCCCGGCACGGTGCTGGCCGGCAACGCGCTCACGCATCTGAGCTTCGCCGAGGTGATCGGCGCCTATCTGGCGACCGGGCTCTTGCTGCTCGCGCTCGGGCTGACCGGCCTCGTGCGCGCGGTGATGGCGCGCATCCCGATGCCGATCATCATGGGCATGGTGGCGGGCGTGTTCCTGAAATTCGGGCTCGCCTGGATCGGCGCCTTCCGCGACGACCTTGCCATCGCGCTCGCCATGACAGCGGCCTTCGCGCTCGCTTCCGCCGCGCCCGCGATCGAGCGGCGCGCGCCGCCGATGATCGCGGTGCTCGTGGTCGGCTGCCTCGCGCTGGTCCTGCTCGGCAAGACGCCGCCCTGGCCGCAAATGCCGTTTCCCGACATGCTCGCGCGGCCCGCCCTGTTCGCGCCCGCCTTCTCGCTGGCGGCGATGGCGGAGCTCGTGATCCCGCTCGCCATCACCGTGCTCGCCGCACAGAACGCGCAGGGCATCGCCATCCTCACCGCGCGCGGGCACACGCCGCCGGTCAACGCCATCACCGCGGCCTGCGGGGCGACCTCGCTGGCGGTGGCGCTGATCGGCTGCGTCTCGACCTGCCTGACCGGGCCGTGCAACGCCATCCTGACCGCGAGCGGAGAGAGACAGTCGCAGTATGCCGGCGCCATCCTGCTGGCGCTGATCTCGCTCCTGTTCGGCGCCTTCGCCCCGCTCTTCACCGCGCTGATGCTGGCCACGCCCCCCGCCTTCATCGCCACGCTCGCCGGCATCGCGCTGCTGAAGGTGCTGCAGAGCGCGTTCCAGATCTCGTTCAGGGCGGATTTCTCGCTCGGCGCGCTGATCGCCTTCATGGTGACGCTCGCCGATTTCCCGATCCTCGGCATCGGGGCTGCGTTCTGGGGGCTCGTCTTCGGGGTCGCGACCAGCGCGCTGCTGGAGCGGGGCGATTTCGCGAAGGCGGGGTGAGGGCTGCGGCGGCGTGTGCGGGACGGCGGCCCGCATCGGCCGGGTTTTGCCGCTGGATGACCATTGTTTTATATGGTATGTTTGCCATATCATGAAACGGCCGGCGCATTTCGAAT
>JBFWWQ010000129.1:0-8858 GCA_050246095.1 Pseudorhodoplanes sp.
GCGGCACGGAAGGCGAGGATCACGCTCTTCACCATATCGGTGGTGTAGGAATTGAACTGCGTGGGGTTGTCGAGCGTGATCCACGCATTGTAGAGGCCCGCCACCGGATTTCCGTGCAGGTCCTTGACCGGGCGCTTCTCGTAACGCACGCGCTCGCTTATGCCTTCGCGCACGCGGTCGGCTACCAGCGAATGATCCTTGGCTTCGACTTTGGAATCGAGCGCGCGGGCCGTCTGTGCATTCATGTCGGGTTCCTCAATGCGTGGGAACGAGCACGGCGCGGCGCTTCAGCGCGCCGGCATGCACCGCCTCGAACACCTGATTGATCTGATCGAGCGGATGCCGCTCCACGAACGGGGTCACCTTCACGCGCCCGTTGAGCACGAGTTCGAGCGCCGCCGGATAATGTTCCGGCGGGCAGCCCCAGTTGCCGATGGCGCGCGCGTGGAAGGCCATCAGGTTCGACAGCCTGACTTCCACCTTGTCCATGGTGAAGCCGACGATCGCGAGCGTGGCGCCGTGGTTGATCAGGCTGAACGCCGTCTCCTGGCCGGCGCGCGTGCCGGAGCATTCCATGATGATCCATTCGCGCTGACGCAGCCCGCGTTCCTTCGCAAAGGCCTGAATGGTCGGCTTGATGTCGCGCGAGGTCACGTTGCGGGCGTTGAGCGCAAGCGCCGCGCCCTGCCCGGACAACACGTCGAGCTTGTCCTGGTTGACGTCGATCGCAACCACCGTGCCGCCCAGCGCGTGCGCGATCTGCACCGCATAGCCGCCGATGCCGCCGACGCCGTTGACGACGACGAGATCGCCCTCCTGCACGCCCGCCTGCGTCACCGCGTGATAGGGCGTGGTCACCGCGTCGGCCACCACCGAAAGATCCGCAAGCTCGATGCCGACCGCCTTCAGCCGCTCCGCGTCCACGGCACAGAGGCCGCGCGCGGGAATGACGATATGCGAGGCGAATCCGCCGTGAATGTCGTTGCCCGGCATTTTCTGGTTCGGGCAGATCGTCGACTTGCCGCGCCGGCAGGAATCGCAGGTGCCGCACGGGATGACGGCGGGCACGATCACCGTGCGGTCCACCCACCACATCGCATTGGCGCCGGCATCGACCACGGTGCCGCTGATCTCGTGGCCGAGCGTGAGGGGCAATGCATGGTTGGTGCGCACGCCGTCGTAGTAATAGCCGAGGTCGGTATGGCAGACGCCGCAGCCGGCAATCTCGATCAGCACGTCGTCGGGACCGAGCGTCTCCGGCTCGAATGGAACGCGCACGAGCGGCTCGCCCTTGCCCGTCATCACCCAGCGCACTGCCTGCATGACCTGTGCCTCCCGGTCGGTCGGCTCTTCGAAGGGAGCCTTGTTCGACGATGCCGCGATCTTCACCGCGGCTCCGGCACGCGACCTTGATTTTAAGCAAGAACAAGCAAAAAAACGCAAACTAGTACTGAAATACGAAATAAGGCGGATACCGCCGAAATAAGCCTATTTACGGGGCATCTGGCGCAGGGAGCGACAGGGATGACAAACGTCAACGGGATTTCCATCGCCGTCATCGGCAGCGGCGGCGCCGGGGCCCTCACCACCGGAAACATGCTGCTTGAAGCCGTCAGCCTCGCGGGCCTGCACGGGCTGCTGACCCGCACGGTCGGACCGCAGATCCGCGGCGGCGAAGCGGCGGCGCTGCTGCGCATCGCGGAGCGGCCGGTCGCCGCACTCGGGGACCGGTTCGACCTGCTCATCGCCATCGACTGGCTGAACGCCAACCGCTTCGATTCCGAAATCCAGCTCGGGCCGGACAGCCTGGTGATCGGCGATCCGGAAGGCGGCGAGCCGCCGGCGAGCGTGCGGGCTTCCGGCGCGCGCTTCGTCAGCATGCCGCTGAAGGAGATGGCCAAGGCCATCCCCGGCGCCCGCCCGAACATGATCGTGCTGGGCATCGCGGGCAAGCTGCTCGGCTGCGACGAGGACACGGTCAAGGCGCTGATCGAGAAGCAGCTCGCGGACAAGGGCAGCGCGGCCGTCGCGGCGAGCCAGGCCTCGATCCATGCCGGCTATGTCGCGGCGGAATCGCTCGATCTCGGCATCAGCCTGACGCCGCCCACGGCGCAGGAGGAGCAGCGTTGGCTGATCTCCGGCAACGAGGCGATCGGGCTCGGCGCGATTCGCGGCGGCATCCGCTTCACCGCCGCCTATCCGATCACGCCGGCGACCGAAATCCTCGAATGGCTGGCGCCGAATCTGACGCGGGTCGGCGGCGTCCTGCTGCAGGCCGAGGACGAACTCGCCTCCATCAACATGATCATCGGCGCCTCGTTCGGCGGCACGCCCTCGCTCACCGCGACGTCGGGGCCGGGTCTTTCGCTGATGATCGAGGCGCTCGGGCTGGCGACCGCATCGGAAGTGCCCGTCGTCGTGGTCGACGTGATGCGCGGCGGCCCCTCCACCGGCATCCCGACCAAGTCCGAGCAGACCGATCTCAACATCGCGATCTACGGCTTCCACGGCGACGCGCCGCATCTCGTGCTGGCGCCGCAATCGGTCGCCGACTGCATCTTCACGGCGCAATGGGCAACTTATCTGGCCGAGGCGATGCAGGCCCCCGCCATCGTCCTGTCCGACCAGTTCATGGGCCAGACGCGCACCTCGATCGCACGGCCGGCCGACATCGCCTTCATCGGACAGCGGCGCAGGGCGGAAGCGATCGCCGAGCCCTACAAGCGCTATGCGTTCACCGCCGACGGCGTCTCGGCGATGGCCATTCCCGGCATGCCCGGCGGGCAATACACCGCCGATGGCCTCACCCATACCGAGCGCGGAATTCCCACCAGCCGCGCCGAGGATCATGCCGCCCAGCTCGACAAGCGGCGCGACAAACTCGACCAGTTCAACTACGGCGACCATTGGGCGACGATCGAGGGCGACAGCGAGCTCGCGGTGCTCACCTGGGGCTCGCTCACCGGCGCGGCGCGCGAGGGTATCGAGCGCGCGAATGCCGACGGGCTCGCCGTGCGCCTGATCTCCCCGCGCCTGCTCTATCCCATCCGGCCGGCGCAGTTCGCCGCCGCCCTGGAGGGCGTGAAGCGCGTGCTGATCGTCGAGCAGAGCCACGGCGCGCAATTCCACCGCTATCTGCGCGCGCATTACGAACTGCCGGAAAACGTGCGCGTGCTGCACCGGCCCGGACCCTTGCCGATCAAGCCCGGCGAGATCCATCGCGCACTCTTGGAATGGAGGTCCTGATGTCCAACGCAGGCACACGAATGGCGTGCAAGCCGGCCGACTATAAATCCGACGTGGTGCCGGTCTGGTGCCCGGGATGCGGCGACTACCATGTGCTTTTGTCCTTCACCCGCGCCTTCGCGGCGCTCGGACTGCCGCGCGAGCGGATCGCGGTGATTTCCGGGATCGGGTGTTCCTCGCGCATTCCCGCCTATACCAACTGCTACGGCTTTCACGGCGTGCACGGGCGCTCGCTGGCGCTCGGCGCCGGGTTGAAGGTCACGCGCCCGGACCTGACGGTCGTCGTGGCGAGCGGCGACGGCGACGGCTATTCGATCGGCGGCAACCACTTCCTGCATGCCTGCCGCCGCAACATCGACATGACCTATGTGGTGATGGACAACCGGGTCTACGGCATGACCAAGGGCCAGCCCTCGCCGACCACCGAGCCGGATTTCGATACCGCGCTGACGCCCGGCGGGACCGGGGTGAGCCCGTTCCATCCGCTGGTGATCGCGCTCGCCTCCGGCGCCAATTTCGTGGCGCGTGCCTTCTCGGGCTCGCCGAACGAGACCGCCGACATCATCGCCGAGGCGATCCGGCATCCCGGATTCTCGTTCATCGAGATCCTCAGCCCCTGCGTCACCTTCCGCCCCGACGAGCGCGAGTGGAAGTCGGCGGTGCGCCCGGCTCCGGTCTCCGAGACGAACGACGCCGCGCGCGCCGCGCGCCGCCTGATGACCGACGACGGCTTCAATCTCGGCGTCCTGTATCGCGGCGACCGCAAGCCCTACCAGCCCTCCTTCGGGCATGCGGGGATCGAGATCGCCGAACTGGAAAAGGAGTTCGCTATATGAGCGCGCAGCCGGAGACGCCGCCCATCGTCAGCCTCGAAGCGCTGTTCACCGTCGCCTACCGCATCGAGGCGGATGCGGTCGAGCGCTATACGATGCTGGCCGAGCAGATGCAGCAGCACAACAATCCGGAACTGGTGGCGATTTTCCGCGACCTGGCGCGGGCGGAAGGCATTCACGCCGAGGAAATCCGGCGCCAAGCCGGATCGATCGACGTCGTCAGCCTCGCCCAGCAGCAGGGCCCCTGGAGCCGCGGCGAGAGCCCGGAAGCGGCCGATCTCGGCGCCGCGCATTACATGATGACGCCCTGGCACGCGCTGCGCATGGCGCTCGCCGGCGAAGAGCGGGCGCTGGCCTATTTCCAGTCCGTGGTCGCGAACGCGACCGATCCGAAAATCAAGGAAATGGCGGAAGAATTCGTCGAGGAGGAAGCCGAGCACGTCAATCTCGTGCACCGGCTGCTGCGCAAATATCCCGCCCCTTCCGGCGACTGGTCGGACGACCCCGACCCCGCCGGGCAGGCCTGACCGGAGCTACTCGGATTTATTCGCGATCCTGGATTCCGGATCGCCGCTGACGCGGCGTCCGGAATGACAGCGGGGATTGTTTCACGCCTGCTGCTGCTTGCGCAGGTCGCGCACGCGCACCGCCTTGCCCTGCGAGCGCGGCACCTCGCCGGTGCGTTTCACCACGATCCCGCAGGTCACGCCGATCAGCGACTTGATGTGATGCCGCACTTCCGCGGCCTTCTTGCCGCGCGCGTCCTCGCCGTCGGGCGCATCCGGCGCCAGCTCGACCTCGACCGCCATGTTGTCGAGCGCGCCCTCCCGCGTCAGCACGATCTGGTAATGCGGCGAGAGGCCGGGAAAGCCGACCAGCACCGATTCGATCTGCGAGGGATAGACGTTGACGCCGCGGATGATGAGCATGTCGTCGTCGCGGCCGGTGATGCGCATGATGCGCGCATGCGTGCGCCCGCAGGCGCAGGGCGTCGTGTCGAGCCGGGTGATGTCGCGCGTGCGGTAGCGGATCATCGGCAGCGCTTCCTTGGTCAGCGTGGTGATGACCAGTTCGCCCGCCTCGCCGGCCGGCAGCGGCACCAGCGTCTCCGGATCGACCACCTCGAACAGGAAGTGATCCTCCCAGCCATGCAGGCCGTGCTGGCCGACATGGCACTCGCAGGCGACGCCCGGCCCCATGATCTCGGACAGGCCGTAGATGTCGACCGCCTTGATGCCGAGCCGCTCCTGCAACTCCTGTCGCAGCGCCTCGCTCCACGGCTCGGCGCCGAACACGCCGCAGCGCAGCGGGCCGCGTTTGAGGTCGATGCCCATCTGCTCGGCCACCTCGACGATGTTGAGCGCATAGGAGGGCGTGGAGCACAATACGGAGGCGCCGAAATCCTGCATCAGCGCCACCTGCCGCTCGGTGCCGCCGCCCGACATCGGCACCACCGTGCAGCCGAGGCGCTCGGCGCCGTAATGCGCGCCGAGCCCGCCGGTGAACAATCCATAGCCGTAGGCATTGTGCACGACGTCGCCGGGCATGGCCCCGATACACGCCAGCGAACGCGCCATCAGGTCGGCCCAGCGGTCGAGATCGCCCCTTGTATAGCCGACCACGGTCGGCTTTCCGGTCGTGCCGGAGGAGGCGTGCAGGCGCGCCAGCTTCTCGCGCGGCATCGCGAACAGGCCGAACGGGTAATTGTCGCGCAGGTCGGTCTTCAGCGTGAACGGAAAGCGGGCGATGTCGGCCAGCGTGCGCAGCGAGTCGGGCGTGACGCCGGCGGCGTCGAAGGTGCGCCGATAATGCGGCACGTTGGCATAGGCATGCTCCAGCGTGTGCTTCAGCCGCTTCAGCTGCAGCGCGGCGAGTGCGTCGCGCGGCATGGTTTCGGCACCCGGATCGAACATATAGATGTCGGCGTTGCGTTCGGCCTTCGGCATGCTCATGGCGCAGTCTCCCGGTAATCGTATGAAGTCACGGCACGGTCCAGCCCGGCTTGACCGCCGGCCCGACGCGGCCGGTGCCGCGCACCGGCGTGTGCGCGAGCGCGAAGCCCTGGTTGAACCCGGCCCGTGTGACGAGGATGAATTTGAAGGCGAGGCCCGCCGCGGCGCTGCACAGGCCGGCCAGCACGAAGAGCGGCAGCGTCAGCGGGTCGAAGGCGGCGCCGAGCGCAATGGCAATCGTCGGCAGGATCAGCCCGCCGGTCAGGAGCCAGATGCGGAAACCGTCGAGCGCCGCCAGGGCCTTGGTCGGCGCGCCCGCGCGTGCCAAGGCCCGACGGTAGAACGACCAGGTCAGCGCGCGCAAAGCCGCCAGCAGAACCGCCGCCATCGCCGCACCGAAAGCCAGCGATGCGAGCTCCGGTAACAGCACGCAGGCCACGAGGAACAAGCCGGCGCCTTCCGCCAGGCCCGTCGCGACGATCAGCGGCACGAGCTGCGGCGTCCGCCAGACCGGAATGCCCTTGGCCTCGCGCAGGATCATCGCCTGGCAATAGAGGAACAGCAGCGCGAAGGCCGCGGCGACGATCCACAATTCCAGACGGCCGAACCAGACCGCCGCCAGCGCCAGTGGAAACAGCGCGCCGGCCACCCAGGCCTCGCGCGACATCCACGACCGCCACGGCTGGCGCAGCACATAAGCCGCGCGCAGCGGGCGGCCGATCTTCAGCAGCACCATGAACAGACCGAGCGCGATCAGCGCGAGCGCGACCATGCCGGACAGCGGCGACGGCGCACCGCCGAAGGCGGCCAGGGCCGCCGCGGCGAACAGCCCGGCGCCGGCGCCGCCCGCCATGAAATTCGCCGCCGCCTTCCAGTCCCAGTGCTTCTGGTGCCACGGCTCCACGCCGCGCGTGCGCAGCCGCGGCGGCGTCGCCGGAACGGGCCCCGAATTCCCGCCCGCATCGACGGCCGCGACCGGCCTGCTGCGGTCATAAAGATAATAGAAACCCGGCGCGGTGCCGACTTCCTCATGCATGCGGAAATGCATGTGCTGCCGCAACAGCCGCGACACATTGCTTTCCGGATCGTCCAGATCCCCGAAATGCAGCGCGTCGGCGATGCAGGCATTGGCGCAGGCGGGTGTCGCGCGCGGATCGACGCCCGGCGTCAGGCCGTTGGCCAGCCCGTAATCGACCCGGTCGGAGCAGAACGTGCATTTCTGCGCCACGCCGATGCGTGACGGATCTTCGCGCTCGGCCTCGTGCTGCATCTGCCGGCCTTCGCCATAGGCGAAATCGGCGGCGCTTACCTTGAAGCGGGCCTGATACGGACAGGCGACGTCGCAATAGGCGCAGCCGATGCAGATGTCGTAGTCGATGGTGACGATCCCATCCGGCCGCTTGCGCGTCGCGGTCGACGGGCAGACATGCATGCAGGGCGGGTCTTCGCAATGCTGGCATCCGACCGGCACGTAGGTGCGCGACACTTCCGGATAGCTGCCGGATTCGATGTCGAGCACCTTGCGCCATTGCACGGCGGGCGACGTGGCGTTGGTGTGCTTGCACGCCGCCGTGCAGGTCTGGCAGCCGACGCATCGTTCCAGATCGGCGAGCATCACCCAGCGGGTCATGCGGCCTCTCCGAGCTTGGTGATCTTGACCTTGACGAGATCGGCGGCCGAGCCGGTGGCGTCGGTGAGATCGATCAGCATCGGCACCAGCGCGTTCATGCTGGGGGCGCCGAAATCCTTGGCATAGGGCGTGGCCCAATGGTCGAACTGGCCGATGATCAGCAGCGTGTCGGGGCGGATGCCCTCGCGCAGCACCAGCCGGCCCTTGGTCGCATTGAGCGGCGAGCGCACCTCGACGCGATCGCCGTCGGCAAGGCCCAAAGCCGCCGCGGCGCTCTCGTTCATCACCACGCTGCCGTGACCGATGACGTTGTCGGCGACTTCGCGGATCAGCTGCAGCCCGACATTGTTGCCCCACGAATATTGCATGCTGCGCGAGGTCACCAGCCAGAACGGATAGTCGGCGATGTCGACCTTGAAATGCGTGGCGAGCGCATCCTCCCAGAGCTTGCCGAGATCGCGCCAATGCGGGATCGCCTCGTATTCCTCGAGCTGCCGATCCCACCAGTGGATGTCCTGCTCGTGCAGGCGGCGCCCGAGCTCCTTGCCGATGCGGAACAGGCGCTCCTGGTAGGGTTGCTCGAACCGCAATCCCTGCTCGATCAGCCGCGGATAGAGGTACCACATCAGCCGCGGAAACGGCGAGACGCGGAAGCCGTGCTCGCGGAACCAGGCGAGCCCGTCGCTGGCCTCGCCGTCGGTGATCTCGGCGCTGGCGGCGCGGCAGGTCGCGTCCCAGATCGCTTCGACGTCATGCGCCTTGGCAGGATCGAGCGAGAAGTCGTAATTCTTGCCCGACAGCCGCACGCCGTGGCCGCCGCGATTGATCGAGTTGTTGTAGGCTTCGAGCAGGCCGGTGCGGCGCGCCAGCTCGGTCGCGATCCAGGTGAAGTCGCGCGCCTCGCCCTGCGGCGCGACCGCCGGATCGCGCAGCGCGAAGCCCTGATAGTCCCAGAACTGCTCGATATATTTGGTGCCGCCGATGCGCAGAAGCTGCAGGCCTTCGAGGTCCGTGCAGTCCGGCAGCAGCACGTCTGCCATGTGGTTGGTTTCGTCGCGCGTCAGCGCGAAGCAGACCGTGAAGGGGAAATTCGCGACCGCCTCTCCGACCCGCTTGGTATCCCAGAACGAGATCACCGGATTGGTCCGGTACACGAACCAGACATCGGGCGGCGTCGCTTCCGGGAAATGCTCGAAC
>JBFWWQ010000130.1:0-8848 GCA_050246095.1 Pseudorhodoplanes sp.
CTCAACATGGGCATCGGCGAGGGCGTCAACGACCGCAAGAAGGTCGACAACGCCGCCGCCGACCTGACCATGATCGCCGGCCAGAAGTCGGTCATCACCAAGTCGCGCAAGTCCATCGCCACCTTCAAGCTGCGCGACGGCCAGGCGATCGGCACCAAGGTCACGCTGCGCAAGGCGCGCATGTATGACTTCATCGACCGCCTCGTGAATATCGCGCTGCCCCGCATCCGCGACTTCCGCGGCCTCAATCCCAAGAGCTTCGACGGCCGCGGCAATTACTCGATCGGCATCAAGGAGCACATCGTGTTCCCGGAGATCGATTTCGACAAAGTGACCGATGTCTGGGGCATGGACATCACCATCTGCACGAGCGCGCGCACGGACGACGAGGCCCGCGCGCTGCTCGCCGCATTCAACTTCCCCTTCCGGCAGTGAGAGCCGAGCGCTCTCAAACGCGGACAGTCAGGAGACTTTAATGGCCAAGAAGAGTTCGATCGAGAAGAACAACCGCCGGCGCAAGATGGCCAAGCAGCATTCCGGCCGTCGCGCGCGGTTGAAGGCGATCGCGATGGACAAGACCAAGCCGATGGAAGACCGCTTCGCCGCGGCGCTGAAGCTCGCCGAGCTGCCGCGCAATTCGGCGCCGAGCCGCATCCGCAACCGCTGCGAGGTGACCGGGCGTCCGCGCGCCTTCTACCGCAAGCACAAGCTGTCGCGCATCGCGCTGCGCGAGCTCGGCAACAAGGGCCTGATCCCGGGCCTCGTGAAGTCGAGCTGGTGAGGGGAGGGGCGTCATGGCAGTCAACGATCCCATCAGCGATCTGATCACCCGCATCCGCAATGCCGGCCTGCGCAACAAGTCGAAGATTTCGAGCCCGAGCTCGAAGCTGCGCATGACCGTGCTCGATGTGCTCAAGGCCGAGGGCTATATCCGCGGCTACACCACCGTCGAGCACAAGAACGGCCGCAACGAGGTCGAGATCGAGCTGAAATATTTCGACGGCG
The DNA here is from genome assembly GCA_050246095.1 of Pseudorhodoplanes sp. Lineage (GTDB taxonomy): Bacteria > Pseudomonadota > Alphaproteobacteria > Rhizobiales > Xanthobacteraceae > Pseudorhodoplanes. The sequence continues at coordinate 1,006 of JBFWWQ010000130.1, forward strand.
CCCCCGTCATCCGCGACATCTCGCGCGTGTCGAAGCCCGGCCGCCGCGTCTATGTCTCCGCCAAGGACCTGCCGCGCGTCAATAACGGGCTCGGCGTGTCCATCATCTCGACGCCGAAGGGCGTCATGGCCGACCACGCCGCCCGCGACGCCAATGTCGGCGGCGAAGTCCTGCTCACGGTGTTCTGACCATGTCGCGCATCGGAAAAAAGCCGGTCTCCGTCCCGCAGGGCGTCACCGCCAATGTCGAAGGCCAGACCGTGAAGGTGAAGGGCCCGAAAGGCGCCCTGCAGCTCGTCATCCCCGACGACGTCGCGGTGAAGATGGACAAGAACGCGATCCAGGTCGATCCGAAGAACGAATCCAAGCGCGCGCGCTCGATGTGGGGCACCTCGCGCACGCTGATCAACAACCTGATGACCGGCGTCACCAAGGGCTACGAGCGCAAGCTGGAAATCACCGGCGTCGGCTATCGCGCCGCCGTGCAGGGCAAGAACCTGCAGCTTTCGCTCGGCTACAGCCACGAGGTGAACTACCCGATCCCGGAGGGCATCGCGATCGCGACGCCAAAGCCGACCGAGATCGTCATCACCGGCATCGACCGCAAGAAGGTCGGGCAGGTGGCCTCGGAAATCCGCGAATACCGTCCGCCGGAGCCCTACAAGGGCAAGGGCGTGAAGTATGCCGACGAATACATCTTCCGCAAGGAAGGCAAGAAGAAGTAACGATCATGGCCAAGTTCAAGACCACGACTGAAAGGCGCGCCGCGCGCGTGCGCCGGGCGGTGAAGGCGGCGGCGGGCGGCCGTGCGCGGCTGTCCGTGCACCGCTCCTCCAAGCACATCTACGCGCAGGTCATCGACGACGACAAAGGCACCACCGTCGTCTCGGCGTCCTCGCTGGAAAAGGCGATGCGCGAGGCCGGCAAGACCGGCGCCGACATGAACGCGGCCAAGGCGGTCGGCAAGCTTCTCGCCGAGCGCGCGGTGAAGGCGGGCATCAAGGACGTGGTGTTCGACCGCGGCCGCTACATCTATCACGGCCGCATCCGGGCGCTGGCGGAAGCCGCGCGCGAAGGCGGACTGAGCTTCTAAGCAACGGGCAGAGGACAGGGCCCTGCGCCCGAAGGAAAAACGGCATGGCACGTGAACCCAAACGCGATCGCGGCGACCGCGAGAAGAAGGAAGAGCGCGACAGCGAGTTCGTCGACAAGCTCGTCCACATCAACCGCGTCGCCAAGGTGGTGAAGGGCGGCCGGCGTTTCGGCTTCGCCGCGCTCGTCGTCGTCGGCGACCAGAAGGGCCGCGTCGGCTTCGGCCACGGCAAGGCGCGCGAGGTGCCGGAGGCGATCCGCAAGGCGACCGATGCCGCCAAGCGCGGTCTCGTGCGCGTTCCGCTGCGCGAGGGCCGCACGCTGCATCACGACGTCTACGGCCGCTGGGGCGCGGGCAAGGTGCAGCTGCGCGCGGCGCCGACCGGCACCGGCATCATCGCCGGCGGTCCGATGCGCGCGGTGTTCGAGACGCTGGGCATGCAGGACGTGGTGGCGAAGTCGCTCGGCTCCTCCAACCCCTACAACATGGTGCGCGCGACCTTCGATGCGCTCAAGCACCAGGATTCGCCGCGCTCGGTCGCCGCGCGCCGCAACATCAAGGTCTCCGCGCTGCAGTCGCGCCGCCGCGAGGGCGGCGAGGGCGAGGCCGAGGCCGCCGAAGGATAAGCGTCGAGGATCAGCACGATGGCCAAGAAGACGATCAAGGTCGAGCAGACCGGCAGTCCGATCCGCCGCGCCGAGATCCAGCAGAAGGTGCTGGTCGGCCTCGGCCTGAACAAGATCGGCCGCGTCTCCGAACTGCCGGACACGCCGGCGACCCGCGGCATGATCCGCAAGGTCCAGCACATCGTACGGGTGCTGGAAAAGTAATTCTTGCGTCATCCTGAGGTGCGAGCCGCGAAAGCGGCGAGCCTCGAAGGATGATGCACCCGCCGCCGCCCTTCGAGGCTCGGGCTTTGCCCTCGCACCTCAGGACGACGGAAACCGAGAGAAAGAGGACGTCATGAAACTCAACCAGATCGCCGACAATGCGGGCGCGCGCAAGAAGCGGCTGCGCATCGGACGCGGCATCGGCTCCGGCATGGGCAAGACCGGCGGACGCGGCGGCAAGGGCCAGACCGCGCGCTCGGGCGTGCGCATCCAGGGTTTCGAAGGCGGCCAGATGCCGCTGCATCGTCGCCTGCCCAAGCGCGGCTTCCGCAACACGGCTTTCGCGCTGAAGCTGAACGAGATCAACCTGGAAAAGGTGCAGGCCGCGATCAATGCCGGCACGCTCGATGCCAAGGCGCCGGTCGACGTCGCGGCGCTGGTGAAGGCGGGCCTGCTCGGCCGCGCCAAGGGCGGCGTCAAGCTGCTCGGCGGCGGCAAGATCACCTCCAAGGTCGAATTCTCGGTCTGGCGCGCGTCGAAATCCGCGATCGAGGCGGTGGAGAAGGCCGGCGGCTCGGTGAAAATCCTGGCGCCCGCGAAGGAAGCCCCGGCGGAGCCGCGCGGCAAGAATGCGCGCTTCGCCGCAGGCCTCGACAAGCCGAAAATCACCGAATCCCCCAAGGCCGAAGCCAAGGGCGAGAAGAAGGCCGACAAAGCCGAGGCCAAGGCCGAAAAGAAGGCCGACAAGCCCGCAAAATCCAAGGGCAAGGACGCCGAATAGCCCCCATATAGAGCCGACGAGGCGACGGGGCTCACGGCGGGAGGGAACGTATGGTTTCCGCAGCGGAACAACTGGCGGCCAATCTGAACTTCTCGGCGCTGGCCAAGGCCGAGGAGCTGAAGAAGCGAATCTACTTCACCCTCGGCGCGCTGCTGGTCTACCGGCTCGGCACCTATATCCCGCTGCCCGGCATCGATCCTTCGGCCTGGGAGCAGATTTTCCGCACCCAGGCGGGCGGCATCCTCGGCATGTTCAACATGTTCGCCGGCGGCGGCATCAACCGCATGGCGATTTTCGCGCTGAACATCATGCCCTACATCTCGGCCTCGATCATCATCCAGCTGATGACGACCGTGTCGCCGACGCTCGAGGCGCTGAAGAAGGAAGGCGAGGCGGGCCGCAAGACCATCAACCAGTATACCCGCTATCTCACCGTGTTCCTGGCGGTGTTCCAGGCCTACGGCATCGCGGTCGGGCTGGAAGGCGCGGGCAACGTGGTGACCGAGCCCGGCATGTTCTTCCGCATCTCGACGGTGATCACGCTGACCGGCGGCACCATGTTCCTGATGTGGCTCGGCGAGCAGATCACCTCGCGCGGCATCGGCAACGGCATCTCGCTGATCATTCTCGCCGGCATCGTCGCCGAACTGCCCTCGGCCATTGCCGGCACGCTCGAACTCGGGCGTCAGGGCGCATTGTCCACCGGCCTGATCCTGCTGGTGATCCTGATGGCGATCGTTGTGATCGCCTTCATCGTGTTCATGGAGCGCGCGCAGCGCCGCCTGCTGATCCAGTATCCCAAGCGCCAGGTCGGCAACCGCATGTTCGAGGGCCAGTCCTCGCATCTGCCGCTCAAGCTCAATACGTCCGGCGTGATCCCGCCGATCTTCGCCTCCTCGCTGCTGCTGCTGCCGGCGACGGTCGCCAATTTCAACGCCGGGCAGGGGCCGGAATGGCTGACCACGGTCACCACCCAGCTTTCGCACGGCCGTCCGCTCTTCCTGATCCTCTATATCGCGCTGATCGTGTTCTTCGCCTTCTTCTATACCGCGATCGTGTTCAACCCGACCGAGACCGCGGACAATCTGAAGAAGCATGGCGGCTTCATCCCCGGCATCCGTCCGGGCGAACGCACCGCCGAATACATCGATTACGTGCTCACGCGCATCACCGTGGTCGGCGCGGCCTATCTGGCGGTGGTCTGCCTGATCCCGGAAATCCTCATCTCCTATGCCGCGGTGCCGTTCTATTTCGGCGGCACCTCGCTCTTGATCGTGGTCAGCGTCACCATGGACACGGTCGCGCAGGTGCAAGGTTATCTGCTCGCGCACCAGTATGAAGGCCTGATCAAGCGCTCCAAGCTGAAGGGGCGCAGGCGCTGAGGATTGTGCGGCCCGCGCGGACGCGGCTCGTCGACAACGATAGGCAAGTGCTGGGGAACGTACGCAGATGAGGCTGATATTGCTGGGGCCGCCCGGAGCCGGAAAGGGCACGCAGGCGCAGCGGCTGGTGGACAGGCACGGCATCGTCCAATTGTCGACCGGCGACATGCTGCGCGCGGCGGTGGCCGCCGGCACGCCCATCGGCCTGAAGGCCAAGGACATCATGGCGCGCGGCGAACTGGTGCCCGACGAGGTCGTGGTGGCGATCATCGCCGACCGGATCGAGCAGCCCGACGCCCGGAAGGGGTTCATCCTCGACGGCTTCCCGCGCACCGTTCCGCAGGCGCAGGCGCTGTCGCGCCTGCTGGCGGAAAGGGGCCTGAAGCTCGACGCGGTGATCGAACTGAAGGTCGACGACGCCATCCTGCTCGATCGGATCGAAAAGCGGGTGGCGCAGATGCGTGCGCGCGGCGAGAGCGTGCGGCCCGACGACAATCCCGAATCGCTGAAGAAGCGGCTCGCCGCCTACCATGCCCAGACCGCCCCGCTCTCGGCGCATTACCGCAAGGCGCGCCTGCTGAAGGCCACCGACGGCATGGCCGCGATCGACGCCGTCACCGCGGCCATCGCGGCCCTGCTTGCCGGAACCGGCGGCCGGGGGGCGGCGAAGAAGGCCGCCGGGGGGGCGAAAAAGGCCCGTCCCGCCGCCCGCAAGCGGGCTGCGGGGGGCAAGGGCCGCGAGGCCGCGGGGCGCAAGCGCGCGGCCGTGAAGCGCCCGCCGGCAGGGGGGCGCAAGGCCTCCCGGAAGGGTCGGGCAAACGGGCGCAAGACCGTCAAAAAGCGCACGAAAAAGGCTGTTTCCAGCCGCGCGCGGAGGTTGACGAAGAGGCGGTGAGACCGTAAATAGCCCGGCATCCAGTTGGAGACGAAAGGCGATGCCGGGCCCCAAAGGCAGGGGAGGGTGTCGTCTTACACGTTTGCGGTCCCTCCGGAGATGTTGAACTGAAAACCGACCGGCGGCGCTGAACGTCCGCCGGCACAAGGAGCGAGATCGTGGCTCGTATCGCAGGCGTCAACCTTCCGACCAACAAGCGCGTGGTGATCGCGCTGCAATACATTCACGGCATCGGCCAGAAGGCGGCGAACGATATCGTGACCAAGCTGAACCTTCCGGCGGAACGGCGCGTGGCGCAGCTCACCGACGCCGAGGTGCTGCAGATCCGCGAGATGATCGACCGCGATTTCACGGTCGAGGGCGATCTGCGGCGCGAGACCGCGGTCAACATCAAGCGCCTGATGGACCTCGGCTGCTACCGCGGCCTGCGTCACCGCAAGGGCCTGCCCGTGCGCGGCCAGCGCACGCATACCAATGCCCGCACCCGCAAGGGTCCGGCCAAGGCGATCGCCGGCAAGAAGAAGGCGACCTGATTTTTGGACTGACACGGTTTTGCGGCGGGCAGCGCCGCGAAAGGACCGATGATGGGCAAGGAAGCCACCCGCGTCCGCCGACGCGAAAAGAAGAACATCGCCTCTGGCGTCGCGCATGTGAATGCATCGTTCAACAACACGATGATCACGATCACCGACGCGCAGGGCAACACCATCGCCTGGTCGTCGGCCGGCACGATGGGTTTCAAGGGCTCGCGCAAGTCGACGCCCTATGCCGCGCAGGTCGCCGCCGAGGATGCGGCCAAGAAGGCGTCCGAGCACGGCATGCGCACCCTGGAAGTGGAAGTGTCCGGTCCGGGCTCGGGACGCGAATCGGCTTTGCGCGCGCTGCAGGCGGCGGGCTTCACCGTCACCTCGATCCGCGACGTCACCCCGATCCCGCATAACGGCTGCCGTCCGCGCAAGAGACGCCGCGTATGATGGATACGACTATCCGGCGGACGGATTCTCCGTCCGTCGCCGCCGACTTGTCCCGCGAGGCGGAGCGGGACGCGCGGGACAGGGCCGCGCCGCGCAATGCGATAGGTGAGAAAGTGACGATCCAGAAGAATTGGCAGGAACTGATCAGGCCGAACAAGCTGCAGGTGAGCGCGGGCGGCGATCCGCGCCGCGTGGCCACGCTTGTGGCCGAGCCGCTCGAACGCGGCTTCGGCGTGACGCTGGGCAATGCGCTGCGGCGCATCCTGCTGTCGTCGCTGCAGGGCGCGGCGGTGCAGTCGGTGCATATCGACGGCGTGCTGCACGAATTCTCCTCCATCGCCGGCGTGCGCGAGGACGTGACCGACATCGTCCTCAACATCAAGGACATCGCGCTGAAGATGCAGGGCGACGGCCCCAAGCGCATGGTGGTCAAGAAGTCGGGTCCCGGCACCGTCACCGCCGGCGACATCTCGACCGTCGGCGACATCGTCGTGCTCAACCCTGAACTGGTTTTGTGTACGCTGGATGAAGGCGCCGAGATCCGGATGGAGTTCACGGTCAATACCGGCAAGGGCTATGTCCCCTCCGAGCGCAACCGCCCCGAGGACGCGCCGATCGGCCTGATCCCGATCGACAGCCTGTATTCGCCGGTGAAGAAGGTTTCCTACAAGGTCGAGAATACCCGCGAGGGACAGATTCTCGACTACGACAAGCTGACGCTCTCGATCGAGACCAACGGCGCGGTGTCGCCCGAGGACGCGCTCGCCTATGCCGCGCGCATCCTGCAGGACCAGCTCAACGTGTTCGTGAATTTCGAGGAGCCGCGCAAGGAAGTCGTCTCCGAGTCTATCCCGGACCTCGCATTCAACCCGGCCTTCCTCAAGAAGGTGGACGAACTCGAACTGTCGGTGCGTTCGGCCAACTGCCTGAAGAACGACAATATCGTCTATATCGGCGACCTCGTGCAGAAGAGCGAGGCCGAGATGCTGCGCACCCCGAATTTCGGCCGCAAGTCGCTGAACGAGATCAAGGAAGTGCTGGCGCAGATGGGCCTGCATCTGGGCATGGAAGTGCCGGGCTGGCCGCCGGAGAATATCGACGACCTCGCCAAGCGGTTCGAGGATCATTACTGAGACGGGCCGCCATCCTTCGAGGCCCGGCTTTCGCCGGGCGCCTCGGGATGACGGGTAGAAGACAGGAAACTGAATCGCGTCATCCTGAGGTGCGAGCGCGGAGCGCGAGCTTCGAAGGATGGCGCGGCACGAAAAGGAAAGTGCCATGCGTCACGGCAACGCCCATCGCAAGCTGAACCGCAAGCCGGAGCATCGCAAGGCGATGTTCGCCAACATGGCGGCGGCGCTGATCAAGCACGAGCAGATCGTCACCACGCTGCCGAAGGCGAAGGACCTGCGTCCGATCGTCGAGAAGCTGGTCACGCTCGGCAAGCGCGGCGACCTGCATGCGCGCCGCCAGGCGGTCGCGCAGATGCGCGATGTCGCGATGGTCAAGAAGCTCTTCGAGGTGCTCGGCCCGCGCTACAAGGACCGCAATGGCGGCTATACGCGCGTGCTGAAGGCGGGCTTCCGCTACGGCGATTCCGCGCCGGTCGCCGTCATCGAATTCGTCGATCGCGACGTGGATGCCAAGGGCCTGGATTCGGGACCGGTGCCGGAAAAGAAAGAGACCGAAGAAGCCTCGGTCGCGGCGTGACTGCCGGAAGCGGTCCGTCGGCCTTGAGAGCGGCGCTCAGCGCCGCTCTTTTCGTTTGTGGCATCGCGTTTGGAGGCCCGGCCATGTCGCAATCGGGTGAACGCGACAGCGCCTTGATCGACGCCGCGGCGCGTGGCGATGCCGCGCGGGTTCGCGCGCTTCTAACGCAGGGCGTGAGC
>JBFWWQ010000131.1:0-8844 GCA_050246095.1 Pseudorhodoplanes sp.
GGGGCGTCGGCGGCCAAGCCGGCCGGCAACAACGCCGCGCATGTCTACCTGCTGCGTGGCTTGCTCAACATCTTCTCGCTCGGCATGGACGATCTCGCGGCCATGATCCAGGCGCGCGGGGTCTCTGCTTCGGTGCACAACCATTCCGAATGGCAGACTCTCGCCGACGATATCGCTGCCCGGCGCAAGGCCGGCCGCCACGGCCCGGTGATCCTGGTCGGGCATTCGCTCGGCGCCGACGCGGTGATGTACATGTCGGAATATCTCGGCACCAAGGGCGTGCCGGTCGTGCTCGTCGTGCCTTTCGACGGCACCGGCTCTTTCGCGGCGGCCAGCAATGTCAGCCAGGTGATGAACCTGACCCAGCGCGACTACGCCTATATGCGGCGCGGCGCGGGCTTCCGCGGCGTGCTGCAGAACATCGATGTGAGCAAGGACACCAATATCGGCCACATCAACATCGACAAGTCGCCGCGCCTGCATGCGATGGTGGTGAACAAGATTCTCTCGGTGGTCGGCCGCGGGGGCGGCAGATCGCCGGCGCCGAAGCCGGCTCCGACGGAAGCCAAGCCGGCTCCGACGGAGGCCAAGCCGGCGACGACCGAAGGCGGTTCGCCTTCGGCTGCACCGGCGGCGGCCGCGCCCGCGGGCAGCAAGCCCGCGCCCGCGACGACTGCCGCGGCCGGCACCAGTGCGTCGGCGAGCAATGCCTCGGCGGCTGCGGCGAGCGCCCCGGCCACGACTTCGAGCGTGCCGGCGGTCCGCTAAAGCACGTTCGTTTTACATGGAATCGGAACGTGCTTTAGATTCCTTTATTTGATCGCATTTTCTTGACGCGAACCGGTACCCACTTCGCTCGAAAATGCTCTAGCAGATCCTGCGTTCCAGCTTCAGCGACGACGGGCCCGGCCGCAAGGCCGGGCCGTTTGCGTATCGGAAGGAGCGACTCAGATGATGCGGCCGCGTACCGTCGTGGTGACGATCTCGGTCACGATCACGACCGCGAAGATGACCACCAGCACCAGACCCGCCTGGTCCCAGTAGAGATTGGACAAGGCGGTATCGAGCGCCATGCCGAGACCGCCGCCGCCGACCAGGCCGAGCACGGCCGATTCGCGCACGTTGATGTCCCAGCGGAAGACCGAGATCGACAGGAAGGCCGGCTTCACCTGCGGCCAGTAACCCTTGATCAGGATGGCGAGCGGGGAGGCGCCGGCCGCCTTCAGCGCCTCGATCGGGCCGGGGCGGGCTTCCTCGATCGCTTCCGAAAGGAATTTTCCGGTGAAGCCGATGGAATGCACCGCGATGGCGAGCATGCCGGCAAGCGCGCCGGGGCCGAAAATCGCGACAAAGAACAACGCCCACATCAGCGAATGCACCGAGCGCGTCGCGACCAGGATGAAGCGCCCGACCGTGTTGAGAACGAGGGAGCCGGTGATGTTGCGCGCCACCAGCAGCGCCACCGGCGCCGCCATCGCCACCGCCAGGATGGTCCCGAGCGTCGCCGTATGCAGGGTCTCGATCAGGGCCTGGTGCACGACCGCGGGATACCAGGCCCAGTCGATCGGCCACATGCGCGCGAACAGGTCGGCGGTCTGCTGCGGGGCGTCGTAGAGGAATTCCGGAATGATCTCGATCGTGCGCGCGGCCCAGATCACGGCCAGCAGCGCGAACAGATAGAAGCCGTTGCGCGCCAGCCGCTCCAGCGGCGAGAAGCGGTCCCAGCGCCGCAGCCGCGCGCCCGCGGGTCCTGCCGGGAGCAGCTCGCTCACTGGAACAGCCTCCGCATCCAGCCGGAGACGATCTCGCCGATCATCACCAGCGCGATGATGGTCATCACGATGGTCAGCACGAAATCGAAATCGAAGCGCTGGAAGGCGGTGAACAGCGTGCCGCCGATGCCGCCGCCGCCGACGATGCCGACCAGCGCGGAATTGCGCAGGTTGGAATCGAGCTCGTAGGCGGTGAAGCCGATGAAGCGCGGGATCACCTGCGGAAACAGGCCCATGACGATGACGCCGAGGAACGAGGCGCCGGTCGCGCGCACCGCCTCGATCTGCTTCATCGAGGTCTCCTCGACCGCATCCGCGACCAGCTTGGCGACGAACCCGACCGAGGCGACGGTGAGCGCCAGCACGCCGGCCAGCGCGCCGAAGCCGACCGCCTTCACGAACAGGATGGCGACGATGACGGGATGGAAGGTGCGGGCGACGACAATGGCGGTGCGCGCGGCCCAGGCAACGGGGGCGGGGGAAAGGTTGCGCGCGGCCGCGATCCCGAGCGGCAGCGAGATCAGCGTCCCGAACACGGTGGCCAGGATCGCGATCTGCAGGCTTTCGACCATGCCGGTATAGAGGAGCTGCAGCTTGTCGGCGGAAAAGTCCGGCGGGAACATCCGCGACAGGAAGCGGCTGCCGTGGTCGAGCCCGGCGAGGAAGCGCGCCCAGGTGATGTCGAGGATGGTCGAGGCGTAGACGACATAGGCGGCGAGCGCGAGCGCACCGATGCGCGCGGGCCAGTTGGGCGGGAAGGCGACGCGCGCGGCCGGTGCCGTCATTCCAGCCAGCCTTCGCCGCCATAGATGTCGAGCAGGTGCGAGTCCTCGAGCGCACGCGGCGCGCCGTCGAACACGATCTGGCCCTTCGACATGCCGACGATGCGGTCGGCGAAGCGCCGCCCCAGCTCGACATTGTGGATGTTGACGATCACCGGGATGTCGCGCTCGCCGGCGCGGCGCGCGATCAATTCCATGATCTCGACCGAGGTCTTGGGATCGAGCGAGGAGGTCGGCTCGTCGGCGAGGATGAGGTCGGGCTCCTGCATCAATGCGCGCGCGATGCCGACGCGCTGCCGCTGTCCGCCGGACAATTGGTCGGCGCGCACATTGGCGAATTCGCCGAGGCCTACGGCATCGAGCAGATCGAAGGCGCGCGCGATGTCGGCGGGCGGGAAGCGGCGCAGCCAGGCGCGCCAGACCGGGACATAGCCGAGCCGCCCGCACAGCACGTTCTCGATCACCGACAGGCGTTCGACCAGGTTGTATTCCTGGAACACCATGCCGATGCGCCGGCGCGCGCGGCGCAGATCGCGTCCGGCGAGCCTGGCGAGGTCCTGGCCGAGAAACAGGATTTCGCCCGACGTGGGATCGACCAGCCGGTTGATGCAGCGGATCAGGGTCGATTTGCCGGTGCCGGACGGCCCGATGATCGCGGTGAGCCCGCGCCCTTCGACCGTGAGCGAGACGTCCTTCAGCACCGGGATTCCAGGCCGGTATTCCTTGCGCAGATTCCGGATGACAAGCTTGCGGCTTCCGGTCGCCTCGGCTGCCGGCGCGGAAAGGGGAGCCGAGGCGTCCATGCGGTCCGGCTTACTGCTTGGGCGCTTGCTGCTGCTGCGCCTTCTTGGCGGCGGCTTCGGCTTCGCGCTGGCTCTCCTTGTCGTAGGCCGCCTTGTTATAGGGCGTGCCGGAGCCCTCGGCGATCTCGCGCACCACCTTCCAGTTTTCGATGTAGTTGATCGGGAAGAAGCGGTCGTCGCCGTTGAATTCCTTCTGCATCGCCGGCGGGAAACGGAAGGCATAGAAGCACTCGACCATCTTCTTGGCGAGATCCGGCTTCAGGTCGTGCGCATAGGCGAAGGAAGAGGTCGGGAAGATCGGGCTCTTGTAGATGATGCGGAAGTCGGTGCCCTTGATGGTGCCGCGCGAGACCATGCGCTCGTAGACGTCGGAGGCGACGCCGGCCATGTCGTAATCGCCGGAGGCGACGCCGAGCGCCGACTTGTCGTGACCGCCGGACATGACCGGCTTGTAATCGTCGTTCGGCTTCAGGCCCTGCGGCGGGTACAGGACGAGCGGGGCGAGATGACCGGAATTCGACGAAGGCGCGGTATGCGCGACGCGCTTGCCCTTCAGGTCGGAGAGCTTCTGGTAGGGGCTGTCCGCCTTCACGATGGAAAGCAGGTGATAGCCGTGCGGGCCCTTCTCGGTGCCCTTGGCCGCGAACGGGATGGCGCCGGCGAGATTGACCGCGAACCCGGTCGGGCCGGTGGAGAAGCCGGCGACGTGCAGGCGGCCGGAGCGCATCGCCTCGATCTCGGCGGAGTTCGACTGCACCGGATAATAGACCACGCGCTTGCCGGTGCATTGCGCGAGATAGTCGGTGAACGGCTTGAAGATGTTCTGGTACACGGCCGGGTCCTCGACCGGCGTATAGGCGAAGACCAGGGTCGAGGGGTCCTTCCAGTTCTTCGCATCCTTCGGCGCGTCGGCCACGAGATCCTTGTTCTTGTCGCAATACAGGGTGTCGAGCTGGCCGCGGTTGCTGCAGGAATCCTGCGCCTGCGCGGCGGTGGCATAGGCGGTGCACAGAAGGGCCGCTGAAAGCGTCGCAAGGCGGAATGTCACGATGGGTCCTCCCTCATGGACCGCGCCGCGGCCCGTATCATTTTCACGAACGATACGCGGTGGCCTGCAACGCGGCAATGACGCTGTCCCGGGTGCGGCGCAGATCGACTAAAGTATTAATACTTAAGGTCTTTTTCCGCGAAATCGCCTCGAAAATTCCTTCTCGCGGGCGGCAAAAGGAACGAATCCGCCCCTAGCCGGTTGCGCTTCCGAAGCATCACATGGGGACAATGCGATGATCGCTCGCTCGATCAGAGTGGGAACTATTGCCTGTTGTCTGAGTTTGGCTGCCGTCGCGGTCGCGCAGGCGCGCGAAGAACACGGCATCGCCTCGGTCTATGGCTATGCCGGCGAGAAGACCGCCAACGGCGAAATCGCCCGGCCGAGCGGACTGACCGCGGCGCACAAGTCGTTGCCCTTCAACACGCGCGTCAAGGTCACCAACAAGAAGAACGGCAAGTCGGTGGTCGTGCGCATCAACGACCGCGGTCCCTTCATCAAGGGGCGTATCATCGACCTGACGCCGAGCGCGGCGGACCGGATCGGCTTCAGCGGTCTCGCGCCGGTCGTGGTGACGGTCGTCAACTAGCCCGCATCACCAGCGTTGCGCGACGGGAGCGTCGACGGGCGTACAGCCCCGGCGCCCCGTCAGCACGCAATCCTGGTTCTTGCGCATGGTGGCGAGCGAATCGGCGATCCAGATTCCGGCGAGAATGAGCAGGGTGACGACCGCCAGCCCGGCTGCGTTCATCGTCATGCGATGCCGGTAATCGTCGCCTTCCGAAGTCTGCTGGAATTTCTTCAGATCGGCCGGCGGCGGCTCGCTGGCGCGCGCCTGCTGCTCGCGCCGCGCCAAGGCTGCCTGGAAACTGACGACGGCGCCGTCCTCGGTTTCTGCCGGTTGTTCTTTTTCTTTGCCCATCGATCGTGTGCCATTGCGGAGGGCAGCCACCTCTAGCATGCCGGTGGACGATCCGGCGAACGGAATTGTATGCTGGAACCATGAGGGCTCGTTCTTACCCGCGCCGGGCGATCGGTCTCGCGGCGGCCTATGCGCTGGCGCTGCAGGCGATCTTCGGCCTGTCGCTCGGCGCGGCCGCGCAGGCGGCGCCGGGGACGGTGCTCTGCGCCGTCGCGCCGCCGGCTCAAGACGGCGCGCTTCCCCCCGGCGCGCTGCATGATTGCGCCGCCGCCTGCCTCTCCGGCGGGTGCGGCGCTCCGCTGACCGGCGCGCTGCCGGACTGGCAGTTCTGGGGCTTCGACACGCAGGCGCAATGCCCGCCGGCGAATGCCGAGACCGGTCCGGTTCATACCGCGGCCGGCACGCTTGCCGGCGCCCGTTCTCCGCCGCTGTAAAGCGCAATCCGGCGCAGTGGCACCGGTTCGCCGCAAGATTGCGCGATAGGCCAGAAAACCCACGCCCGGCCTCCGCGAGGAGGCGCGCAACCCCTGACACATCCCAACATTCCGCAGCGGCGCCGGCCGCATGCGGTCATTCGCACGGAGAAAGCCATGCAATTGAAAACCATAGCCGCTGCCGTCGCCCTTTGCGCCCTTGCGGGCGCGGCCTCGGCGCACAGCTTCAAGGTGGGGCCGCTGGAAATCGCCCATCCCTGGACGCGCGCCACGCCCAAGGGCGCGAGCGTCGCCGGCGGCTACCTGAAAATCACCAATACCGGCACGCAGCCCGACGTGCTGGTCGGCGGCTCGAGCGAAGCGGCGGGCCGCATCGAGATCCACGAAATGAAGATGGAGGGCGGCGTCATGAAGATGCGGCCGCTTCCCGCCGGCGTCACCATCAGGCCCGGCGAGACGGTCGAGCTCGCGCCCGGCTCCTACCACATCATGATGATGGGTCTGAAAGAGCCGATCGTGCAGGGCAAGAACGTCAAGGGCACGCTCGTTTTCGAGAAGGCCGGCAAGGTCGAGATCGAATACGCGGTCGAGGCCGCCGGTTCCTCGCCCAAGGGGCATACCGGACACTGAGCGATCGGGCGCGGCCGGCAAGGCCGGCTGCGCCTGCCCTCGGTCAGGGCTCCGCGAAGGGCTGCTTCTCGCCTTCGGGCAACGGCATCTGGAAGACGTTGAGCGTGATCGAGACCAGCGCGTAATAGCCGAGGATGCCGGTGAACTCTATCATGCCGGTCTCGCCGAGCAGCGCGTGCACGCGGTCATAGGTCTTTTGCGCGACGCGCCGGCGCTTGTAGAGTTCGGTGATGAAGTCGTAGAGCGCGCGCTCGTCCCGCGCCGCCGTCTTCGGCACGCGGCCCGCGCGCAGGTCGCGGATGGTCTGCGGCCCGACGCCGGCTTTTTCCGCGATCGGGGCGTGCGCATGCCATTCGAATTGCGAGCGCCACAGCCGCGCGACCACGAGGATCGCGAATTCCGACAGCCGCGGCTCGATCCCGCTGCGGTAGCGGCAATGCGCGCCGAGCCGCTGGGCGAGGTCGCCGTATTCGGGCGCGCGCACATAGACCGCGAACGGGCCGCCGAGCACGACCTTGCCGCGGCTCGCCATGATGGAATCGCGCAGCGCGATCTGCGCCGGCGTCATGCTGCTTTCGTCGAGCGACGGCAGCCGGCCCGCAACCGCGCCGGCCTTGCGCTTCTTCGCCGTCTTGCGCCGCTTCGCCATGCTCCGATCCTTTCGCTGTCCGTTTCCTGCCGTGCCCGGATTCGGCACCGGGAGGCAAGCGATGCCTGCCTTGACGCTCCGTCAGGCCGGGCGCAGGCTGCGCGCCAAAGACGGGGTTCCGGGAGGCCAGCATGAACGACATGACCGCGCGGTTCGAGCCGAATACGAAGCGCTACGAGGCGCTGATGGACGTGGTGCGCAACCGCCTCACCACCCGCCAGTTCAGGCCCGAAATCGCGGTGCCGCGCGAGCATGTGGAAATGATTATGGAAGCCGCCCGGCACGGACCGTCCGGCGCCAATGCGCAGCCGTGGCATTATATCGTCGTCACCGACCCGGAAGTGAAGCGCAAGATCGCCGACTATTTCGTCGAGGAGCAGCGCCGCCGCGCCAAGCTGAAGATGAAATTCCCGACCCCGAATTATCGCGGACTGGAGACGGCGCCCGGCTTCATCGTGGTGGCGTCCGACTTCCGCTTCGTGCGCGCCTTCCCGGTGCTGCTCGACGGCTCCGATCTGGACAAGCAATACCAGGCCAATGCCGAACGCATCCTGCTGCAGAGCGTGGCCGCCTCGACCATGTCGGCGCATCTCGCCGCCGCCGCGCTCGGCTATCAGGTCTGGTGGGTGACGGCGATCGGCCAGGACGATGCGCAGAAGGCGATCAAGCCGCTGCTGGGCGTTCCGGACGAGCTTTCGATCATCGACATCATGCTGTTCGGCGTGCCGGCCAAGGCCCCCTACAAGCGCTGGAAGAAGACGCTGCCGCAGATCATGAACTGGGACAAATTCGACATGGCCAATTACATGACCGTCGAGCAGATCGACGAGTGGGTGCGCGAGCAGCGCCACAAGGTCATGTACCGGGACGAAGCGAAAATCGACTAGGCCCATCCGTTTCCGCCGGGGGAGGAGCTCTCATGCGCGAGAGCATCATGTTCCATGAGGGGAATCGCAAGCTGCAGGATGCGTTCGACTCGCGCCGCATCTCCGACCGGCTGGAGGAGAAGCTGACGCGGCGCGAATTCACCGCCGACGACAAGGAATTCATCGAAAGCGCGATCTATTTCTTCATCGCCACGGCGGACGCGCAGGGGCGGCCGGATTGCTCGTTCAAGGGCGGCGCGGCGGGCTTCGTGCGCGTCACCGGGCCGTCCGAACTCGCCTTTCCCGATTTCGACGGCAACGGGATGTTCAAGAGCCTCGGCAATCTGGTGGTGAACCCGCATGTCGGGCTTTTGTTCATCGCGATGCACGGCAAGCCGAAGCGGCTGCGCGTCAACGGCACGGCGAAAGTCGACCGTGACGATCCGCTGATGCGCCATACCGTCGGCGCGCAGATGATCGTGCGGGTGGCGGCGCGGGCGATCTTCCCGAACTGCCCGCGCTATATCCCCTCGATGCAGGTGGTCGAGCCCTCGGCCTACACGCCGATGCCGGGCTGCGCGCCGGTGGAGCCGGCCTGGAAGGGTTTCGACATTTTCAAGGACGTGGTGCATCCGCGCCAGCCGGTGTCGCGGGGCACGGGCGACGGCGGCGGGTAAAGCGGGATGGGTTCAGGTTGAATCGGCCGGGGCACCACCTTTCACCTCTCCCTTTGGGAGAGGTCGCCCGCCAACGGGTCCGCGCAAAGCGCGGCCCGATGACAGGCTCCGCGCGCGGGTGAGGGGTTATCGTGCAACCAAGCGCTTTCGATCCCCCTCACCCTAACCCTCTCCCCAACGGGGAGAGGGGACCGACCGTTGTTGCGGCGCCCACGTCGTTGCAAACCGAAATCATCACACTCTAACCCGGTCATGGGAAAT
>JBFWWQ010000132.1:0-8839 GCA_050246095.1 Pseudorhodoplanes sp.
CGCGCAATCAACACCGTGCAATCGTGACTGGCGATCGCGCCGGAAGAGCGGGATTTTCTGAAGGAATCTGAGCCCTATGGGCTGATTATCTTCAAGCGCAATGTCGAAAATCCGGAACAACTCAAGGCGCTGACCGCCGAATTCCGCAATGTTGTCGGACGCGCGGCGCCCGTCCTGGTGGACCAGGAAGGCGGACGGGTGCAGCGGCTCGGGCCGCCGCATTGGCCCGCTTATCCGCCCGCTTCCGTCTTCGGGACGCTGTACGATTCCGACCCTGCCGCCGGCCGCGCCGCCGCGCAGCTCGGCGCGCGCCTGATCGCCGCCGATCTGCAGGCGGTCGGCATCGATGTCGACTGCCTGCCGCTGGCGGATGTGCCGGTGCCGGGCGCCGACAATGTCATCGGCGACCGCGCCTATGGCACCAATGCGCCCAAGGTCGCCGATCTTGCCCGCGCCGCCGCCGAAGGGCTGTTGCAGGGCGGGGTGCTGCCGGTGCTGAAGCACCTTCCCGGCCACGGCCGCGCCGCCGCCGACAGCCACCTCGCGCTGCCCGTGGTGGAGACCCCGCGCGCGGTATTGCAGGACACCGATTTCGCCGCGTTCCGCGCCTTGCGCGATCTGCCCCTGGGGATGACCGCACATGTTGTGTTCAGCGCGTTCGATTCCGTCGCGCCGGCAACCACTTCGGCGATAATGGTGGGCGACGTGATTCGCGGTTGGATCGGGTTCGAAGGCCTGTTGATGAGCGACGATGTGTCGATGAAGGCGTTGCGGGGACCGATGGCGGAGCGCACGCGCGCCGCCTTCGCGGCCGGCTGCGATCTGGCCTTGCATTGCAACGGCGATCTGGCCGAAATGCGCGCGGTCGCCGCCGAAAGTCCGCCGCTGGCGGGGGAAGCGGCCCGCCGCGCGGAAAGGGCGCTGGCGCACCGCCGTGCGCCGCAGCCGATCGACCTTGCCGCCGCGCATGCGCGCTTGTCCGAGGTCCTGAAATCCGTTCGCCAAGGTATGCCCGCCGCATGACCGCCGATATCGTCCCCTTTGCCGCCGACGGCCCGGTCGAGCGCGGCGACAGCGAGCCCGCTCTGGTCGTCGATGTCGACGGCTTCGAAGGCCCGCTCGACCTCCTGCTCACGCTGGCCCGGCAGCAGAAGGTCGATCTCGCGCGCATCTCGATCCTGGCTCTGGCCGACCAATATCTGACCTTCATCGAGCAGGCGCGGGCGCTGCGGCTCGAACTCGCGGCCGACTATCTCGTGATGGCCGCCTGGCTCGCCTATCTGAAGTCGCGTCTGCTGCTGCCGGATACCGACACGCCGGAAGCGCAGAGCGCGGAGGAAATGGCGGCGGCTTTGGCGTTCCGGCTGAAGCGGCTGGAGGCCTTCCGCGAGGTGGCGCAGAAGCTGATGGACCGCCCGCAGCTCGAGCGCGACACCTTCACCCGCGGCGATCCCGAGCCGATCGCCGAGATCAAGACGCCGCTCTGGTCGGCAACGCTCTACGACCTGCTGTCGGCCTATGCCACGCAGCGCCAGAAGCAGGTGCTCGGCCGCGTGCGCTTCGCCCAGCGCAAGGTCTGGTCGCTGGCCGACGCGCGCAGCGCGGTGGAGCGGCTGATCGGCCTTTCCGCCGACTGGAGCTGCCTCGACGATTTCCTGATCGAATACATGGTGGAGCCGGCGCTCGCCTCGACGGTGCGCGCCTCCAGCTTCGCCGCCACCCTGGAACTGGTGCGCGAGGGCGTGATCGACCTGCAGCAGCATGCGGCTTTCGCGCCGCTCTATGTGCGAAAGCGCACCGTGCTGGCCGCGGTTCCCGCCGACGCCACTGCCCCCGCCGCGCCGGCGCCATAACATGGAGGCTTCTGGAATGATGGGTTCGGCCGCACGACGCATGGCCATAGAGGACGACCGAGAAGAACCGGCCATGGCATCGCAGGAGCGTCCCGAGGAATTGCGTCTGCTCGAGGCCTTGCTGTTCGCCAGCAAGGAGCCGCTCGACGAGAAGACATTGGCCGAGCGCCTGCCGGCCGGGGTGGAACTCGCCCAGGCCTTGCGCATCCTGCAGACCGAATACGCCCCGCGCGGGGTCAACCTGGTCAAGGTCGGCGGCAAGTGGTCGTTCCGCACCGCCAACGACCTGCGCTGGCTGTTGACGCGCGAGGCGGTGCAGCCGCGCAAATTGTCGCGCGCGGCGATCGAGACGCTCGCGGTCATCGCCTATCACCAGCCGGTGACGCGCGCGGAGATCGAGGATATCCGCGGCGTGTCGATGTCCAAGGGCACGATCGACGTGCTGCTGGAGACCGGCTGGATCCGCCCGCGCGGCCGCCGCAAGGTGCCGGGCCGTCCGATCACCTACGGCACCACCCAGGATTTCGTCTCGCATTTCGGGCTCGAACAGCTCAGCGATCTGCCCGGCCTCGACGAATTGAAGGGCGCCGGCCTGCTCGACGGACGGCTGCCGCCCGGTTTCGCGGTGCCGATGCCCTCCGACGATTCCACCCTGCGCGAGGACGAGGACCCGCTGGAGCCGGGCGATCTCGATCTCGGGCTTGCGCCGCGCAGCGAGGCGGGCGAGGACTAGCGGCTTGTTGGTTGCCCTCTTGCGGAGGAGGGGTGGAGCGGCGCGCACGGGGCGAAGCGTGAGGAGTAGCGTGTGTCCGATGCCAGACGGCGCCACGCCGGCAGCGAGAATCTAGCGTTCGAACGCGCCCCCGGCACGCGCGTGCCGGCATCGATTGCCGCACGCCTGACCTTCGAGCATGTCACGCATTGCTACGGCGCGATCGAAGCGGTGCGCGACGTCAGCCTCGACATCGCGCCGGGCGAACTGGTCTGCCTGCTCGGCCGTTCCGGCTGCGGCAAGACCACGCTGCTGCGGCTCGCCGCCGGCGTCGAGCAGCCGCGTTCCGGCCGCATCCTGATCAACGGCCGCGAAGTCGCGGGCGAGGCGCGCTTCCTGCCGCCGGAGCAGCGCGGCGTCGGGCTGATGTTCCAGGAATTCGCGCTGTTCCCGCATCTGAGCAAACTCGACAACGTCATGTTCGGGCTGAAGGCGCTGCCGCGCGCCGATGCCGAACGCGAGGCGCGGCTGGCGCTGGGGCGGGTGGGCCTTGCCGATCACGCCGAGGCCTATCCGCACATGCTGTCGGGGGGCGAACAGCAGCGCGTGGCGCTGGCGCGCGCGGTGGCGCCGCGGCCGAGCGTGCTCTTGATGGACGAGCCGTTTTCCGGTCTCGACCGCCGCCTGCGCGAGGAGGTGCGCGAGGACACGCTGGAAATCCTGCGCGAGAGCCGCGTCACCGGCGTGATCGTCACCCACGATGCCGAGGAGGCTTTGCGCATGGGCGACCGCATCGCGGTCATGCGCAAGGGCGCGCTGGTGCAGGTCGGCACCCCGTCCGAAGTCTATGCGCGGCCGGCCGGCCTGTTCGTGGCGCGCTTCTTCTGCGACCTGAACGAGGTCGCCGGCGTGGTGCGCGGGGGCATGGCGGAATCCCCGCTCGGACGTTTTGCCGCGCCGCATCTGGCCGAGGGGAGCGCCGCGGTGATCGGCGTGCGGCCGCAGGGCATCCGCATCCGCCCGGCAGGCCAGGGCATTCCCGCGCGCGTGATCGGCCGGCATTTCCTCGGCCATGTCGATCTGCTGGAATTCGCCGCGCCCGGGCTGGAAAAGCCGCTGCACGGGCGGCTTCTGCGCGACGCCATCCCGGACGTTAACGGTGACATCGCAATCGCCTTCGACCCGGCGGAAGTCCTTGTTTTTGCCGCCTCCGAAGCCTAGTTTCCGGTCAAAATCGGATCGGCGCGGCGGGCCGCCGGTCGCACGGAGGGTGAGGTTATGGGTTCCCTGAGCATCTGGCACTGGCTCGTCGTCATCGTGGTGGTCCTGCTGCTGTTCGGCCGTGGCAAGATTTCCGAGCTGATGGGCGACATGGCGCAAGGCATCAAGGCGTTCAAGAAGGGCATGGCCGACGAGAAGGACGAGGCCAAGTCCGAGCCGATGAAGACCATCGAGGCCGACAAGGCGGGCGTGAAGACGCCGGAAGCCGAGAAGAGCCGGGTCTGAAGCGCGGCCATCGAACTTTCCGGGCGACGTTGTCGGTGAGGGGCGCCGCCGCAAGGCCGGGCGCCCCTTGGAGTTAGCAGGCCATGTTCGACATCGGGTGGAGCGAACTCCTCGTGATCGGCGTCGTCGCGCTGATCGCGATCGGCCCGAAGGAATTGCCCGGCGTGCTGCGCATGATCGGACACTGGGCCGGCAAGGTGCGCCGCATGGCGTCCGAGTTCCAGGGCCAGTTCCAGGAAGCCATGCGCGAAGCCGAGATGGCCGACCTGAAGAAGAAATTCGACGAGGCGCAATCGGCCGCGACCGATTTCGGCAATTCGATCACCAATCCGCTCGAGACCGTGCGCAAGGATATGGAGAAGGCGCTGGACACGACCGAGACCGCGTCCGCGACGCAGGCGCCGCCGGTCGACACCGCGATTGCCGCTCCGCCCGAGCCCGCGACGGTCGCGATATCCGAGCTTGAGGCGCCCGCCATTGCCGGCGGCGAAGGCAAGGACGCGGACAAGCGCGCCGGAGGCGGCGCATGACCGACGCCGACATCGAGGCCTCCAAGGCGCCGCTGATGGATCACCTGATCGAGCTGCGCACGCGGCTGATCAAGGCGCTGATCGCGTTCGGCATCGCGTTCATCTTCTGCTTCGCCTTCGCCAAGCAGATCTACAACATCCTGGTCTGGCCGTTCGTGGTCGTGGCGGGGCCGGAGAATTCCAAGTTCATCTACACGGCGCTGCTCGAATATTTCCTGACGCAGCTCAAGATCGCGATGTTCGGCGCGGTGTTTCTCGCCTTTCCCGTGATCGCGACGCAAATCTACATGTTCGTGGCGCCCGGCCTCTACCGGCACGAGAAGCAGGCCTTCCTGCCGTATCTCGTCGCCACGCCCGTGTTCTTCGCGCTCGGCGCGGCGATGGTCTATTTCATCGTGATGCCGCTGCTGGTGCGCTTCTCGCTCGGGATGCAGCAGCTGCCGGGCGAGGGCAATGCCGAAATCGCGCTCCTGCCCAAGGTCGGCGAATATCTCTCGCTGATGATGGCGCTGGTGCTGGCCTTCGGCGTCGCCTTCCAGTTGCCGGTGATCCTCACGCTGCTCGGGCGCATCGGCGTGCTCACCTCCGACACGCTCAAGTCCAAGCGCCGCTATTTCATCGTCGGCGCGTTCGTCCTCGCGGCCGTGCTGACCCCGCCCGACATCATCAGCCAGTTCTCGCTCGCGGTCCCGCTGATGGTCCTTTACGAGGGCTCGATCTGGGCGGTGAAGATCGTGGAGAAGAAGGCGCAGGCGAAGAACGCTGCGGATTCGACGAAGGCTTCGGATTCGACCGCCGTCGCCACCCCCGACGCCAACCAGCCGGCGGAGTAGTGCTTTCGTGCCCCGGACGCGGCGCAGCATGAAATGATGCGCCGCTGATCCGGGGCCGTCCCGGCCACGGAGTTTGCAGCGGTCCCGGGTCTGCAGCGCACCGTATCGCTTTCGCTCACGCTGCGCCGCGCCCGGGACACGCGACTTGACAGCCGTCCCGTACTGCGGATAATATTCCTATATCCATCCTCGCTCCAGGCGGCCTTCCGGAGGCAGCAAGCGGCGAGGGCAGGTGGAGCGCCGGGAGGCGCCGGGCCTCTCGTCCGAGGCTCGCACGCCTCCGGCAGACGGCTTGTGCAGACTGCGCAGGCTTGTCTGCACGGCGTGCGGCGGGGTACGTCAATCCCCGCCAAAGGGTGCCGTAGCGCAGCACCCTGGCGCCTCCCGGCGCTCCATTTCGCATTCGAAATGGCAAACAGGGACAGGCGGACCCGCTGCCTTCAAACAACAAGGGCGGCGGAGCGTTGGCTATTCCTGTTGCTCCGTCATGGCCGGGCTTGTCCCGGCCATGCCGATAAGGCAGGCACTGTGCTCGCCTGAGCGGGATGCGCGGGCATAAGGCGTTTAGGACGCCGTCTTTGACGGCTTATGCCCGCGCATGACGACAAGAGAAACCGGTATAAGACGCCCGCGATTCTGTGAGTAACTCCCATGCACGACATCAAGTGGATCCGCGACAACCCCGCCGCCTTCGACCGCGGCCTGACCCGGCGCGGTCTTCAAGCGGAATCCGAGAAGCTTCTGAAACTGGATGAAGCGCGGCGCGCGGCCATCACCGCCTTCGAGCAGGCGCAGGCGCGCCGGAACGCCGCCTCCAAGGAGATCGGCGAAGCGAAGAAAAAGAAGGACGAGGCGGCGGCGAACGCGCTGATGGCGGAGGTCGCGGCGCTGAAGGACAAGCTGCCGGAACTGGAGAAGGCCGCTGCCGCCGCCGACAAGGAATTGAACGACATCCTCGCCGCGATCCCGAATCTGCCGCTCGACGAGGTGCCGGACGGCACCGGCGCGGACGGCAATGTCGAGCACCACAAATACGGCGCGCCGAAATCGTTCCCGTTTCAGCCGAAGCAGCATTTCGAGCTCGGCGAGGCGCTCGGGCTGATGGATTTCGAGACCGCGGCGAAACTCTCCGGCGCGCGTTTCGTGGTGCTGAAGGGGGGGCTGGCGCGGCTCGAACGCGCGCTCGCGCAGTTCATGCTGGACGTGCACACGGCCGAGCACGGCTACACCGAGGTCAATCCGCCGATCCTGGTGCGCGACGAGGCGATGTTCGGCACGGCGCAGTTGCCGAAATTCGCGGAGGATCAGTTCCGCGTCCTGCCGGATTTCTGGCTCATCCCGACCGCCGAAGTGCCGCTCACCAATCTCGTGCGCGACTCCATCGTCGACGAAGCGCAATTGCCGTTGCGGCTGACCGCCTGCACGCCCTGCTTCCGCGCCGAGGCGGGCGCAGCGGGCAAGGACACGCGCGGCATGATCCGCCAGCACCAGTTCACCAAGGTGGAGCTCGTCTCGATCGCGACGCCCGAGCAGGCGCTGGACGAGCACGAGCGCATGACCGCGTCCGCCGAGGAAATCCTGCGCCGGCTGGAGTTACCCTACAGGGTCATGACCTTGTGCACCGGCGACATGGGCTTCGCCTCGCAGAAGACCTACGACATCGAGGTCTGGCTGCCGGGGCAGGACACCTACCGCGAAATATCGAGCTGCTCGGTCTGCGGCGACTTCCAGGCGCGGCGCATGAATGCGCGCTATCGCGGCAAGAACAGCGCGCCGCGCTTCGTGTACACGCTGAACGGCTCGGGGGTCGCGGTCGGCCGCGCCCTCATTGCGGTGATGGAAAACTACCAGAACGAGGACGGCTCCATCGCGGTGCCGGAGGCGCTGGCGCCCTATATGGGCGGGATGAAGAGGATCGAGCAGGCGAGATGAAAGTGCTGCGCAAACTGTCCAAGTCGCGGTCATTCCGGGACGGCTCCGAAGGAGCCGGGCCCGGAATCCATAACCACCGCTCGGGATTATGGATTCCGGGCTCACGCGCTTCGCGCGTGCCCCGGAATGACGGAGAAAATGTGCGATGAGAATTCTGGTCACCAACGACGACGGCATCCACGCCGCGGGGCTCGAAATCTGCGAACAGATCGCGCGCGAACTCTCCGACGACGTGTGGATCGTCGCCCCGGAAGTCGACAATTCCGGCGTCTCGCATTCGCTCTCGCTCAACGATCCGCTGCGCCTGCGCGATGTCGGCGAGCAGCGCTTTGCGGTGAAGGGCACGCCGACCGACTGCGTGATCATGGCGGTGCGCCACATCATCAAGGACAAGACGCCCGATCTCGTGCTCTCCGGCGTCAACCGCGGCTCCAACGTCGCCGAGGACGTCACCTATTCCGGCACCGTCGCCGGTGCGATGGAAGGCACGGTGCTCGGCATTCCCTCGATCGCGCTGTCGCAGGCCTACGGGCCGGGCGGGCGCGACCATCCGCATTGGGAAACGGCGCGGCAGCACGCGCCGTCTTTGGTCCGCCGCGTGCTCGCCGCCGGCATGCCGCGCGACGTGCTGGTCAACATCAACTTTCCCGACTGCACGCCGCACGAGGTGCAGGGCGTTTCGGTCACCGCGCAGGGCAAGCGCGACCAGGAAATGCTGCGCATCGAGCCGCGCTTCGACGGGCGCGGCAATCCGTATTATTGGCTCGCCTTCGCGCGCCGCGGCAAGCCGGCCGGCAGTTCCGGCACCGATCTGGCCGCGCTGACCGAGAAGCGCATTTCGGTGACGCCGCTGCGGCTCGATCTGACCGACGAGCCGTTCATGACTGCGCTGGCGGCGGTGTTCGCCTGACGCCTTGCCTGTGAACGGCGGGCGCGACGGCGAACCCGGCGCGCGGAAGCGGAATAAGTGTTAGGATGGGGCAGGAGGGCAGCATGCCCGTCGTTCAGCCCCGCGACGACAATGTCGGCCGCATGGAATTCCTGCTCGCGCTGCGCCAGCGCGGGATCGGGGACGCGGCGGTGCTGCGCGCGATGGACGAGGTTCCGCGCGAGCATTTCGTGGAGCAGGATCAGGAACGCTTCGCCTATGCCGACCGGGCGCTGCCGATCGCCTGCGGCCAGACCATCAGCCAGCCCTATGTCGTCGCCTACATGACCGAGCAGCTCAAGGTCGAGCCGCAGCACCGCGTGCTTGAGATCGGCACCGGCTCCGGCTACCAGGCGGCGGTGCTGTCGCGTCTTGCCTCGGAAGTGGTCACGGTCGAACGTTTCCGCACGCTGGCCGCGCGCGCCCGCACGCGGCTCGCCGCCCTCGGCTGCGCCAATGTCGAGGTGCTGACCGGCGACGGCTTTCTCGGCGTGCCCGACCGCGCGCCGTTCGACCGCATCATAGTCACCGCGGCGGCCGAGAAG
>JBFWWQ010000133.1:0-8833 GCA_050246095.1 Pseudorhodoplanes sp.
GCGCTACCGTCCGCTGTACCGCCAGTTCTTCTGGATCTTCATCGCCACCGTGGTCGGCCTCGGCTATCTCGGCGCCAAGCCGCCGGAGGGCGGGTACGTGATCGCGGCGCGGATCCTGACGATCTACTATTTCGCGCATTTCCTCATCGTTCTGCCGCTGCTCGGATTCTTCGAAAAGACCAAGCCGCTGCCGAACTCCATATCGGAATCCGTCCTCAAGGACGGCGACGTGGCCGCGGCGAAGGTGTGACAACCATGAAGCTTCCCAGGATCGCACTCGCGCTGCTGTTCGCCGGCGCCTGCGCCATGCCCGCTTTCGCGGCCGGCGAGGTCGAGCAGCCCCCGCGCGTCAAATGGTCGTTCTCCGGGCCGTTCGGCATGTTCGACCAGGGCCAGCTGCAGCGCGGCTTCAAGGTCTACCGCGAGGTCTGCCAGGCCTGCCATTCGCTCTCGCTGTTGTCCTTCCGCAATCTCGGCGAGCCCGGCGGCCCGAGCTTCACCGAGGCGCAGGTGCGCGCGATCGCCGCGCAATACACGGTGAAGGACGGCCCCAACGACGAAGGCGAGATGTTCGACCGGCCGGCCGGCCCGGCCGACCGCTTCCCCAGGCCGTTCCCCAACGACAACGCCGCGCGCACGGCGAATGGCGGCGCGCTGCCGCCGGACATGTCGGTGATCGCCAAGGCGCGCACCTACGAGCGCGGCTTTCCCTGGTTCCTGATCGACATCGTGACGCAGTTCCAGGAGCAGGGACCCGACTACATCGTCGCGCTGCTGAAGGGCTATACCGACGCCCCGCAGGGCTTCCAGCTTCCGGCGGGATCGCACTACAACAAGTATTTCCCCGGTCACGCGATCGGCATGCCGGCGCCGCTGTCGGATGGCCAGGTGACCTACGACGACGGCGCCCCGCAGACGCTCGATCAATACGCGAAGGACGTTTCCGCCTTCCTGATGTGGGCGGCGGAGCCGCACATGACGGCGCGCAAGCGCGTCGGCTTCCAGGTGATGATTTTCCTGATCGTCTTCGCGGGCCTTCTGTATTTCACCAAGAAGAAGGTCTGGGCGGACGTGCACAAGCCCGCGTGAGCCGCCCCGCCGTTTCGCCTTGCGATGCCCGGCCCCGTGCCGGGCATCTGCGTTTCTGATATTCGTGCCGCGCTGCGGCGCCCGGAGCGACCTGCATGAGCAAATCCGTTCTCGGCATCATCGGCGGCTCCGGCATCTACGACCTGCCGGGGCTGGAGAAGGTGCGCGAGGCGCGCATCGCCTCGCCCTGGGGCGAGCCTTCCGGCGCGCTGCGCTTCGGCGAAATGTCGGGCCTGCCGGTCGTGTTCCTGCCGCGGCACGACAAGGGACATCGCCTGTCGCCTTCCGACATCAATTACCGCGCCAATATCGACGTGCTCAAACGCGCCGGCGTGACCGATCTGGTTTCGCTGTCGGCCTGCGGCTCGTTCAAGGAGGAATTGCCGCCGGGGACCTTCGTGCTGGTCGACCAGTTCGTCGACCGCACGCATCTGCGGGTCAATTCCTTCTTCGGCAAGGGCATGGTCGCGCATGTCTCGATGGCGCACCCGGTGTCGCCGCGGCTGCGCATCCATCTCGCCGAGGCCGCGCGCGCCGAGAATATCGGAGTGGTGCGCGAGGGCACCTATGTCTGCATCGAGGGGCCGCAATTCTCCACGCTCGCCGAAAGCCTGACCTACAAGCAGCTCGGCTATTCGGTGATCGGCATGACCAACCTGCCGGAAGCCAAGCTCGCGCGCGAAGCGGAGATTTGTTACGCGACGGTTGCGATGGTGACGGATTTCGACTGCTGGCATCCCGACCACGACGCGGTCACCGTGCAGGACGTGATCAAGGTGCTGGTCGGCAATGCCGAGAAGGCGAAGGCCCTGGTCGCGCGTCTGGCCAAGGACTTTCCCCGCGAACACGAGCCATGCCCGATCGGCTCCGACCGCGCGCTCGACAATGCCCTGATCACGGCGCCCGAGGCGCGCGACCCCGAGCTACTGCGCAAGCTCGACGCGGTGGCGGGCCGGGTGCTGGGGGCCACCTGATTGCAGGGGTGCACGCTTGGTCGCGGGCGCGCGAGTTGATACACCGTGTCCCGGATGCGGTGCAGCGTGTAACGGTGCACCGCTGATCCGGGACCGCCACAGTCTCGAACGGTCCCGGGTCTGCAGCGCATCGCTTCGCGCCGCACTGCGCCCGGGACACGAGTTACGGACCAGAACGAACGATGCTCACCCCCGCCCTCGAAGCCGAACTGAAAGCCGCGATCCGCACCATCCCGGACTATCCCAAGCCCGGGATCATGTTCCGCGACATCACCACGCTGCTCGGCAACCCGCGCGCCTTCCGCCGCGCCATCGACGAACTCGTTCACCCCTGGGCCGGCGGCAAGATCGACAAGATCGCCGGCATCGAGGCGCGCGGCTTCATCATCGGCGGCGCGGTCGCGCACCAGCTCTCGGCCGGCTTCGTGCCGATCCGCAAGAAGGGCAAGCTGCCGCACAAGTCCGTGCGCATCGCCTATTCGCTGGAATACGGCATCGACGAGATGGAGATGCACGAGGACGCGGTGTCGAAGGGCGAGCGCGTCATTCTGGTGGACGATCTGATCGCGACCGGCGGCACCGCCGAGGGCGCGGTCAAGCTGCTGCGCCAGATGGGGGCGGAGATCGTCGCGGCCTGCTTCATGGTCGACCTGCCGGAACTCGGCGGCGCGGCGAAGCTGCAGGCGCTCAACGTGCCGGTGCGCACGCTGGTCACCTACGCGGGGCACTGACCCTTCAGCGGCGGCGCCGCGCGGCCGGACGGGCGGCGGCCGCGGGGACGCGGCCGTATCCGTGCACGAGCAGGCGCAGGAGGCCGGGCGCGCCGATGGCCATCCCGGTCAGCGTCGACAAGGCGAAAACCAGAAAAGCGATCATCGAATTCCCCTCCGCAAGCGGCATGCGTCGGGGTGTTGTCGCATCGGGGCGGCATTCGCTCCGTGCGGCAGGTCACACAGGCAGGGCGTGACGCGATTTTGCGGCGATGGAGGAGGGCCGCTGGTTCGGCCCGCGGTCCGGAATGCGGCCGTGGCCGTGCATGATGGCCCGGAACAGCAGGACATGGCCGAGAATCGCGAGGCCGACAAAGGCGATGACGAAGGCGGAAACCAGGAACTCGAGCATGGACACTCTCCCTGTCGCGTTCACGGGATGCGTCGCTTGACCGGTAGGCTGCGTTCATCGGCACGCGCCCGCGGCCGCCCGGTTCCCGCAAGCATGCCCGCGGGCGGCGGTCACGCGCAGGCCGGCGCCGCGGTTACCTTCCGGTAACCACGGCGCGCGGAATGCGAACGGTATTTGCGCAATCCGGATCGCTGCGCCGCGCTCAGCGCTCGCGGGCCTTGGGATCGAATTCGACCAGGGCCGCGAGAAACAGCACGATCAGAAAGGCGCCGAGAATTTCCAGGGCGGACATGGCCGCTACTCCCACACAAGTCTCCCGCGCCGATCCTGCGGCGGCGCTGCTTTCCGGCGGCTTAGGAAACATGGTGAATCGTCGTATTGACCCTCCCGGACGGCGACTCTAGGGTCCGCGCGCTTTCCGCAACCCGGCCGAATCTCCCGCGAAATGACAGATACGGTGCCCCCCCATATGCGGCCGGAGCGGTCGTTTCAGGGCCTGATCCTGACGCTGCAGCGCTTCTGGGCAGATTACGGTTGCGTGATCCTGCAGCCCTACGACATGGAGGTCGGCGCCGGCACCTTCCATCCGGCGACCACGCTGCGCGCGCTCGGCCCGAAGCCGTGGAACGCCGCCTATGTGCAGCCCTCGCGCCGGCCCAAGGACGGCCGCTACGGCGAGAACCCGAACCGCCTGCAGCATTACTACCAGTTTCAGGTGATCCTGAAGCCGTCGCCCGAGGACATCCAGGATCTGTATCTGCAATCGCTCTATGCCATCGGCATCGATCCGAAGCTGCACGACATCCGCTTTGTCGAGGACGACTGGGAAAGCCCGACGCTCGGCGCCTGGGGGCTGGGCTGGGAATGCTGGTGCGACGGCATGGAGGTCTCGCAGTTCACTTACTTCCAGCAGGTCGCGGGCTTCGAATGCGCGCCCGTCTCCGGCGAACTGACCTACGGGCTGGAGCGGCTCGCGATGTATGTGCAGGGCGTCGACCGCGTCTACGATCTCAACTTCAACGGCCGCGAAGGCGCGCAGAAGGTCACCTACGGCGACGTCTTCCTGCAGGCGGAGCGGGAATATTCGCGGCACAATTTCGAGCATTCCGACACCGCCATGCTGTTCGAGCAGTTCCGCATGGCCGAGAGCGCCTGCCAGAAATATCTCGAAGCCGGCTGGCAAAAAAACGAGAAAGAGCCAGGCAAGCGCGGGCGGCATCTGATGGCGCTGCCGGCCTACGACCAGTGCATCAAGGCGAGCCACGTCTTCAATCTGCTGGATGCGCGCGGCGTGATCTCGGTGACCGAGCGGCAGAGCTATATCCTGCGCGTGCGCGAACTCGCGAAAGCCTGCGGCGAAGCCTGGCTCGCCACCGAAGCGGGCGGGGCGGGGTGATGTCGATGCTTGCACGGTCTGCTCCCCTCCACCCGCGAGCGAAGCGAGTGGTGGGGAGGGGTCGGGGGTGGGGGGCGATGACCGCGCGTAAGGACAGCAGAACATCTGTTGCGCGGCGCCTGCGCCGCGACACAACCCATGTGGAACGCAAGCTCTGGCAGCGGCTGCGTCAGTGGCCGGATGGTAGGGCCCATTTTCGGCGGCAAGCCACGCTTGGTCCTTACTTTGCTGACTTTGCGTGCCACACCAACAGGATCGTGATTGAACTGGACGGCGGTCAGCATGCCTACGGTACCCAAGGCAAGCGTGACACGGCGCGAGATGCCTATTTTGCAGCCCAAGGTTATCGCGTCTTGCGATTCTGGAACAACGACGTCGCACACAACATCGACGGTGTGATGCGAGCCATCGTGCACGCCGTTGCGCCGCCCCCCACCCCTGACCCCTCCCCACCGCTGCGCGGGGGGAGGGGAAAAGACTCTGCCGAGACCTAGACCATGCCCGATCTCCTGCTCGAATTCTTCTCCGAGGAAATCCCCGCCCGCATGCAGCCGCGCGCGGCCGAGGATTTGAAGAAGCTCGTCACCGACAAACTGGTCGAGGCCGGCCTCGTCTATGAGGGCGCGAAGGCGTTCGCGACGCCGCGCCGGCTGGCGCTGTCGGTGGTCGGCGTGCCGGCGCGGCAGCCCGACATCAGGGAAGAGAAGAAGGGCCCGCGCGTCGGCGCGCCGGAAGCCGCGGTCGCGGGCTTCCTGAAGAGCGCGGGGCTCGCTTCGCTCGACCAGGCCAGGATCGAGAAGGACGCCAAGAAGGGCGAGTTCTATGTCGCGGTGGTCGAGAAGAAGGGCCGCGACGCCATCGCGGTGATCGCCGAAATCGTGCCCGAGGTGATCCGCCATTTTCCCTGGCCGAAATCGATGCGCTGGGGCGCGGAATCGGCGAAGCCGGGCGCGCTCACCTGGGTGCGGCCGCTGCATTCCATCGTCGCGACCTTCGGTCCGGAAACCGAGGACCCGGACGTGGTGAAGTTCGAGGTGGGCGGCCTGCGCGCCGGCAACACGACGCACGGCCATCGCTTTCTGGCGCCCGGGGCGATCGAGGTGCGCCGGCAGGACGACTGGATGGCCAAGCTGGAAAAGGCCAAGGTCATCGTCGATCCGGCGCGCCGCGCCGACATCATTCTCGCCGAGGCGAAGAATCTCGCCTTCGCGCAGGGGCACGAACTGGTCGAGGATGAAGGCCTGCTGACCGAAGCGGCCGGGCTCGTGGAATGGCCGGTGGTGCTGATGGGCGCGTTCGAGCCGGGCTTTCTTTCGATCCCGGACGAGGTGATCCGCGCCACCATCCGCAACAACCAGAAATGCTTCGTGGTGCGCGATCCCAAGACCGCGAAGCTCGTCAGCAAGTTCATCCTGATCTCCAACATGGAGGCGACGGACGGCGGCAGGGAGATCGTCGCGGGCAACGAGCGGGTGATCCGCGCGCGCCTGTCGGACGCCAAGTTTTTCTACGAGACCGATCTGAAGACCCGGCTGGAAGACCGGCTGCCGAAATTCAAGGACATCGTCTTCCACGAAAAGCTCGGCACGCAGGCCGAGCGCATCGCGCGGATCGAGAAGCTCGCCGTGCAGCTCGCGCCGGCGACCAAGGCCGATCCGGCGCTGGCGGCGCGCGCGGCGAAGCTTGCGAAAACCGACCTGCTCACCGAGGTGGTCGGCGAATTCCCCGAGCTGCAGGGCCTGATGGGGAAATACTACGCGCAGGCGCAGGGCGAGCCCGAAAGCGTCGCGCGCGCCTGCGAGGAGCATTACAGCCCCAAGGGTCCTGACGATCGCGTGCCGTCCGATCCGGTTTCGGTCGCGGTCGCGCTGGCCGACAAGATCGACACGCTGGTCGGGTTCTGGACCATCGACGAGAAGCCGACCGGCTCGAAGGACCCCTATGCGTTGCGCCGCGCGGCGCTCGGCGTCATCCGCCTGATCCTGTCCAACCGCCTGCGCCTGAACCTGCTGGAGGCGTTCGGGCTCGCGACCGAGGGACTTCTCGCCCAGGACAATCCGGCGGTCCGCCGCGCGCTCGAACGGGCGCCCGGCGGCACGACCGAGCTCGGCAGCCTGAAGGCGGGCTTCGATGCCTTCACCGGCGCGGGCCTGCGCGAATTCTTCGCCGACCGCCTGAAGGTGCAGCTGCGCGAGCAGGGCGCGCGCCACGATCTGGTCGATGCCGTGCTCGCGCTGCCGGGCCAGGACGATCTGCTGATGATCGTGCGCCGGGTCGAGGCGCTGGCGGCCTTTCTCGACACCGACGACGGCAGGAACCTGCTGGCCGGGTTCAAGCGCGCGGCCAATATCCTGCGCATCGAGGAGAAGAAGGACGGCAAGCGCTATGACGGCCCCCCCGACGCCGGGCTCCTGAAGGAGCCGGAGGAGAAGGCCCTCGCGACCGCGATCGAAGCGGCAAAGAGCGAGGCCGGCGCGGCGGTCGCGCAAGAGGATTTCGCCGCCGCCATGACGGCGATGGCGAAGCTGCGGCCTTCGGTCGATGCCTTCTTCGAGAAGGTGACCGTGAACGCCGAGGACAGGGCGTTGCGGGAGAACCGGCTGCGGCTGCTGAACGAGATCCGCGAAGCGACGCGCGCGGTCGCGGATTTTTCCAAGATCGAGGGATAATCCCTCTCCCCGCTGAAGGGGGAGAGGTAAGACGCAAACTCGACGGAGAAACCCAATACCCGTCTATATCGACGACGCGATCTGGCGGCGCTGGGGCTTGCGCTGGTGCCATCTGCTCGCCGACGACGTCGACGAGCTGCATCGTTTCGCGGCCGCGCTCGGCATCCAGCGCAGTTCGTATCAGGGCCCGCCGCGTACCGGGAAGCCGCATTACGACATCACGGCTTTCGAGCGCGACCGCGCGCTGCGGCTCGGCGCGGTGCCGTGCTCGCGGGAAGGAATCGTGACGGTCTTGAGACGGGTGCGGGCTCCGCGATGATCTTTCCCCTCCCCGCCGCTTCACGGGGGGAGGGTTTGTCGCGAGACGGCGAAGGACGAGCCGGGCGGTTGAGCGCCTGCTACGTTCCTTTGAACAGGCAGCCGATCGCGAGCACGATATAGGCGACCGTCATCACCCAGAAGGCATACAGGCTGACGAAGGGAATGCGGACGAACAGCCCGAGGATCGCGAGGATCGCGAGAACAAGCGAGATCAGAAAGATGACTTGCGTCGGTGCGCTGAGATTCAGTTTCATGGAAAGCCCCCAATGGCCGGACGACAGGCCCGGTGCGGTGCGAAGCGGACCGCGCGCCGGTTCCCAAGTCAAGCGCGGGCGCGACGCAGCGGGGGATAACGCGCCGGACGGCCCGCTTCATCGTTGCATTTTGCTAGGGTCCGGCCGGCATTGAGCCGGAACCGGGCGCCGCTCCATCCGTTCTCTCCGGCGCCCGACCAGCAGCGGAGAACTGCATGACCATCACCATCGCCAACCTGCAGCCGATCGTCGCCCTGATTGCCGGAATCCTGATTCTGCTGGTGCCGCGCCTGCTCAACTTCATCGTGGCGGTCTACCTGATCCTGATCGGGCTGCTGGGGCTCGGGTTGTTCAAATAGCCGCTTTAATTCACAAGTAATTTCAGCGTCTTAGGCGCGCGCTCCGCGGCCGGAACCGCGGGTTGAAAGGCCGCCCGAAAGGGTCCAAGAGAGCGCGTCACACAAAGGCGAAGCCGGCCCCGCCGGGGCCGGCCGCAGACGTTTCGAGGCTGAAATTCCGATGACGAAATGGGTCTACACCTTCGGCGACGGCAAGGCCGAAGGCAAAGCCGACATGAAGAATCTGCTGGGCGGCAAGGGCGCCAACCTCGCCGAAATGGCCAATCTGGGCCTGCCGGTGCCGCCGGGGCTCACCATCACCACCGAGGTCTGTACCTATTATTACAAGAACGGCGAGACCTATCCCGCCGCGCTGAAGGCGGAGCTGGAGGCGGCGCTCGCCCATATCGGCAAGCTCGCCGGCAAGACTTTCGGCGACGCGGCCAATCCGCTGCTGGTGTCGGTGCGCTCGGGAGCGCGCGCGTCCATGCCCGGCATGATGGACACGGTGCTCAACCTCGGATTGAACGACAAGACGGTGGAGGCGGTGGCCAGGCAGTCCGGCGACCGCCGCTTCGCCTACGATTCGTACCGGCGCTTCATCACCATGTATTCCGACGTGGTGCTCGGCATCGAGCATCATCACTTCGAGGACATTCTCGACGAGCAC
>JBFWWQ010000134.1:0-8769 GCA_050246095.1 Pseudorhodoplanes sp.
CAAGGCCTCGATCCGGAGCGCTTCCGCCTGCTGAAGAAGCCAGTCTAGCCGGCGGCTTGAAGCCGTCTAAAGCACGTTCGTTTTACATGGAATCGGAACGTGCTTTAGATTCCTTTATTTGATCGCATTTTCTTGACGCGAACCGGTACCCACTTCGCTCGAAAATGCTCTAGAAGCGCGGCTGCGCGAACAGGCGGCTGTGGCTCGCGCCGGCGAGCGAGGCGAAGGTTCGCGTCTCCGGGTCGAAGACCGACAGCAGTCCGGTCGCCACGTCGAAATAGGCCGCGTGCAGATGCAGCTTCTTGCGCTCCACCAGGATGCGCACGCAGGGGAAGGTCATCAGGTTGTCGAGCGTCTTGACGGCGGCGGCCTGTTCCAGATGGCCGAGATAGTCGATGAAGCTCGCATATTGGCTCGAGGGACCGACGGCGGAGACCGCCGGCTCGATCAGCTCCATCCACTTGCCGATGAAGTCGCCGGGGGAGAGCGGGTCGATATGCTCGGCATAGGCGCGGATGCCGCCGCAGCGCGCATGGCCCAGGACCACGATATGCTGGACCTTGAGCGCCTGTACCGCGAATTCCAGCGCCGCCGACACCGCGCGCTGCGCGCCGTCCGGCGTGTAGGGCGGCACCAGATTGGCGACGTTGCGGATGACGAATAATTCGCCCGGGCTGGCGTCGAAAATCGTCTCCGGCGACACGCGCGAATCGCAGCAGCCGATCACCAGGATTTCCGGCGACTGCCCGACATCGGCGAGTTCCTGGTAACGGGCCTGCTCGATCGGCAGACGCCCGGACAGGAATGCGCGATAGCCTCCGATCAGCCGTTCGGGAAAACTCATGCCGGCGCCTCATTGCGGTCTGGAAGTGTTCAATCACGCCCAGATCGCCATCGGCAAGCCGAAATCGTCATGCGGCGGCGGATCGGGGAACGACCGTGCAATTCCCACATGGATATGTCGGGCAACGGCGGTGCAGGCCGGATGCTGGCACGGCGTGCAGCCGCCCGATAAACCGGAAAACGAGGTCATGATCCGATTCAACCCGACCGGATCATGGTCTAGGTTCGCTCGATCACGGGGGTCCCAATGAGCATTCGTCCGCGCCGTTCCGTCCTCTACATGCCCGGCTCCAACGCCCGCGCGCTGGAAAAGGCCAAGACGCTGCCGGCCGACGGCGTGATTCTCGATCTGGAGGATGCGGTCGCGCCCGACGCCAAGGAGGCTGCGCGCAAGCAGGTGACGGAGGCGGCGAAGGCCGGCGGCTTCGGCAACCGCGAGGTCTTCATCCGCGTCAACGGCATCGACACGCCGTGGCATGCCGACGATCTGCACGCGGCCGCGCATGCCGCCCCGGACGCGATCCTGATTCCCAAGGTGTCGAGCTCGCAGCAGCTCGAAATGATCGGCCGCCGCCTGCTCGACATGGGCACCGCCCACAAGACCCGCGTCTGGGCGATGATCGAGACGCCGTTCGCGATCCTCAACATCGCCGACATCGCCGCGGCGGCGCGCGATTCGGAGACGCGGCTGACCGGATTCGTGCTCGGCACCAACGATCTCGCCAAGGAGACCGGCGCGCGCATCGTGCCCGGCCGCGCGCCGATGGCGCCGTGGCTGATGACCTGCATGGCGGCGGCGCGCGCCTATGGCGTCGCGATCCTCGACGGCGTCTACAACGATATCGGCAATGCGGAGGGGTTCAGGCAGGAATGCCTGGAGGGCCGCGATCTCGGCTTCGACGGCAAGACGCTGATCCACCCGAACCAGATCGAGCCGTGCAACGCTGCCTTCTCGCCGGGCGCGGAGGAAATCGCGCAGGCACGCAAGATCATCGCCGCGTTCGACCTGCCGGAGAACCGCGACAAGGGTGCGATCTCGCTCGACGGTCGCATGGTCGAGCGCATGCATGCGGACATCGCGAGGCGAACGGTGGCCGTCGCGGATGCGATCGCCGCGCGGCTATGATTCAACGCAAACGCTACGGACTCCCTCCCCCTTCAGGGGGAGGTAAGAGCCAGCAGCATCGCTCTACGAAAAACGACGCTCACTCCGGCATCGTGTAGACGAAGACCGGGCCGCGCCGGTAGCCGGCATGCAGGCAGATGAAGCGCACGGTCTTCGGACCGGCGCTGCCGGCCTCGAACAGGGCCCTGCCGAAATAGACGGTGGAGACGAATTGCGTGCCGACCTGGGCGGCGAATTTCTCCTCCTGAACCGTCGCGCGGTCGATGATGAAGCGGCGGAAGGCGGGATTTTCGCGCAGGAACTGCACCGAGCCGTAGCGCTCGCATTCGCGCAGGCCGGCGAATTTCGTCCGCTGCGCGGATGCGGACGCCGGGATCAGCGCGACCGTCAGACAGGCGAGGACGAAACGCCTCACAGCCACGGGCGTTCGGCTTTCGTCTTGCTCTCGAATGAGTCGATATGGTCCTTCTTGACCATGGTCAGCCCGATATCGTCGAGCCCGTTGAGCAGGCAATGCTTGCGGAATGCGTCGATCTCGAAGCGCACCTTGCCGCCGTCGGGTCCGCGGATTTCCTGCTTCTCCAGATCGACCGTCAGCGTCGCGTTGGCGCCGCGGTCGGCATCGTCGAACAGCTTTTCCAGATCCTCGGGCGAGACGCGGATCGGCAGAATGCCGTTCTTGAAACAATTGTTGTAGAAAATGTCGCCGAACGAGGTGGAGATCACGCAGCGGATGCCGAAATCGGCAAGCGCCCAGGGCGCGTGCTCGCGCGAGGAGCCGCAGCCGAAATTGTCGCCGGCCACCAGAATCTTCGCCTGACGATAGGCCGGCTTGTTGAGCACGAAATCCGGATTCTCGCTGCCGTCGTCGCGATAGCGCTTCTCCGAGAACAGCCCCTTGCCGAGACCGGTCCGCTTGATGGTCTTCAGGTATTGCTTGGGGATGATCATGTCGGTGTCGACATTGACCACGCGCAAGGGTGCCGCGACGCCTTCGAGGATTGTGAATTTTTCCATCGTCAGTCTCCGTGGCCGTCTTCTTGGCGCTCCGGCGAAAGCCGGTCAAGACGGGGCCGTGGCGGGGCCGGTATTCAGGCGACGCCGGCCTCGATCGCCTCCATATCGGCGTCGGACAGCCCGAAATGATGCCCGATCTCGTGCACCAGAACATGGGTGATTAGGGCGCCGAGCGTCTCGTCGTGGTCGGCCCAGTAATCCAGGATCGGCCGCCGGTAGAGCCAGATCATGTTCGGCATGGCCTGCGGCGCGGATTCCGACTGGAACGGCAGGCCGACGCCGTGGAACAGCCCGAGAATGTCGAATTCGCTTTCCAGCCGCATGTCCTCGATCACCTCGTCGGTCTGGAAGTCGTCGACCTGGATGACGAGGCCCTCGCACAGCGCGCGGAAGCGCTTCGGCAGCCGCTCGTAGGCGGCAATCGCGATCGTTTCCATGTCGGCCAGCGACGGCGCCTTGACCGGACGCCAGGACAGGGGATCGGCAGGCGGGTCGGCCGGCATCGTGCTCATTGCAGGTAGGTGAAATACAGATGCAGCGCGAGCGCAATGACCGCGACGAGGCCGAGCGTGCGGCCGATGCGGCGGCCCCAGATTTCGATGCGATCCTGCGGTTCCGCGTCCTGGCCGGCGAAATGCGCGGCGGTCCGGCGCGCGGCGTCCGCGGTCGCGCCGAGGATGGTCTCGCCGCCGTGGCGCAGGCGCTCGAGCTCGGAGAGGGCGGTGCGCCGCTCCTGGTCGCGGCGTTCCTCGGGTGTCGGCATGGTGGGCGCACCATAGGCGGCGCGGCAGTGGCAATCCATTGCGGTTGACGGACGCGCCCCGATACCGGACCTTAGGCCCGAAGGCATGAGGCTGGAATGATGCGTTTTTGGCTGGCATCCGGGATCGCGGCGGCGTTCGCTATGGCTTTCGGCGCCACAATTCCGGCCGCCGGCGCCGCGGGCCTGGAAGCGTCTGCGGCCGGGAGCCTGGAATTCTCCAGCCAGGAACGCCCGCGGCCGCGCACCCGCGTACGCATCTACCGCGAGCCCGAGCCGCCGTTCTGGGAATACCCGCGGCCGGGCACCTATTCGTGGCCGGGCCCCAATGCCAAGCGGGACTGCAAGGCCTGGTATGTGGTCGAGAACCGCGCCACCGGCCCGACCATGACGCCGCGCATGACCTGCCGCTGGGTGCCCGGTTAACGACACCGGCAGACGCTCCTGCGGGCCGCCCTTATTTGCGACCGGCCGATCTGATAGGCTTGCGGAGAGCCGGGAAGGGCGATCGCGCTGCGCATCGCAGGTCTCATCGAAAATCCGGCATGCGGAGGACGAGTCATGTTCAGAGTTTCAGTCTTTGCATCGGTCGCGCTCACAGCAGGCGCCGTGGCCTGGTCGGCACCGGCCTGGTCTGCGGAGGTGGCGAAGCACCCGGCGGCGGTAAAGAGCGCGGCGGGGGCGACCACCGAGTTCAGCGCGCATCGCCGGCGCGTCGTCGTTGTCCGCCATTACCGCGCGCCGCGGGTCTGGGTGGCGCCGCGTCGTTACGTATATCGGCCGATCCGCGTTTATCGGCCCTATGCTCCGGTCGTTGTCGGTTATCCGGTCTTTTATTCGTCTCCCTATTTCGGAGCCTATGGGTGGCGCGGCTGCGGCTGGGGCGGCTGCGGCTGGGGCGGGCCCGGCTGGGGCGGACCTGGATGGGGCGGCTGGGGCTGGCGCCGGCCGGCCTTCAACGTCGGCATCTGGTGGTAGCTTCCCGCGCGCTGCCAGCCCGCACATGCGGGCGCGTTTTCGCACTGCAATGGCGGTGCGAACGCATGGTGTGAAACCTCAGCCGCCTTCGCGCGTTGGAAGGGTGGAGGCGGCATCCGGAGGATTCACTATGTTGAAAACCTGCGCGCTTGCAGCCACGGCAGCGGCAACGATGATGCTGGCGCTGCCGCAGGCAGCCGTTGCGTCCGAGAACGACGTCGCCAGAGCCGCATCGGCCGATGCGGCGACGACCGAGTTCAGTTCGCACCGCTACCGTTACCGCTACCGGCCGTGGGTCTACCGGCCGTACCGGGCCTATCCGTACTACGCCTATCGGCCGTATCGGGCGTATCCGTATTACGGATATTACCGATCCCATCCGTACCGCTACGGCTATTGGGGCCGGCCGGCATTCAGCTTCGGCTTCTCGTTCTAAAGCGGTCTGACGAATACCTAGAGCGGGATGTGTTCAGGTTGAATCGCGTGGGACACCGCCTTTCACCTCTCCCTTTGGGAGAGGTCGCGCGCGCAGCGCGCGGGTGAGGGATTACGGTGCAACCATGCGCTTTTAACCCCCCCACCCTAACCCTCTCCCTCATGGTGAGAGGGAACCAACCGTTGTCGCGTCACCCTCGTCGCTTCAAACTCAAGTGATCACACCCTGACAAAAAAGGCCCGCCGGTTTGGCGGGCCTTTTCTTTTGTCGCGGAGCAACGCCGTCAGCGCCACTCGCGGACGTCGACGAATTTCCCGGCGATCGCCGCCGCCGCCGCCATGGCCGGCGAGACCAGATGCGTGCGCCCCTTGAAGCCCTGGCGTCCCTCGAAGTTGCGGTTGGAGGTGGACGCGCAGCGCTCGCCCGGCGCCAGCTTGTCCGGATTCATCGCCAGACACATCGAGCAGCCGGGCTCGCGCCAGTCGAAACCGGCAGCCTTGAAAATCTTGTCGAGCCCTTCGGCTTCCGCCTGCTCCTTCACCAGGCCGGAGCCGGGCA
The DNA here is from genome assembly GCA_050246095.1 of Pseudorhodoplanes sp. GTDB lineage: Bacteria > Pseudomonadota > Alphaproteobacteria > Rhizobiales > Xanthobacteraceae > Pseudorhodoplanes. The sequence goes on from JBFWWQ010000134.1 coordinate 5,719, forward strand.
CGATCATGGCGTTGACCCTGGCGTTCACCGTCTTGCCGTTCACGACGCGCGCGACCTCGCGCAGATCCTCGATGCGCGCATTGGTGCACGAGCCGATGAACACGCGATCGACCGCGATGTCGGTGATCTTCGTTCCCGGCGCGAGCCCGATATATTCCAGCGCGCGTTTCTTGGAGGCGCGCTTGTTCTCGTCCGCGATCTTGTCGGGGTCGGGCACCGTGCCGGTGACCGACACCACGTCCTCGGGGCTCGTACCCCAGGTGACGAGCGGCGGGAGCTTGGCGGCGTCGAGGCGCAATTCATGGTCGAAATGCGCGCCGTCCTCGGATTGCAGTGTCTCCCAGTAGCGCAGCGCGCGATCCCAGTCGTGCCCCTTCGGCGCTTTCGGGCGGTCCTTCAGATAGGCGAAGGTCTTCTCGTCCGGCGCGACCATGCCGGCGCGCGCCCCGCCCTCGATCGACATGTTGCACATGGTCATGCGCCCTTCCATCGAGAGCGCGCGCACCGCTTCGCCCGCATATTCGAGCGCGTAACCGGTGCCGCCGGCGGTGCCGATCTCGCCGATGATGGCGAGGATGATGTCCTTCGCGGTAACGCCGGCGGGCAGCTTGCCGTCGACCACGGCGCGCATGTTCTTCGACTTCTTCTGGATCAGCGTCTGGGTGGCGAGCACGTGCTCCACCTCGGAGGTGCCGATGCCATAGGCCAGCGCGCCGAACGCGCCGTGCGTGGCGGTATGGCTGTCGCCGCACACGATGGTGGTGCCCGGCAGCGTGAAGCCCTGCTCCGGGCCGATCACGTGCACGATGCCCTGCCGCTTGTCGAACTCGTTGTAATACTCGACGCCGAAATCGCGCGCATTCTCCGCCAGCACCTTGATCTGCTCGGCGCTTTCCGGATCGGGATTGGGCATCGCGCGATCGCTGGTCGGCACGTTGTGATCGACCACGGCCAGCGTCTTGTGCGGCGCGCGCAGCTTGCGGCCCGAATTGCGCAGACCCTCGAAGGCTTGCGGCGAAGTCACCTCATGCACGAGGTGGCGGTCGATATAGAGCAGGCAGGTGCCGTCGTCCTGCTGGTGGACGACGTGGTCGTCCCAGATCTTGTCGTAAAGCGTGCGCGGGTTCATGGCGAAATCTCGGTTCGACGAAGGGCGGAAGCGGGCTCGGGCGCGCGGGGCGCGCCGGCAACGCCGCCTACGCAAGCGCCTGCCGCGCCGCCGCCAGGCGGCCGAAAAAGCGGCTGGGCAGGCGGCAATGGTCCTGCAGCACGATGCGGCGCAGCGTGGTTCGCGTGGGGATCATAACCCTTCAAATATAGCGGCGAACCCGCCGGGACAGAAGCATCTTTGCCGCATGGCGGCGCGCCGCAAATGAAAAGGCCGGCGCGGGGCCGGCCTTTTCGGCAACACGGTGAGCGCCGCCCTTATTCGGCGGCCGCGGCTTCCGGCGCATCCTTGCCGCCATGCCGCTCCTGGCTTTCGGCGATGCGGGCCTTCTTGCCGCGCAGACTGCGCAGGTAGTAGAGCTTCGCGCGGCGGACCTTGCCGCGGCGCACCAGCTTGATCGAGTCGATCATCGGCGAATAGAGCGGGAAAACGCGCTCGACGCCTTCGCCGTAGGAAATCTTGCGCACGGTGAAATTCTCGTTCAGGCCGGAACCGGAGCGGCCGATGCACACGCCTTCATAGGCCTGCACGCGCGTGCGCTCCCCCTCCTTCACCCTCACATTGACCAGGACCGTGTCGCCCGGCTCGAAATCCGGGATGTCCTTGCCGGCCGCGAGCTTCGCCACCTGTTCCTTTTCGAGAGTCTGGATGATGTTCATGGCGGAATGCTCCAAGTCGATACCGGCGCGCTGGCAAGCGCTGCCCCGTCTGTCCTGTCAGGATTTGGCGGCCTTCTAATGCAATCGGGGGCGTTTGTCACCCGTCCGGTGCGGCTTTCTTGAGGCCCAGGCGGGCGAGGTAGGCCGCCCACAGGTCCGGCCTGCGGGCCTGGGTGAGCCGTTCCGCCTCCGCCTTGCGCCAGGCGGCCACCCGGCCGTGGTCCCCGGAAACCAGGGTATCGGGTATCGGGCGGCCCTCGAAAATCTGCGGGCGGGTATACTGGGGATATTCGAGCAGCCCGTCGGAAAAGCTCTCCTCGGTCCCGGAGGCCGCGTGCCCCATCACCCCGGGAATGAGCCGCACGCAGGCATCGAGCAGCGCCAGGGCGGCGATCTCGCCGCCGGACAGGACGTAATCCCCGATCGAGACCTCCTCCAGCCCGCGGGCGGCGATGACGCGCTCGTCCACGCCCTCGAACCGCCCGCATACCAGCACGACGCCCTCGCCCTGCGACAGGGCGGCGACCCGGGCCTGGGTCAGCGGGACGCCGCGCGGACTGAGCAGCAGGCGGGGGCGCGCGTCGGTCGGGCAAGCGTCGATCGCCTGCGCCAATACGTCCGCCCGCATCACCATGCCGGGTCCCCCGCCGGCCGGCGTGTCGTCGACCGACCGATGGCGGTCGGTGGCGAAATTCCGGATATCGACCGCCGTCAGCGACCAGATCCCCGACACCAGCGCCTTGCCCGCGAGGCTCATGCCGAGCGGCCCCGGAAACATGTCCGGGTAGATGGTCAACACGCTTGCGCGCCAAGTCATGGGGTCTCGGTATTTCCGGTCGTCCCCGCGAAAGCGGGGACCCATAACCGCCGAATCTTATCACTGCGTTCCGGAAGCATGGGCCCCGGCTCGCGCCCGCTGTCGTTCGCTGGGCCGGGACGGCAGCTAATCTTCATCCGTTGTTTCCGCCGGCGGGTCGATCACCAGCGTCCCGGCGGCAAGGTCGATCTGCGGCACGACCGCTTCGTTGAACGGCAGCATCTCGCGCGCGCCGTCGCTGCGGCGGATTTCGAGGATGTCGCCGGCGCCGAAATTCTCCCCCGCGGTCACCTCGCCGTAAGAGGTGCCATCCGGCAGCCGCGCCGCAAGCCCGATCAGGTCGGCATGGTAGAACTCGCCGTCCGCCGCGGCCGGGAGCCGTTCGCGCGGCACGTACAGGCGAACAT
>JBFWWQ010000135.1:0-8635 GCA_050246095.1 Pseudorhodoplanes sp.
CCAATGGCGGCATGGCGGTGATCCCGCATGTCGTGCAGGGCGTGCGGCGCGCCGACGGGCGCCTGATCTACCAGCGCCAGCCGCAGAATCTCGGCCAGGTCGTCGATCCGGACGCGGTCGCCATGATGAACGCCATGATGCAGGAGACGCTGTCGTTCGGGACCGGGCGCAAGGCCGAGATCGGCTATCCCGCCGCCGGCAAGACCGGCACCAGCCAGGATTTCCGCGATGCCTGGTTCGTCGGCTACACGGCCCAGCTCGTCACCGGCGTCTGGCTCGGCAACGACGACAATTCGCCGACGCGCAAGGTGACCGGCGGCGGCATGCCCTCGGAAATCTGGGGACGCTTCATGAAGGCGGCGCATCGCGGCGTGCCGGTCGCCGCCCTGCCCGGCTTGCGCGGCGGGTCGGTCTTCGCCTCGGCGCCGGACGAGCGGCCGGCGCCGCCTCTTGCGGTCGCGCAGCGCAGTCCCGCGCCCGCGCAGCGCCCGCAGACCGGCCTCGACAACTGGCTGCTCGAGCGGATTTTCGGACGGCGCTGAGCGGGTGTCGTAGCCGCGCGCGCAGCGCTCAGCGGCGCAACGGCAGCCGGCCCGCGGCGGCGGCGACCGGCGGCAGGCCGTAACGGTGCAGGTCGGGGCCATGCACGTCGAGCCAGGTGCGCGCGCGCGGCACGTTCGGGCACAGCCGCTCCACCAGGCGCCAGAACCGCGCCGAATGATTCATCTCGACGAGATGCGCGACCTCGTGCGCGGCGAGATAGTCGAGCACATGCGTCGGCGCGAGAATGAGCCGCCAGGAATAGGACAGCGAGCCGGTGGTCGAGCAGGAGCCCCAGCGGCTGGACTGGTCGCGCACGGTGATGCGCTTGATGCGCACGCCGAGGCGCTCGGCCGCGCGCAAGCTCGCCGCTTCCAGATCGCTGCGTGCCTCGCGCTTGAGGAAATCCTGAACCCGGCGGTCGACATGCTCGGGCTGTCCGGCGACGCAGAGCGAACGCTCGCCGTCCTCGCCGATCTCGATCCAGACGGTGCCGCGCATGCCGCGCCGGTGCACGATGCGGATCGGCTGGCCGCGCAGCGGGATGATGCCGCCATGCGCGAAGGGTTCCGCCTCCGGCAGCTTCTGCAGCCGCGCCGCAATCCAGCTGCCGTGCTTCTCGGCAAACGCCTTGGCCTCCTTGACGCTGCCGCGCGGCGGCATGGTCAGCACCACCTCGCGGGTGGCCGCCTGGATGCGCAGGGTGTAGCGGCGCGCCTGCCGGTGGCGGCGCAGCCGCACCAGATAGACCGATTTCTCGAAGACCACGGGCAGCGTCTTCGGCTCGGCGGGTCGGCGGTACAGGAGCGCGCGCAGCGGCATGGGCGGTCTCGTTCTCCCGGCGCGGAAATACTGCCACAGGCGGGGACGCTCGCACCCCCTCGGCAAAAATAAAGCACGGCCTACCAGTGGCGGGGGTTCCGGACGGGCCTCACCCCTATAGGTTGGAGCCATAAGGAGTGAATTCCAATTCAACCTTTACCATGCGCGACGGACCCGCCCGGTATCCGGCGCCGCGCCTGAAAACATCGATATTTCAATATATTACGGCCGAATCTGCAGACCGATCCGGAAACGCCCGGAAAACGCCGGTTCCCGGCTCCGGCAGGGTGGTTCCGGGGGCGGGGCGGCCGGTTCAGCCGCCGACGGCGGCGAGCTTGCGGATCACGGCGCTGCGCAGCCCGCGTCCGTTGTTGGACAGCACGAAGTCGGCAATGCGCGGCGCGATCTCGGAGCGGAAGCGCGAGCCGTTGAACACCCCGTAATGGCCGACGCCCGGCTGCATGTAATGCGCCTTGCGGTCGGACGGGATGCCGGTGCAGAGCCGGTGCGCGGCCTCGGTCTGGCCGAGGCCGGAAATGTCGTCGTTCTCGCCCTCGACGGTGAGCAGGGCGACGTTGCGGATCTTGCCCGGATCGACCGGCACGCCGCGATGCGTCATCTCGCCCTTGGGCAGCGCATGCCGCACGAACACGGTGTCGACGGTCTGCAGGTAGAACTCGGCGGCGAGATCCATCACCGCGAGATATTCGTCGTAGAACTCGCGGTGCTTCTGCGCGGAATCGCCGTCGCCCTTCACCAGGTTGAAGAACAGCTCCTTGTGCGCATCGAGGTGGCGGTCGAAATTCATGCTGACGAAGCCGTTGAGCTGCAGGAAGCCCGGATAGACGTCGCGCATGACGCCGGGATGCGGGAACGGCACCTTGGTGATGACGTTGCGGCGGAACCATTCGATGCCGCGCTGCTCGGCGAGCCTGTTCACCGCCGTCGGATTCATGCGCGTGTCGATCGGCCCGCCCATCAGGGTCATCGAATGCGGGACATACGGATCGCGCTCGGCTTCCATGCGCGCGACGGCCGCCAGCACCGGCACCGAGGGCTGGCACACGCCGATCACATGGCAGTCGCCGCCGAGCCGGTGCAGGATGGAAATCACGTAGTCGATGTAATCGTCGAGGTCGAAGCGCCCCTCCGACACCGGCACCATGCGCGCGTCCACCCAGTCGGTGATGTAGACGTCGTGGTTGGGCAGGAAGGCTTCCACGGTGCCGCGCAGCAGCGTCGCATAATGGCCGGACATCGGCGCGACGATCACGAGCTTCGGCTGCGGGCGGCGCGGCGCGCGCTCGAACAACCGCTCGAAATGCAGGAGCTTGCAGAACGGGCGCTCCCACACCGAGGCGATGCGCACCGGTACGCGCACCCCGCCGATCATCGTGGAATCGATGCCCCATTCGGGCTTGCCGTAGCGGCGCGTGGAGCGTTCGAACAATTCCGCGCCGGCGGCCAGCGACTTGCCGAGCGTCGTGTGCGCCAGCGGATTGAGCGGATTGCGCATGTAGAGGCGCGTGACATCGGCCAGCGCGCGGGCCGGATTCAGCGAGGCATGCCCCATCTCATAGAGCCAATAGAGCCCCGTCGAGAGCGCCGGGCTGCCGGATTCGGGCAGCCGTGGGGCCTCTCCAAAAACGCCAATCGCCATGCTGATAGATTCCCGGCCTATTGCAGCGCAACACAGTGACCGTTTCCCGTCATGAAATCAACATAAAGGGAATGGTTTCACAGGCCCCTAAAGCGCCTTTTCGGCGCTATTCACCGGTTTGCAACAGAGTTCCCTCGCGCCGGGCGCCCCGCAGCAGCACCAGGAACACCGCGACAGCGGCGGCGAAATACACCGCGTTCAGCGCCAGCGCCCACAGCATCAGGTCTGCGCGGAACACCTGCTCGATCAGCAATGCGCGCATGCCCTCGAACACATAGGTGGGCGGCAGCGCCCAGGCGATCGCCTGCAGCCAGCCCGGCAGCACCGCCACCGGGTAATAGACGCAGGCCAGCGGCAGCAGCAGGAACATGATGGTCCAGGCCATGCCTTCGGCGCCCATGCCGTTGCGCAGGATCAGGCCGGACACGACGATGCCGACCGACCAGCTGGTCAGGATCAGATTGGCGAAAAAGGCCGCGAGCGCGAAGCCGAGCGCATAGAGGTTGAAATCGAAGAACGCGATGGCCGCGAGGCTCACCGGCACCATGCCGATCGCCAGCCGCACGATGCTCATGGTCATCAGCGCCAGCACGAACTCGATCGGCCGCAACGGGCTCATCATCAGGTTGCCGATATTGTGCGCGTACATCTCCTCCAGGAACGACACCGAGAAGCCGAGCTGGCCGCGGAACAGGATGTCCCAGAGCAGCACCGAGCCGACGAACAGGCCGCCGGCGCGCGCGAAGAAGCTCGCATTCTCCCCGACATAGCTCTGCAGGAATCCCCACATCAAAAGCTGCACCATCGGCCAGTAGATCAGTTCGAGGATGCGCGGCCAGGACGAGCGCAGCAGGTACCAGTAGCGCAGCACCATCGCCGCCACCCGCTGCAGCGAATAGGACCGGTAGACGATCGGCGCGGCCTTCATTGCGCCGCCTCGCGCGCCTCGCCGCGCCCGCGGGCGATGTCGAGAAACACGTCCTCCAGATTCTCGCGGCCGTAGCGGGCGAGCAGATGGGCCGGCGTATCGTCGTCGACGATCTCGCCGCGCTTCATCATGATGACGCGGTCGCACAGCCGTTCGACCTCACGCATGTTGTGCGAGGCGAGCAGGATGCTGGCGCCGCGCTCGCGGCGGTAATTCTCCAGATGCGTGCGCACCCAGTCGGCGGTGTCGGGATCGAGCGAGGCGGTCGGCTCGTCGAGCAGCAGCACTTCCGGGCGGTTGAGCAGCGCCTTGGCGAGCGAGACGCGCGTCTTCTGGCCGGCCGAGAGCTTGCCGGTCTGCCGGTCGATGAACTCGCCGAGGTCGAGCTCGCCGGCGAGCGCGACGATGCGTTCCTCGATAGCGGGCACGCCGTACAGCCTGCCGAACACCCGCAGGTTCTGCCGCACGGTCAGCCGCATCGGCATGTCGACATAGGGGCTTTCGAAATTCATCCGGTGCAGCACGCGGTGGCGGTCATGCGCCATGTCGGTGCCGAGCACCGAAACCGCGCCGGCGGTCGGCTCCACCAGGCCCATGATCATGGCGATGGTCGTGGTCTTGCCGGCGCCGTTGCCGCCGAGCAGCCCGGTCACCGAGCCCTGCGGCAGCGTGAAGGAAATCCCCGCCACCGCCGTCCCCGTCTTGTAGACCTTGGCGAGGCGGTCGGCGGCAATGGCGGGAACGGGGGGAACGGAAGCGGGCATGCGAGGTCCGGCGCGGCGATGCGCCAGATTTGGAACGGCTGCGCGCGCGATGCAAGGGGACGCGCGGCATCGCGCCTGTTCAAGCCGGCGCCGCGAGCGGGTAGATTGCCGGCATGACATCCACCGACATCGACCGCCTCGAATTTCCCCGCCGCAACGTGCGGCTGGACCCGCTGATCCGGCTGCGCTGGCTGTCGGTGATCGGGCAGACGGTCGCGGTGCTCGCCGTCTATTACGGCTTCGAGTTCGAGCTGCCGCTGATACCGTGCCTCGCCATCATCGCGCTGCCGGCGGCGCTGAACATCGCGCTGCAGCTGCGCTTCAGCACGACCGCACGCATCCACCCCAATCACGCCGGCCTGCTGCTCGCCTTCGACATCGTACAGCTGACCGCGATCATGTATCTCACCGGCGGGCTGGAAAATCCGTTCGAGTTCTTCTTCCTGGGTCCGGTGCTGATTTCCGCGACCGCGCTGCCGCAGCGCACGACTGCGATGTTGTGCGCCTTCGCCATCGCCTGCGCCACGTTCCTGGCCTTCTGGCACGAGCCCCTGCCCTGGACCGGCGAGGATCGTCCGGTGCTGCCCGACACCTATGTCCTCGGTGTCTGGCTTTCGATGATTCTCGCGATCTTCGTGATCGCGGTCTATGCCTGGCAGATCGCCGAGGAGCAGCGCCAGCTCTCCGACGCGCTGACCGCGACCGAGCTCGTGCTGGCGCGCGAGCAGCATCTTTCGCAGCTCGACGGACTGGCCGCCGCCGCCGCGCACGCGCTCGGCACGCCGCTCTCGACCATCTCCGTCGTCGCGCGCGAACTGGAACGCGAATTCGGACCGCAATCCAGGCATATCGACGATATCCGCCTGCTGCGCGAGCAGACGCAGAAATGCCGCGACATCCTGGCCAAGCTGAACGAATTGTCGGCGACCGGCGAGCCGTTCGGCCGCCTGCCGCTGCGCACGCTGCTGGAGGAGGTGGTCGCGCCGCACCGCAATTTCGGCATCGCGATCGACGTCACGCTGCAGGACGGCAACGACGCGCCGTCGGGCGTGCGCAATTCCGCGATCCTCTACGGTCTCGGCAATATCCTGGAGAACGCCGTCGATTTCGCGCAGTCGCGCGTCGACGTCGCCGCGACCTGGTCGGAGGAAGGCGTGTCGGTCGTGATCGGCGACGACGGACCCGGATTCGCGCCGGAAATCATCAAGCGGATCGGCGAGCCCTATGTGCGCAGCCGCCGGCGGCGGCGGATGTATGCCAGCGACGAGACCGGGCTCGGGCTGGGCTTCTTCATCGCCAAAACCCTGCTGGAACGCTCCGGCGCAACATTAAATTTTCGCAATCGTTCGTTCCCGCAGCGCGGTGCCATCGTAACCATCGCATGGTCGCGCGCCCGCTTCGAAGAGACCCCGGTTGTGCCGGCCCTTGAGAACGCCGGCGCAACCGCTTAGGTTTCCCGCCGGTTCACGCGAGGATTGGCCGAGATGGAAGTTTCCGTGCAAACGGGCGAACGCACGCTTCTGATCGTCGATGACGACAAGGCGTTTCTGCAGCGGCTCGCCAAGGCGATGGAGACGCGCGGCTTCCAGGTGACCGCCGCCGACACGGTCGCCGACGGCATGGCGTATGTGGAACGCATGCCGCCGGCTTTCGCGGTGGTGGACATGCGGCTCGGCGACGGCAACGGCCTCGACGTGATTTCCGCGCTGAAGCAGCGCCGGCCGGACGCGCGCGGCATCGTGCTCACCGGCTACGGCAATATCGCGACGGCGGTGAACGCGGTGAAGCTCGGCGCGGTCGATTATCTGGCCAAGCCCGCCGACGCCGACGACGTGGCCGCCGCGCTGCTGTCCGGCGGAGACAAGCGCCCCACCCCGCCCGAGCATCCGATGTCGGCCGACCGCGTGCGCTGGGAGCATATCCAGCGCATCTACGAATTGTGCGGCCGCAACGTCTCCGAGACGGCGCGCCAGCTCAACATGCACCGGCGCACGCTGCAGCGCATCCTGGCCAAGCGCGCGCCGAAGTAACCGCCTCCACCATTCCGGCGCGCGGACGAAGCTTGCGGCCGCTGTCCTCATCCTCAGCTTGGCCAAAAATGCGGCCGGGTTTTTCAGGCGATTGAATTTGCCGGTGAATGTTCCGCACTTCGTCATGGCCGGGCGAAGACCCGGCCATCCACGTCTTCCTTGCCGATCCTTCGCCAAGACGTGGATGCCCGCGACAAGCGCGGGCATGACGGAGTGGCAAAAAGATCTGATTTGCCGAACTTCCTTTTAAGCCGCGCGAAGCGCGGCGTCTCGCAGGATGCGGCCGTCATTCCGACTCATGGTTCGAGACGCGCGCCTCCGGCGCACTCCTCGCCATGCGGGCAGGAGAGCGTTAGATTTCCCCGTAGGGCCCGGTCGGATCGGCCAGCGATTGCAGGCGCAGGGCGGCGCATTGCGCAAAGCGCAGCATCATGGATTTGCGCGTCGGCGCCGCCAGCCGGTGTTGCGGCGCCTCGCACACGATCTGCGCGCCGAAGGCATCGGCGACGATCAGGCCGGTATCTGCCGGAAATATCTCGCAGGGCACCTCCAGCGTGGTGGCGAAGAACAGCCGGTCGCAATGCAGGCGATAGTCCTGCCATTTCCGGTCGGCGCGGAAGTCCGCGATCGAGGACTTGATCTCGACGATCCAGAGCTCGCCCTGCGCGTCGAGCGCGACGAGGTCGGCGCGGCGCCCCGACGGCAGCGGCAATTCCGACACGCAGGCGAAGCCGTGCGAAAGCAGAAGCCGCATGGTGCCGCGCGCGACCGCCAGCGCGGTTTCCGACTGGCGCCCGTCGGCCGGCATCGGCGTGAGCCTGGCGACCGGGTTGTTCATGCGCGCGCCTTGCGTTGCGTCGCGCCGTGCGAGGCATGGTCGGGGAAAGCGCGCGCCAGCGCGTCGCGGTCCGCCGCCAGCACGCCGCGCTCGGTGATCAGGCCGGTGACGAGCCGCGCCGGCGTCACGTCGAAGCCGTAATTGGCGACCGGGGAGCCGTCCGGCACGACCTGCACGGTCTCGATCCGCCCGTCCGCCGTGCGCCCGGTCATGGTCACGACTTCCGCCGCCGCGCGCTGCTCGATCGGAATTTCGGCGATACCGTCGTCGACGCCGAAGTCGATGGTCGGGGACGGCAGCGCCACGTAGAACGGCACGCCGTTGTCGCGCGCCGCCAGCGCCTTCAGATAGGTGCCGATCTTGTTGCAGACGTCGCCCTGCGCGGTGACGCGGTCGGTGCCGACGATCACCAGATCGACAAGCCCGTGCTGCATCAGGTGGCCGCCGGTATTGTCCGGGATCACGGTATGGGCGACGCCGTGCTGGCCGAGCTCGAAGGCGGTGAGCGAGGCGCCCTGGTTGCGCGGGCGCGTCTCGTCGGCGAAAACGTGGATCGGAAGGCCGGCGTCGTGCGCCATGTAGATCGGCGCGGTCGCGGTCCCCCAGTCGACCGTCGCCAGCCAGCCGGCATTGCAATGCGTGAGCACGTTGACGCGCTCGCCCGGCCGCTTCCGCGCCGCGGTCGCCGCGATCAGCTTCAGCCCGTGCCGGCCGATCGCCGCGTTGATCGCCACGTCCTCGTCGCAGATCGCGGCCGCCCGCGCATAGGCCGCGGCGACGCGCTCGGCGCGCGGGCGGTTGCGCAGGGCCGCCAGCATCTCGTCGAGCGCCCATTTCAGGTTGATGGCGGTCGGCCGCGTGGCGAGCAGGGCCGCATGGGCGCGTTCCATCGCTTCGTCGGAGGTATCCTCGCGCATCGCCAGCGCCATGCCGTAGGCGGCGACCGCCCCGATCAGGGGCGCGCCGCGCGTCTGCATGGTCGCGATGGCGCGCGCGGCATCGGCGCACGAAACGAGCCGCAACCGCTCGATCCGGTGCGGGATCAGGGTCTGG
>JBFWWQ010000136.1:0-8564 GCA_050246095.1 Pseudorhodoplanes sp.
ATTATTGAGCAACTGATATGCGTGCTCGGCACTTTTCGATTCTTCGGACGGCAACGGCTGTACTTTGAAGCATGGGCATACCGCGCGCCGGATGGGGGCGAGGCTGGCGCGTATCCCCTTGCGCTTCCCCGAGGCGAGACTTCGACCGCCCCTCCGCCCGGTGGATGGAGCGTCGTCTATTCCATCCGGACCCCAATAAAATTCTCCCGCAACAAATGTAGAGATTCAGCACTTTTTGCTAGGCACCAGTGGACAGATTGCCGCATTCTGGAAGGCGATAATAATGTCTCAAGAGTAGCGGAAAGCGCCGTGCACATCCCCGTCTCTGTCCTGCCGGAGATTGAGGACTCTGGCCTCAACCGGATGACGTTCTCATCCCGGCCGGCAAAACTTCCGATTGAATTCCACACCTTTCGGCGCAAGCGCTGGCCCGGAATGATCGCGGAATTCGCGCGCATCGTCGTCCCGGCGACCTTCGACTTCAGCGTGAAGCTCGCCGCGCCCCGCGTGACCTTGCTCGACATATTCAGGACGGACGGCGAAACCACTTTCTCGGGTTACCCGCGCACCGCAACGAAGAATCTGCGCGACAAGCTGTCGTTCTCTCCGACGGGAATGGAAATCAGCGGCTGGTCGAAGCTGGACAAACCTGCCTCGTATCTGACGATCGCGATCGAGCCGACCAAGGACTCGCACGGCGCCGACCTTTCCCGGATCCCCATGATGCGGCTTCTGGACGATACCATGCTGCGCACCATGCTGATGCAACTGCGCAGCATGATCATCGATCCCTCGCTCGACATGCCGGGTTATGCCGAGACTCTGGGAATTCTGCTGCCCTTCGAGATTCAACGGCTGCACCGCCAGAAGGAGAGCCTGACCAGCACGCAGGGCGGCCTCACGCCGCGGCAGTTCCGTTCGGTGCTCGACTATATGGAGAACCGGCTGAGCCAGGACATTTCCATCGCGGAAATCGCGGAAAGCGTGGAGCTCAGCCGCTTCCATTTCATCCGCGCCTTCAAGAAGACCGCCGGCGTGCCGCCGCACCGCTATTTCCTGGCCCGCCGCGTCGAGCGCGCCAAGGAATTGCTGCGCAATCCGCAGATGACGATCACGGAAGCGTCGGAACTCGCAGGCTTCGGCAGCACGACGCAGCTCACGCGGGCCTTCCGCAAGATCATCGGCGTGACGCCGAGCGCCTTCCGCAAGGACGCGCTCTAAAGCACGTTCGTTTTACATGGAATCGGAACGTGCTTTAGATTCCTTTATTTGATCGCATTTTCTTGACGCGAACCGGTACCCGCTTCGCTCGAAAATGCTCTAGCCCGCGAAATTATTTCTCGACGAAGGCCTTCTCGATCACGAAATGCCCCGGCTCGCCGTGGCTTCCTTCCTCGAATTCGCGCGCCTCGAGAATATCGCGCGTCTCGGCGATCATCGCCGGCGATCCGCACAGCATCACGCGGTCGGTGTCGCGATCGAGGTCCGCGAGGCCGAGATCGTCGAACAGCTTGCCCGAGACGATCAGGTCGGTGATGCGGCCGCGATTCTGGAACGGCTCGCGCGTCACGGTCGGATAATATATCAGCTTGGCGCGCACCATCTCGCCGAGAAATTCGTGTTCGGGCAGATCGCGCGTGATCATCTCGCCATAGGCGAGTTCGGAAACCAGTCGGCACCCGTGCACGAGCACCACCTGCTCGTAGCGGTCGTAGGTCTCCGGGTCCTTGATGATCGACAGGAACGGCGCGAGCCCGGTGCCGGTGCCGACCATGAACAGGCGCTTGCCGGGATGCAGGTTGTCATGCACCAGCGTGCCGGTCGCCTTGCGGCTGACCAGGATCGGATCGCCCTCGCGCAGATGCTGCAGGCGGGAGGTGAGCGGACCGTCCTGCACCTTGATGGAGAAGAATTCGAGCCGGTCCTCGTAATTCGCGCTCGCCATGCTGTAGGCGCGCACCAGGGGGCGGCCGTTCACTTCCAGGCCGATCATCGTGAATTCGCCGTTGCGGAAGCGGAAGGACTGGTCGCGGGTGGTGGTGAAGGAGAACAGCGTTTCGGTCCAGTGGCGGACGCTGAGGACGCGCTCCTGATTGAAGTTGCTCATGCGCGGGTCTTGCTCTTGCGTTCGGGCTCGGTCGTGGGTCGCCTGCGGACGACCGCTCATTCATAATTTTGTGCGCCGCAGCAATAACGGATTTTGGCCGGAGGTCAAGGATTCGACGGCTTTGGCTGTTTTTTTTGAGACATTCCAGGAAATTCGCCCGCGAAAACGCACGAATCCGGCTGCTGGCCCCTGAAGGCCTCCTCATTTCGGCGCGACTTAGCCAACTTCACTTGATCCAAAACAACGCCCGGCGGCCGCGTCTGCCGCAATGCTCTCCCGGATAAAGAGGGAGGAACCGATGCCGTTCGATGTCGCGGTCATCGTCGGGGCGATCATGTTCGCCTTTGTGGTGTTCGGCTGTGCGCTTGCCTGGGCGGAAATACGCACCCGCAATATCCACCGCTCCTGAGCCTCACCCCGGCAGGACGCCGGCGCGGACCGGCATTGGCGCGGCAACCGCCTGCCGATTTTCCGTGCTTCAGCTACGGCCGGCGGTCGCGCTTGCCGCCGCGGCGCGAAAGGCCGCGATGATTTCGGGGACCGCCTCGTCGTGACCCGGCGCCATGATATGCGCGCCGGCGACGCCGGGAATGCTGGCCAGTTCGTGCAGGACTTCGAGACAGAGGCGCCGTCCCTCGGCGAGCGGATCGGCCGCGCGCTCCATGCGCGCCACCATCGCGTCGGGAATGATCGAACCGAAAAGGTTCGCCTTGATCCAGTTCGCGGATCTTGCCGAGCGCAGCGGCACGACGCCGACCAGCAGCTTGAAGTCTTTGGGGATGCCGTGATCGGCCAAAGCGGCGGCATAGCGGCGCACCAGTGCGGCATCCATGCAGAACTGCGTCTGCGCGAAAGTCGCGCCGGCCTCCACCTTGGCCTTCAGCGCCGTCGGAGACCAGCCCGGCTTCGGCTCGACCGGCATGTCGGCGACGCCGATGAGAAAGTCGGCGCGACCGGCGATCTTGCGGCCGGTCGGCAGTTCGCCGCGATCGCGCATGCCGGCTGCGATCTTGACGAATGCCACCGTGTCGATGTCGAAGACCGGGCGCGCATCCGGCTGATCGCCGCGCGAGGGATCGTCCCCGCGCAGGATCAGGATGTTGCGCACGCCGGCGCTGGCCGCGCCGATCAGGTCGCTCTGCAGCGCGATGCGGTTGCGGTCGCGACAGGTGAATTGCAGGATCGGATCGATGCCCTGCGCCGCCAGCGCCGCGGCAGCAAATCCGGCCCCCAGATGCGCCTTTGCGCCGGCCCCGTCGGTCACGTTGACGGCATCGGCAAGGCCCTTCAGCGGCGTCGCCTTGGCCAGGAGATCGCCGCGCTCGAACGACACCGGCGGCGAAATCTCCGCGGTGAGGACGAAGGCGCCGCTGCGAAAGGCGGCTTTGAGCGAACCGGCCGGTTGCCGGGGCATCATGGTCATGTGCGGAAAGCGGGTCCTCTGGCGGCGGGCGGCACGCCCGCTGTGTCGTTAGCAGACCCGTTCTGAAAGCTTAAGCGGCTTCTGCGACCCGGCTGCAATTCATACCGCCTGGCGCTTGCGAAGCTGCGGACCGCGCAGATAGTCGTAGCCGAGCAGCGCGAGCGACAGCGCGATTCCGGCGATGTTGACGTAAATCGCGACGGCAAACGCCTCAGGCGGCAGCACGACGGCAAGTGAGGCGGCGCCGTAGGCGAAGCGCAAAGGCGGCGGAATGGCGCGCAGGCTGAAGCCGACGATGGCTGCGGTTCCCAGAAATATGCCGTACAGCACGCGCACCAGGTTGAACCCGATGGCCGCCCAGCTGCCGTCCATCAGCAAGCTCGGCGTCAGCACGAACAGGAACGGCAGGATGAACGTGCTCCACCCGACCAGACAGGCCACCCAGCCGGTGGTCCAGCCCGAAACGCGCGCGATATTCGCCGCCGCATAAGCGGCAAACGCGACCGGCGGCGTGATCATCGAGAGCATGCCGTTATACATCACGAACATATGCGCGGCCATCGGCGTGACGCCGAGCTTGATCAAGGCGGGTGCGAGCAGGGTCGCGGTCAGGATATAGACGCTCACCGTCGGCAATCCGATGCCGAGCACGAAGGCGAGAATGGCGATCAGCACCAGCAGCAGGAACACGCTGTCCCCCGACAGCGCCAGCAGCTGGATGGTCATCGCGAAGGCGAGCCCGGTGATCGACAGGATGCCGACCATGGCGCCGGCCGCCGCCCCGATCAGAATGATGTCGAGCGCGACGCGGCCGGTGCCGACGATGGCGCGGCCCATCTCCAGCAGCGTGGGGCGGCGCCCGCGATAGCCGAAGACCAGGCCGAACACGATCATCAGGCCGGTGGTCACCACCGCCGCCTTTTCCGGCGTCAGCATCAGACGTTCGGGATAGGCCAGAGCCGCGATCAGGAAGGCGATCGGCAGCAGGAAATGCCAGCCCGATTTCAGCACCTCGGCAAATCCGGGCGCCTCCTTGACTTCGGCGGCGCCGATACCGTTTTTCGCCGCCTCCAGGTCGACGTGGAAGAACAGGCACGCATAATAGAGCAAGGCGGGAATGGCGGCGGCGACGCAGACCTCGCCGTAGGAGACCTGCAGAAATTCGGCCATGATGAAGGCCGCCGCGCCCATGACCGGCGGCATCAGCTGGCCGCCGGTGGAGCCGACCGCCTCCACGGCCGCCGACCGGTACGGCGAAAAGCCCGACCGCACCATCATCGGGATGGTGACGATGCCGACGGCGAGCACGTTGGAAACCGCGCTTCCCGAAATTATGCCGAACAAAGCGGAACCGACGACCGCGATCTTGGCGGCGCCGCCGCGGAAGCGGCCCATCGCCGCCATCGCGAGATCGGCGAAGAAATCGGCGCCGCCGGTGCGCGCCAGCACCTGCCCCATGATGGTGAAGGGAATGACGACCAGGACCGCGACGCCGAGGATCGAGCCGATGATGCCGTTCAGGTCGAGGCCGACATAGGCGATCATGCGTTCCGGCGTCACCGGCCGGGTGGCGAATTCGCCGGGCAGATGCGGGGCGATGAAGGCATAGATCGCGATCGCCAGAATGATCCCGACAAAGCCCATGCCGGATACGCGCCGGCTCCCCTCCATCACCAGGAGGATCAGCAGCACGCTGAGGATCAGCGTTTCCGGCGTGAGGAAAGCGATGTCGTTGGTCAGGCGCTCGTAATGGAGCGCGATATAGCCGCAGACCAGAAGCGACAGGATGACCGCGATCCAGTCGTAGAGGCGGCGCCCGCGCTTCGGCTCGGCGAGATAGGCGATGGCGAGCGTCAGCCCCAGCGAAACCGCCAGCAGCTGCTCGGTATAGAAGGAGACGTTGAGCAGCCTGCGCGGGACGTCCAGCACCCAGAGGACGACGCAGGCGACCAGCAATCCCTGAAAAATATTCGTCCAGCGCACGGTGGTGCGAGACGCGGCGGCTTCGAATTCCGCCGCGTCCGGAATGACCCGCTCTTCACTCACGGCTTGGTCCCGGCTCCGGTCCCGGTTCCTGTCGCGGACAGCCCGTTTCGGTCAAGGCCCTCCTTCACTGCAGGACCTTGGCTTCCAGCTTCTTGTCCTGGAAATATTTCAGCGCGCCGGGATGGTAGGGAATGTCGTATTTCTTGTAGAGGCCGGCAGCCGAGAATTCGCGCAAAGCGGGCTGCACGCTGATCAGCTCGTTCTTGTTGTTCTCCAGCGTCTCGATGATCTTGTAGATCACCTCGTCCTTCACCTTGGCGTTGGTGAACAGCATGTTGTCCCAGGTATAGACGTTCATCGGCTGTTCCACGCCGATGAAGAAGGGACTTGGCTGCGCCTTGGTCAGATAGCCCCAGGGCATGATCTTGCGCGCTTCCGCCATGCCGGCGTCGGGCACTTCCAGCGCACGGATGCCGCCGGTCGTGGCATCGACCTCGCGCACCTTCGGCGCCCCGAAGGCAAAGAAGAACATGTCGGCATTGCCGGAGGAGAAATCGTCCGCCCCGCGCACGACATTCGGCACCAGCACCGGCGTGATTTCCTTCTCGGTCAGGTTTCCGGTGATCAGCATGGCGCGCGCCAGGGGATCGAGGGTCTTCATCGCCGAATAGCCGAACACCACGCGCTTGCCCTTGAGGTCGGCTATGGTCTTCATGCCGGAATCCTTGCGTACGAAGAAGGCGCCCCTGAGCGTGTGGATGGATCCGACCAGACGCAGATCCGGGTTGACCGGCGCGGCCGCCACCGTCTCCATGATGTTGGCGATGCCGAGATCGGCTTCGCCGCGCGCCACGATGGTCATCATCACGGTCTCGCCGGCGGTCGGCTGCACCAGCAGGTTCATGCCGCCCTTTTCCTTCATCACCTTGGCGATGGCGCTGCCGGTGGTGTGGTTGAGCGTTCCCGGCTGCATGGTGGCGATGCCGTAGGTCTGCGCCGGCGCAGCCGACGGAGCGAGCGCGAGCACGGCAAGGCCGGCGCAAAAGGCGAGCGCACGCGGCGCGGCGGGCATCATGGTGTCCTCCCTGGCATGTTTGTTGTGTCGATGATGGTCCGCCCGCCCGCGCAAGGCAATGCGCAAACACGCAGCATCCCGCCGCACCAGCGCGTGGCACGTCGGCGCAGCGGACAGGTCCGGCTGGAGGCAGGGTTCCACCGCCGCCGCGGCGGTGACAGACGCAGTGCGCAATGGTTTCAGATGCGACCGATTGCGGTTTTGGATGTCCTCGGCCGCGCGCTACAGGCAGACGATTCTCAGACCGCAGTGGAGGATGCGAAATTCTCGATGCGCAGCGAGGGCGTGGAACTGTCGAGCCGCAAAACGAGGTCGCGCGAGGCGACTTCGACGCGGTTGCGGCCGCGTTCCTTGGCCCGGTACAGCGCCTGGTCGGCCTGCGCCAGCAAGGCATGCGCGTCGAATTCTCCCGCCTCGCAGAGAGCGACGCCGATGCTGACGGTCGCACCGAGCGCACGTCCGTTGACCTCGTAGGCGGCATCGGCGAAGGCGCTGCGGATTTCCTCGGCCACCGCCAGCGCCCGCTCGCGGTC
Source organism: Pseudorhodoplanes sp. (assembly GCA_050246095.1). Classification (GTDB taxonomy): domain Bacteria; phylum Pseudomonadota; class Alphaproteobacteria; order Rhizobiales; family Xanthobacteraceae; genus Pseudorhodoplanes. The sequence goes on from JBFWWQ010000136.1 coordinate 7,125, forward strand.
GATGTCGTCGAGCAGGGCCGCGAATTCCTCGCCGCCCAGCCTGCCGACCATGTCGACCCCGGACACGCTGGCGCTCGCGGTCTCGGCAAAGAGCTGCAGCACGCAATCGCCGGTGCCGTGCCCGAACTGGTCGTTGATCCATTTGAAATGGTCGAGATCCATGACCAGCATGGCCGCCGGGCGCGGCTTGTCGTCCTGGCTTTCGATATGCCGGCTGCATCCTTCCAGGAAGGCGCGGCGATTGGGGATTCCGGTCAGCGGGTCCATCAGCGAGGCGGTGCGATGCAGGAATTCGATGCGCTCCTTCGCCATGGCCAGCAGGATGAAGGCGATGGCGATGGTGAACAGCAAGGCTTCGAAGCTCAGCACCGTCATCCACACGCTTTCGAACACCTGCGTTTGCGCCGACCAGGGCGCGACGGTGGAGAGCGGCGTGCGCAGGATGAAAAGCGCGCCATGCGCGAACAGGAGGAAAATGGCGGGCCAGCGCGAGACCAGCGGTTCGGCGCGGCCGCGCCAGAACTCGAATGCCGCAAGCCAGGTATAGGCGGTGATGATCGCCGAACTCAGCAGCACGCGCGCGTCGGTGGATTCGGCGACCAGCGGCAGCCGGCAGATCGCGAGCCAGAGAACGCCGCCGGCGAACAGGCCGAGGATGCTGACGGGGCGGCCGTCGAAAACGCGCGCACCCGTCCAGGTGGCGGCGAAGGAGGTGAACAGCAGAAGGTTGGCAAGATCGATGGTGACGTAGTCGGACACGGTGCCGAACATGCCGAAAATCGCCACCGACGCCGCGCGCAGCAGATGCGCGGAGCCCCACCAGGCCACGGCGGTGATCGCGGAGTTCTGCACCCACGCGAACAGCAGCAGCAGGCCGAGCATGGCCTCGACATAGATCGTTACGAGAAACAGGGTCTGGACTTCGAGTCCCATCCGATACTTCCGTCCGCCCGCTACGAGCGGCCCATGCATGGCCGATCCGCGGCGCGCGCCGATTAAGCGGCCAAGGCTGCCAAGAATATGTGAATTTGCCCGCCGCTGCGGCCGGCCGGACCCCGTCATGGTTTCGGTCGCGTTTACGCGGCGCCGCAGATTTGACGCATGCCGGCAATCATTCTTGACTGCCCCAAATTGAGGCATCATAGCTCCGCGTCCGGCGTACCATTGAGCGAAATCATGCAGGTTCGAGACGGCATCATCGAAGCCATCGGCAATACGCCGCTGATCAAGCTGCAGCGCGCGTCGCAGGCCACCGGCTGCACCATCCTGGGCAAGGCCGAATTCATGAATCCGGGCCAGTCGGTGAAGGATCGCGCCGGCCGCCAGATGATCCTGGAGGCGGAGAAGCGCGGCGAATTGCAGCCGGGCGGTCTGGTGGTGGAAAGCACCGCCGGCAATACCGGCATCGGCCTGGCGCTCGTCGCCAATGCGCGCGGGTAT
>JBFWWQ010000137.1:0-8544 GCA_050246095.1 Pseudorhodoplanes sp.
GGCCGCCGACGCCCCGGTCGTGATGCTGGCCGGGCGCGGCTTTTCGGGTGCGGTAATGGTCTGCGCCCCAGCCGGAAGCTGGGCGATCGCGAAAAAGGCGATCGCGGAGGCGACAACGGCTGACTGACGCAGGTTCATGATCAACATCGGCCCCCGATGCTCCCAACGGCGAGAAGATGGCGCCCGATCGTCCCCAAATCGACCCACAGGGTCCGGGCAAGATTCGTTTATACCGGGCCGAATCCTTGATTCCAGTCCGCAAATGCGGGAACGCGGGCAAACTTGTGCGGCTGTTGCAGGGAAGCCACTAGTGTTGCGCACGAATCCTGCGACCGGAGCCGGATTTCCACGGCAATCGGCCGCGGGGCACGTCAGCGGGATACCGCGGGCCCCAGCGCGACGACTCGGGCATGAAAGGCGCGGTCGGGAACCGCGCCCCGTCCGCATCCGCTTCAATAGAGCCAGGGAACGATCCGCGCGGTGCGCGCCATATAGGCGCGATATTCCTCGCCGAACGCCTCCAGCATCATCCGCTCCTCGCGCCCGACGCGGAAGAAGAAAAGCAGGCCGAAGCCGATAAGACCTGCCAGCCCGGCGAACCAGTTGGGCAGCAGCAGCGCCTGCGCCAGCGCCCAGAGGAAGAATGCCGAATACATAGGATGGCGCACGCGGGCATAGAGCCCGTGCGTGACCAGCACATGCTTCTCGCGCACCTCCAGCGAATCCGACCAGTTGCGGCCGAGCTCGCGGTGCACGCGGTAGAACAGCCACAGCGAACCGACGAAGATCGCAAGCCCGAGCCAGGCGAGCGCGGGAACGAACGGGCGTTCCGCGAAACGCGGCCAGCCGGTCGCGACATAGACGAAGGGAATGATGCCGAGCCCCATGAAGGAGCAGCCATAGAGCAGAAACAGTTCGAGCGCGGTGCGCTCGTTCTTCACGGTCCGGGTCTTCCAGGACCGGCGCTGGTGCGGCAGGCGGATCACGAACCAGGTGATTGCGCCGAGGATCACGATCAGCTTGGCGGCGAACGGGGTCATGACGGCGCCATCTCCGGCACGGTTTTCGGTTTGGCGAGACTGCCGTCCGGGGCGATCGCGTGCATCATCCCTTCGGTGTTCTGCGCGCGCGTATCGAGCCGGTAGGGTCCGCAGCACACCATGAAGTAGTCGTAGAAATAGCGCCGGTCGTTGCCCATCACCAGCTGGCGGTGCAGGCGGAAGAAATTGCCCTTGAACTTGCGATAGGTCTTTTCCTCCAGCATGTGCCGCACCCGCACCTTCTGGATCACCGGGCTGCCGGTATCGGGCAGGCCGACGGCGGTGACCGGATTGACCTTGTAGAAGGAGATGACGTCGACCAGCGTCTGGTATTCGATCCAGAAGATCGCCGGATTGCGCGACACCCGCGCGAGCGCGTCGCGGAACGCCTCGGCGACCGGATGGAAGGCGATTTTCAGCACCGAGGAGCCGGTGGAGCACACGTTCAGCCGCTCCCCGTTCTTACCGAATTCCGGCATGCGCGCCATCACCCGGTCGATCACTTCCAGCTTGATGGCGCAGCCGAGGCTGTGGCCGATGAACACATATTCGTCGTAGCCGCCCTGTTTCAGCTTCGCCTCGATATCGGCGGCAAAGGCGTCGACCCGCTCCTCGAATCCCTTGCGCGAGCCGTGGATCACGTCGGAGCCGAAAATCCAGTCGTCCAGCATGTAGGACAGCAGCAGGAAGCGCCCCGGCCCCGCCACCAGCCCGACGAACACGGCGAAGGCGATGAAGGGATGCAGGATCAGCGGTATGGAAAAGCCGTATCGCTCGATCGCCGGCGCCACCATGATCGCGAGCATGGCGAAGGCGATCAGCAGCAGCAGCGGATAGGCGAAGAACAGCCCGTAGCGCCAGTTGACCTTGAAATAGCGCCAGGCGGTGCCGGAGACGATGAAATCGGCGAAGGCGGAAATCCCGCGCGGCACCCGTACCCAGTCCGAGCGCGCGAAATCCTGCAGCACGAAATCGCTCCAGATCAGCGCGCGGTATTCGCTGTCGGTCGACCAGTCGGGGCCCGCGGTGTGCACCCGCCAGGCGGCGATGGCGCCGTCGGGCGTGACCTCGGCGTCGGAGACCGTGCAGGACACGTTCCAGGTCTTCTCGAACCGCTGCAATTCCCGCTTGAAGCGCTCATGCGCCCGGTCCGGGGGGATCGGCTCGTAGCCCCCGATGAAGAAGATGCAGCGCTTCTTGACCTCGACGTCCGGAATCACGCGGCCTCGGCCCCTCTGACGGCCCGGCTCGGCCGCCGCCCGTGGTTAGGGAAAGCCACGGCAAAACACAAGTTTCAGGCCCGCCACGGGGGCCGCGACCGGCGTTGAACTCCGAGGCTTCCTTCGCTATAGGGGCATCCGAACAATCTCCCACGGCAGCTTGACGCCGCCCTCTGGCGCCGGGGTCCGCCCCTCGTCCCGGCCCGATACGGTCACTTGAGAGCACCTATGGCCACGACCTTCGACAAAGTTGCCGACATCATCGCCGAGACCTGCGACATCCCGCGCGACACCATCACGCCGGAGAGCCACGCCATCGACGATCTGAAGATCGACAGCCTCGACTTCCTCGACATCGCCTTCGCCATCGACAAGGCGTTCGGGATCAAGCTGCCGCTGGAACAGTGGACGCAGAAGATCAACGACGGCCAGGCCACCACCGAGCAGTATTTCGTGCTCAAGAACCTGTGCGCGCGCATCGACGAACTGATCGCGGCCAAGGGCACCGCCTGAAAGCTGCCGCGCCGCCGCATGCCCCTGCCCCTGTCGAGTGAGCGCGATGCGGCTTGAATATTTCCAGATGCTCGACCGCTTCATCGACGTGAAGGCGGACGAACGCTGGATCAAGTCGGAGAGCACGGTGCCGGAGCGGAGTCCGGTCTTCGAGGGACATTTCCCCGGCTATCCCCTGATGCCCGGCGTGCTGCTGATCGAGAACATGGCGCAGACTTGCGGCTGGCTGGTCTCCGCGATCACCGGCTTCACCGGGCTCCCGGTGCTGGCGGGGGTGAAAGAGGCGAAGGTGCGCGCGGCGGTCTTCCCCGGGATGAAGTTCACGACCGAGGGCAAGATCGTGCATGACGGCTCCGGCTATGCCATCGCCGACGGCGCGGTGAAGGGTCCCGACGGCGCCATCGCCGATGCCCGCCTCACCTACCGGCTGATCCCCTATCCGAGCCCCGAATTCCAGAACACGATGGTCACCTGGGCGAAACAGCTCAATTTCCCGCTCGAGGATTTCCGCAAGTGAGCGCGCGCCGCGAAGTCTGGATCACCGGCACCGGCCTCGTCTCCGCGCTTGGCGAGGGCCTCGACCAGCATTGGGAAAAGCTCGCCGCCGGCACGCTGCCGCCCTACGACGACAAGACCTTCGCGCCCTACATCACCTTCCCGGTCGTCTCGCTCAATCTCGACACGCAGATCCCCAAAAAGGGCGACCAGCGCCAGATGGAGCCGTGGCAGCGCATCGGCACCTACGCGGCCGGCCTCGCGCTGACCGATGCCGGCATCGCCAAGAACGCGGAAATCCTCGACAAGACCGACATGATCGTGGCCGCCGGCGGCGGCGAGCGCGATGTGGCGGTCGATGCCGCGATCCTCACCGACGTGCGCACGATCGAGAAGCGCGACGCCTTCGTCAACGAACGGCTGATGAGCGACCTGCGCCCGACGCTGTTTCTGGCGCAATTGCCCAATCTGCTCGCCGGCAACATCTCGCTGGTGCATGGCGTGGTCGGCTCGTCGCGCACCTTCATGGGCGAGGAAGCCTCCGGCGTCGACGCGCTGCGCGTCGCGCATGCGCGCGTCGCCTCCGGCCAGAGCGACATCACGCTGGTCGGCGGCGCCTATAACGGCACCCGCTGGGACCTCGTGCTGCTGTTCAAGCTCGGCACGCCGCTGCTGGAAGCCCCGTTCCGCCCGGTCTGGGACCGCGGACCGAAGGGCGCGCTGGCGCTCGCCGCGATGGGCGCCTTCGTCGTGATCGAAAGCCGCGAACACGCGCAGAAGCGCGGCGCCCGGCCGATCGCGCGGCTCGCTTCGGTGCAGTCGAGCCGCAACCTGCGCCAGGGCGGCGATTCGGAAAACACGCTGCGCAGCGAATTCGCCGCCATTGCCGGCGAGATCGACAAGGAACGCGCCGTGGTCATTTCCGGCGCTTCCGGCGCCGAGCCCGCGACCGCGGAAGAAAAGAAGGTTCTGGCCGAGACCGGCCTTCCGGTCCGCGCCACCGCCACCTACATCGGCAACGGCATGGAAGCGCAGTTCCTCGCCAATATCGCGCTCGGATGCCAGGCGGTGCGCACCGGCACCCTGTTCCCGGCCTCAGGCTCCGGGGACAGCGGGGCGGCGCCCGCGGGCGGCATAGCGCAGGCGCTGGTCACCAGCGTCGGACATTGGCGGGGCGAAGGACTGGCGCTGATCGAACGCATCGATTGAGGGGGATTGCCATGACATTGCGCGACAAGAAGGGCCGTCCGGTCGTGGCGATCACCGGCATGGGCCTCGTCACCCCGCTCGGCACCGGCAAAGAGGACAATTGGCGCAAGCTGACCGCCGGCGAATCCGGCATCCGCAGCATCACCCGCTTCCCGACCGACGGCCTGCGCACGACCATTGCCGGCGCCGTCGACCATGTCTACGAGCCGGGCATGCACTCGGCCGAATTGTCCGAGAAGCTCGCCCGCCTCGCCGGCACCGAGGCCATCGCCGAATCCGGAATCGGCAGCAAGGGCCATTTCCCGGGGCCCCTGTTCCTCGCTTTCCCGCCGATCGAGATCGAATGGCCGCAGCGCTTCGCCATCGCCGCGGCGTCGGGCGCCAACGAGAAGATCGAATATGCCGACCTCGTACGCATCGCCGGCAAGCCGGAATTCCATCCTTTCTACGAGGCGTCCAAATACGGCGTCGTCCCCGACAATCTGGCCGAACATTTCGGCACCCAGGGCTCGCCGATCTCGCTGACCACGGCCTGCGCCTCGGGCGCGACCGCGATCCAGCTCGGGCTGGAGGCGATCCAGCGCGGCGAATGCGAGGCGGCGCTCGCCATCGGCGCCGACGGCTCGATCACCGCGGAATCGGTCGTGCGCTTCTCGCTTTTGTCGGCGCTCTCCACCAACAATGCGAGCCCGCAGGGCGCCTCCCGCCCCTTCTCCAAGAACCGCGACGGCTTCGTGCTGGCGGAAGGCGCCGCCGCGCTCGTGCTCGAAAGCTACGACCATGCGGTTGCGCGCGGGGCGAAAATCCTCGGCATCGTCGAGGGCGTGGGCGAGAAGGCGGACAGTTTCCACCGCACGCGCTCGAGCCCGGACGGCAAGCCGGTGATTTCCTGCATGCGCAATGCGCTGGCCGATGCCGGCGTGACCGCCGCGGATGTCGACTACATCAATGCGCACGGTACCTCGACGCCGGAAAACGACAAGATGGAATATCTCGGCGTCTCCACCGTGTTCGGCGAGCGGCTGAAGGACATTCCGATCTCGTCCAACAAGTCGATGGTCGGCCACACGCTGACCGCGGCGGGCGCGATCGAGGCCGTGGTCTCGGCGCTGACCATCCTCAACCAGCGCATTCCGCCGACGATCAATTACCAGGTGCCGGATCCCGCCATCCCGCTCGACGTGGTGCCGAATGTCGCGCGCGACGCGCGCGTGACGCGGGTGATTTCCAATTCGTTCGGCTTCGGCGGACAGAATACCTGTCTCGTGCTGACCGGCGCGCCGGCGGTCTAGAGTGTGATGCCTTCGGTTTGAAGCGACGAGAGCACCGCGACAACGGTCGGTCCCCTCTCCCCAACCCACTCGGGTTTACCCGCGTGGGACAGTGTCAACTCGGCCGAAATCGGAAACATCCGACTTCGGCTGGAGAGAGGTTAGGGTGAGGGGGATCGAAAGCGCATGGTTGCACCGTAATCCCTTGTAACTGTCATATTGTCGACTCGCATAATCTGCGGGCCGCGGTGGCGGGCGACCTCTCCCAAAGGGAGAGGTGAAGGCGGTGCCCCCGCCCGATTCAAGCTGAACGCATCTTGCTTTAGACAACCACTACCGCTTCCCTCCGCCCGGCCCGCAATGCCCGAGCCGGCACAAGAGCGCATCGGCCTCTTCGGCGCTGAGCGGCAGGGTGACGGTGGCGCGCTCCTCGCGGAACGCGCCGAGCTGGTATTCGACGGTAAAGGTCTTGGTCCCGAGCCGGAACACGGCGGTCGCGCGCTCGCCCGACGGCAAGGTGAGCACAGCGATGCAGGTCGCCGCCGCGACATAGGACGGGAACCATGTGTCCGAGCGCGTCGTTTCCGGACATTCCGGCACCGCGACCGCGGACAAATCGCTGCGGCGCAGGCGTGCGATGCGCCCGTCCGCGAGCCGCGCCGGAACGCCGGTGCGGTCGAGCAGGTCGGCGAGATAGCCGGACCGCATTCCCTCCGACAATTCTTTCGGCGACAGAATGAAATAGAGCGCCGGCAGCGCGGCGAGCACGATGAAGGCCAGCGGCGCCAGCCGCCGCACCCATGACGGGATGGCGTGCTCCGGTCCGCGCTCGTCCTCCTCCGGCGGAAGCTGGGCGTTGGGGTGACGGCTGAAGGCGCGCCAGCGGGACTCGATCGCCGCACGCAGGTCTTTCCCCGTCGTGCCCAGAAATGCGGGGCGAAACAGGACGCGGACCTTTCCACCTCCGCCTTCGGCGAAGTGACCCCAGTTGAGCGGGAGCTTGTGCCAGGGCTGGGCCGGCATCGCGCCGTCGTAGAATTTCTCGGACACGACGACGGCGGGGACATGGAGGATCGTCTGAACGAACCAGCTGACATTGACCAGCCTCTGGGTGACGGACTTCACGTCCTGCACCTCGTCCCAGGGGATATGCAGGATGCGCCCGTGCGAGAGCCGCTGGAAAATCCCGTCGGGCGCCAGCACGAGGCGCGGCCGCCCCGGCTCGACGAAGCGGCGAAACAGCGCGAAGAGAATGTAGCCGAGGCCTGCGAGCGCCAGCAGCGCGCCGATCATCTGGCCCTGCCAGGGGAAGATTGCGGGCCATATCTGCGTCGCAAGCCCGAGCAGCAGTGCGGCCGCGGCCCACGGGATCTGCCGGAACACATAGCGTCCGGAGCTGTATTTGCGCACCTGCTGCACATCGTCTTTGGCATCGGCCACGGCAAAGTCTCGCGCTGCGTCCGGAGCGTATCGGGCAGCATAGCTTTCCCGCCGGTCTGCGCGAAAGCGGGGAGCCGGCTTACGACGTGCCTTGTTCCCAGCGGCCGTCCCGATTTCTGCAAATCCGTCATACCGGCGCGTCACGGGCATCCACGTCTTGATGCAGGATCGGCATGAAAGACGTGGATGGCCGGGACTTCGCCCGGCCATGACAAAGAGGTTCCCAGGGTGCGGGCGGAACGGATTCAATCTGCCTCTAGGAAGGCTTCCTTCGCTTCTGCTCGGCCTCGTCCCAGGCGGTGAGCGCCTGGTAATCCGGCACGAAGCCGAGACCTTTTCGCGCATCCGACGACATGGCGTATTGCGAGGTGACGACATCGATCAAGGCGGGCGCGTTGGCGAGCGCGCGCTTCAGCGCCGCTTCCATCTGCTCCGGCTTCTCCACCCGCTCGCCATGCGCGCCGAGCGCGCGCGCCATCGCCGCATAGTCGGAATGCCGCAGCGTCGTGCCGACGACGCGGCCGCCGTAATTCTCCTGCTGGTCGAGGCGCTCGATGTTCCAGGCGGCGTTGTTGGAGACGATGAACACGGCCTTCGCGCCGTGGCGGACCGCCGTGTCGATCTCCATCGCATTGATGCCGAAGGCGCCGTCGCCGTTCACCGCAATCACCTGGCGGCCGGGCTCCGCCAGAGCCGCGGCAATGGCGAACGGCACGCCGACGCCGAGGCAGCCGAACGCGCCGGCATCCATGTAGGTGCGCGCATTCAGCCCCACGCGGGCGAAGCTGAGCAGGTCGCCGCCATCGGCGATGGCGATATAGTCGCGGTCGGCGACCTTGGCGATGGCGTCGAAAATCACGTTGGGATGCATCTTGCCGTCCTCGGCCACGATGCCCGCTTGCGTTTTCGGCGCGGAGGCGCGTTCGCGCTGCTTGCGGCGCATGCCCTCGACCCAGGCGGTGTCGAGATTGGGCGCGCGGTTGCCGGCCGCCTTCACCATCGCATCGAGCGCGAGCGCCGGCGTCGCCAGCATTTCGGGCGAGCCGCGGCGGTTGTCGATCAGTTCGCCGGCGGTATCGGCGAGGCGGATGAAGCGCGCTTTGGGGAAGACCGCGGGCGAGCCGTAGCCGGTCTGGTAGTCGAGCTTGCGGCCGATCAGCAGCACGCAGTCGGTCTCGGTCATCGCCGCGGCGCGCACCGCGCCGGCGAAGGCGGGATGGTCCGACGGCACCAGCCCCCGGCTCTCCTGCGTGTCGAGAGACAGCGCGCCGCTCGCGTCGAGGAAGCGCACCAGCGCCGCGCCGGCGCCGCGTGCGCCGCGTCCGGTCCTGACCAGCGGCCGGCGCGCCGACCAGA
>JBFWWQ010000138.1:0-8529 GCA_050246095.1 Pseudorhodoplanes sp.
ATCAGGATGGGCGCGGTCATGGCGGCGGGAATGTCTCGAAGCGATGTCCCGATTCGTAATGGCTTCGCCCGCCTTGGCAAGTGCGGGAGGCGCGTGGCTCCCATGACGCGGACCGAAGGGGCCGCGCGCCGGCCGCGTCCGCCGCGCCGGCACCCGTCACGATTGCGTGGCGGGCTTGCCGGCCCGGCCGGCCACGTCGCGGCGCAAATTGACCCGGTCGCGCGAGGAGATGCCGAGCAGGTCGGCGGCGCGCCAGACGATGTTGTCCTCGAACTCGTTGACCTGGCCGTCGGCGAACACGATCTGCCACATCATCTCGACGATCCGGCGCCGGCCGTCCTCGTCGAGCGAGCGGTTGATCAGGCTGGTGAAGCGGTAGAGATCGACCGCCTCGCGGTCGGCCTCGGTCGCCGCCGCGACCAGCGCGGCGGCCGCCTCTTCGTCGAGCCCGAAGCGGTCCTGCAGCAGCAAAGCCAGCGTCTCGTGCTCGGCGGCGGATTCGCTGCCGTCGATGGTCATGACGTGGATCAGCAGCGCGGCCGCGGCGACCCGGTAGTCGTTGTCGTCGAACAGCGCCTGCGTCTTCGCGCCGCCGCCAAGATCGGTGAGAAAGTCCTTGAGGAGATCGAGCATGCGGTCCGATCTAGTGTGCCGGCGCGGGGCGGCAACCGCCTGCGACCGGATGTTGCGCCCCCGCGCCTTCCCGGGACGGCCCGGCCCTACCCGCCCGGCGGGCCCGGCCCGCCGGAAAGACGGCGTGTCTACTGGACCGCGCTGCCCTTGGCGAGGCTTTCGCTCAGCAAACTGAGATTGTTCTGGATGTAAGGATTTTCCGGGTCCTTGGCCTGCGCCTCCAGCAGCTTGGCGCGGGCACGGCGGCGGTCGCCGCGCAGCAGGTAGGAATAGCCCTGGTTGTTGAGGATTTCCGGCGTCGGCCCAGCCAGGCGGAGGGCCTGGGCATAGGCGCGGTCGGCAAGGTCGAAGCGCTTCAGCTTGTCGTAGGAGGCGGCAAGCCCCACCCAGGCCTCCACGGTCTGCGGGCCGCCCTCGACGGCGCGGCGGAAATGCTGCTCGGCGAGTCCGAAGCTGCCCTCGCGGTAATGCTTCTTGCCGAGATTGAGATTGTCCTTGGGATTGTCGCCTTCGAGGCCGGTCGAGGGCGGGGTGTCGCTGGCGACGACGGCGACCGGGGCCGCGATCGAACCGGTCGCCTCCGACGAGCCGTCGGCCGCCTCGGTCGCGGTGCCGGTGCTGCCGGTCGTGTTGCAGCCGGCGAGCCCCGAAAGGCACGCGAAACAGGCCAGAACTCGCAACGCAACGCGCATCCAGGGCTCCGGGCGGGCGAGACGAACCGGCTCGGAGCGAGCGGCGCAAGCACGCAGGGGTCCGGCCGCCGTACCGCGGCGGACAGCGGAAGGTAGCGGGTGGAGGGTTAAGGATTTGTTTGCCAGTGCCGGCGGCGCCGGACCCGGCGCGCTCAGTAATTGCCGGTATAGAAGCGCACCGCCACGGGCAGCAGGATCACCACGAACAGCACCGGGAAGATGCAGACCATCATCGGCACCGAGAGCTTCACCGGCAGGCTGTAGGCCTTCTCCTCCGCGCGCGAGAGCCGCTTGTGGCGCATGTCGTCGGAATAGACGCGCAGCGCGTCGGTGATGCTGGAGCCGAGCTCGATCGATTGCTGGATCAGCGTGGCGAAAGAGCGCGCCTCCTCCAGCCCGAGCCGCTCGGCGAGGTGGTCGAGCGCTTCCGTCAGCGTGCGGCCGGCGCGGATTTCGAGATTGGCCATGTGGATATTGGCCGACAGCGACGGATAGCTGTCCGAGAGTTCGCGCCCGACGCGCTCCAGCGCCGCCTCCATCGACAGCCCGGCATCGGCGCAGACCACCAGCAGGTCCATGAAATCGGGGAAGCCTGCGCGATGCTCCTCCCGCCGCGCCGCGATGCGCCGGTCGAGATACAAACTCGGGCCGAGATAGCCGGCCAGTCCGCCGACGCCGATCATCAGCCAGTAGGTGGTCGTGCCCTGCTGCAGCGGCGCGAACAGCAGCACCGCGACCGCGAGCCCGACCGCCAGCCCGGTGCGGGTGAGGAAGAACACCGCGACCGCCTGCGGGCTGAAAAAGCCGGCCAGCACCAGGCGCCGGCGCAGCACCTTCATGTCCTTGCTGTCGTCGGCAGAGTAATGTTTGGACGTATAGTCGATCAGCCGCTGCGCCGCGCGGCGGCTCGATCCGCGCAGCGAGCGCGGTCCCTCCATCGCCTCCAGCTCGCCTGCCCCGATGCCGGCGGCGCGGCGTTTCACCGAGCCGCGCACGCGCACCACCGCCATGGCGGCGAAGGCGAGCGTGGCGCTGGCGAGAAAGACCATCAGCGTCAGCATGACGGAGGCGGTGTCGCCGAAGATGGTGAAGCCGTATTCCATCTCAGATCCTGAAATTCACCAGCCGCCACATGATGAAGTTGCCGACCGCCATCCACGAGGCCGCGCAGGCGAGCGCGACCTTGGTGACACTCTCGTGCCAGACGCTGGCGTAGAAATCCGGCGCGACCACCTGGATCACGCCGAACATGCCGATCGGGAGCGAGGACAGAATCAGCGCCGAGGCGCGGCCCTCGGCGGCGAGCGCCTTGATCTTGCGCCGCATCTTGAAGCGCAGGCGGATCACCGCCGAGAGATTCTGCAGGATTTCGCTCAGGTTGCCGCCGGTCGAGCCCTGGATCGCGACCGCGGTGACGAATAGCGGCAGGTCGTCCTGCCCGACCCGGAAATACAAATTGCGCATCGCCGTTTCGAGATCGGCGCCGTAGGTCACCTCGTCGGCGACGATGCCGAATTCCGAGCCGATCGGATCCGGCAATTCGCGCCCGACCATGCTGATCGCGACCGGCACCGGATGGCCGGCGCGCAGACTGCGCACGATGATGTCGATGGCGTCGGGGAAGCGCGCGCCGAACCGCTTCTGCCGCCGCGCGCGCTTCATGCGCAGGAACAGATAGGGCGCGACGATCGTGAAGAAGAAGGCCGCGAGCGCCGTGTAGAGCGCGCTGCCGTAGAACATGAACACCGCGCCGGTCGCGACGCTGGCGATCGCGGCGGCGATCAGCGCGAATTTCGAGAAGCCGAGCGTCAGCCCCGACTGCAGTACCAGGCGGTTGAACGCGACCAGCGGCAGCCGGTAGTCGCCGGCGGCGGTGAGGCCGCGCTCGCGCCGCAACTGCACGAGGATGCCCTCGCGGTTCGGCTGCTCATGCAGCAATGCCAGCCGGCGGTTGATCTTGTTGCGGTAGGAGCGGGTCGAGAAGCACAGCAGATACACCCCTTCGCCGAACAGGATCGCGGAGATCGCGGCGAACAGGTAGAAGATGTAGAGCGGGTCGAGATCGAACGACATGGCGACCTCCCCTATCCGTCATGGCCGGGCGAAAGCGCGAAGCCGCGCTTCGCGCTGAAGGCCCGGCCATCCCGATCAGGCATGCGCCGCTCTCCCGCTCCCAAGCGGGATGCGCGGGTCAAGCCCGCGCATGACACTTTTGATTTGATCGACAGGGTCATCGACAGAGCTACAACGGCTGGCTCGGATCGAAATAGCTGCCGGGAATCTTGATCCCCTTGGCCGTCAGGTCGGCGAGGAATCGCGGGCGCACGCCGGTCGCCTGGAAATGCCCGACCACCGTGCCGTCTTCCGCGGTCGCGGTGCGGACGAACTTGAAGATTTCCTGCATCTGCACGATGTCGCCTTCCATGCCGGTGATTTCAGCCACCGAGGTGACGCGGCGCTTGCCGTCCGACATGCGCTGCAATTGCACGATCATGCGGATGGCGGCGGAAATCTGCCCGCGCACCGAGGCGATGGTCATCGGCAGGCCGGCCATGCCGATCAGCTGTTCGAGGCGCGAAACCGCCTCGCGCGGGTTGTTGGCGTGGATGGTCGCCATCGAGCCTTCGTGGCCGGTATTCATCGCCTGCAGCATGTCGAAGGCTTCCTCGCCGCGGCACTCGCCGAGGATGATGCGTTCGGGGCGCATGCGCAGCGCGTTCTTGACCAGCTCGCGCTGGCGGATTTCGCCCTTGCCCTCGATATTGGGCGGGCGCGTCTCCATGCGCGCGACATGCGGCTGCTGGAGCTGGAGCTCGGCGGCGTCCTCGATGGTGATGAGGCGCTCCTTGTCGGAGATGAACGCCGACAGCGCGTTCAGCATCGTGGTCTTGCCGGAGCCGGTGCCGCCGGAAATGATCGTGGTCACGCGCGCCTTCACGGCGGCGGCGAGAAGCTCGGCCATCGGCGGGCGCAGCGCGCCGATCTCGACCAGCTTGTTCAGGTTGAACGGCTTCTTGGAGAATTTGCGGATCGAGACCAGCGGTCCGTCGACGCCGATGGGCCGCACCGCGACGTTGACGCGGCTGCCGTCGAGCAGGCGCGCGTCGCAAAGCGGATGCGATTCGTCGACGCGCCGGCCGACGGCGGAGACGATCTTGTTGATGATGCGCAGGAGATGCGCCTCGTCCTTGAAGCGGCAGACGACCGGTTCGAGCAGGCCGCCGCGCTCGACATAGGTGCATTCGTGGCCGTTGATCAGGATGTCGCTGATGGAAGGGTCCTTGAGCAGCGGCTCGAGCGGGCCGAGCCCGGTCATTTCGTCGAGGATCTCGGTGACGAAGCCGTTCAGCTCCTGCGTGTTGAGCGCGAGACGCTCGCTGACGACATACTGGCCGACGAGCTGCTGGATGTGCCGGCGGACATCCTCCTCCGGCATCTTCTCCAGCGCCTGCAGGTTCACTTCCTCAAGCAGGCGGCGGTGCAGCCGCACCTTGGCGTCGAGCAGCTTGTCGGTGTGCAGGGGATTGGCGGGCGCGGCCGGCTCCGGCTCCGGTACGACCGGCGGCGATTGCAGCAGCGAGAAGGCCGGCGCTTCGTCGTCGCTTTCCATGACGGGCGCGGAAGCGGGCGGCGCCGACGGCGCCGGGCGCAGGGTGGCAAAACGGTTGCTCGATCCCCCGAAGCGGCTCATGCCCAATCCGCCTTCACGACGGCCGCGCCCAGGAGAGCGACAGCTTGCGCATTTCGGGTTTCGCGGCCGGCGCCGCCGCACGCGCGGGCTGCGGCACGATCAGGCGCTTCAATTCGCGCGTGATCTTGTTGCCGGGCTTGACCTCCTCGAGCGGCACGCCGCGGTCGATCGCTTCGCGCACCAGCTTGTAGAAATTCGGCACCACGCCGCCGAGATCGTCGCCCAGAGCCTGCTCGATGTCGCCCATCTTCAGGCCGGCCTCGAACATGCGCTGTTCGAAACGGTTGACCAGCACCTTCGGCTTGCGTTCCTCGCCCAGCCGCTCGCGGATCGCCGCGACCAGCTGCTTGGCATGTTTCAGGCCCGGCACCGTCATCTCGCTGACGATGAACACGCGGTTCGACCCGAGCAGCACGTTGTCGGTCCAGGAAAACCAGGTGCGCGGCATGTCAATGACGACATGGTCGAAATTCGCGGCCACCAGATCGAGCAGGCGCGTCACCAGGTCGGGATCGAAGGAGCGCATTTCGGCCGGGCGGATCGGCGCGGCGATCACCGCGAGACCCGAGGCGTGATACGAAGTCATCACGTCCAACAATTGCTTGTCGAGGCGTTCCGGACGCGGCTCGATCTCCTTCAGGTCGAGGCGCGGCTCGAGATCGAGATAGTCGGCGCAGGAGCCGTGCTGGAAATCGAGATCGACCAGGCAGGTGGAGGTGCGCTTGCGCGGATCCTGCCCGAGCAGGATCAGCGCGGACTGGATCGCCAGCGTGGTGACGCCGGAGCCGCCGGCGGCGGAAAGGAAGGTATGGATGACCGCGTCCTTGTCGGCATCCTCGGCCTGCGGCTTGGCGACGCGCGCGCAGGCGCGCACGAGCTCGATCGGCGGCACCGGCTTGACCAGGAAATCCGCGACCCGCATCTGCACCAGCACGCGCGCGAGCTGGGCGTCGAAATCCTGCGTCACCGCGATCACCGGCGCGCGTCCGCCGACGCGCGCCATCAGCTGCTGCATCGCCTGCATTTCCGCCGGGTCGCGCGCTTCCAGATCGACCAGCAGCACGGTCACGCCGGCGGGGTCCACGTCTTCGCCGGCGGCGGCGACATTGCCCGGCACGATCTGCAGCTCGATATGCGGGCTGGCATCGAAGATCGCACGCAGCGCCTGTTCGAACGCGGGGTCGGCGGTAAGCGCCGTGACCAGGGTCCGGTTCGGCGGCATCGGGGCGGGACGCGATTGCGGCATGGCGAACCTATGGCTGCTTGTAGCCCGCCGGCGCCGAGGCCTGCGCCGAGGTGCCGGGCGCGGACGCCGCCTGTGTCGTGCTCTGGGCGCTGCCGGCCTGCTGCGCCGCCTGCGCATAGGCGACCGAGCTGGTCGTGGCGTTGACCGGCGGAATGACGCGGCCCTGCCGGTAGCGCTCGACCGCGGTCTGCATCTTCTCGCCGTTGAACGCGATGTTGCGATTGGCGCTCGCCGGCGACCACGGATCGATCATCTGCGTGACGCGGTTGGACGCCATCGCGTCGCCGGCCGACGGCACCACCGTCTCGCGCCGGTCGAAATAGATGTCGGAGCAGGCCGACAGGCCGAAGCCCGCGGCAAGCGTGAGCGCGACGGCATGCCGTTTAGTTGCGCGCGGACACATAGGCGCCTCCCTTGGCCTCGACGATCGCGGCCGGCTGGATATCGAGCATGTGACCGGTGAACGGACGCGGCGGCACGCCGTTGGCGAGCTTGGCCATTTCCTGGGTGATTTCCGGCTTGCCCATGAGGAACAGGTCGACGTCGTTCGGCGGCTGGGTGCTGTCGAGCGGCGTGCGGATCACGTCGCCGGGGGCGGCGGGCCGCACCAGGCGCGGGGTCACGATGATGGCGAGATCGGTCTCGTCCTTCTGGTAGGCGGCGGAGCGGAACAGCGCGCCGAGCACGGGGATGTCGCCGAGCCACGGCAATTGCTGCTGCGCGGTCTTGCCCTGGCTCTGCAGCAGGCCGCCGATCACGAAGCTCTGGCCGTCGCGCAGCTCCACCGTGGTGGAGGCGCGGCGCACGATCAGCGGCGGCACCGAGATGCCCGCGACCTGCACCGGATTGCTGGTGTCGAGCTGGCTGACTTCCGGCTCGATCTTCAGGTTGATCAGCGAGCCGTTCAGCACGGTCGGGGTGAAGGCGAGGCCGACGCCGTAGCGCTTGTATTCGATCGACACCGTGCCGAGCGAACCGGGCACCGGCACCGGGAATTCGCCGCCGGCGAGGAAGCTCGCGGTGTCGCCGGAGAGCGCCACCAGGTTGGGCTCGGCCAGCGTGCGGGCCATGCCCTTCTCCTCCAGCGCGTTGATCGCGATGTCGATGGGCAGGCCGTTGGCGACGAGCTTGCCGACCAGGAAGCCGAACGGCGCGGTACCCGAAAGCACGCCAGCCGCGACGATCTGCGAGATCGGGATCTGGTTGGCGCTGACGTTGCGGCCGCCGACCTGGACGTTGGGCTGCTTCCAGACGCTGTTGCCGGTCGGCGTGATCGGAAGCTGCGCGGTATCGGTACGGTTGCCGACATTGCCGAGGAACTTGCTGGAGGCGACGTTCCACTGCACGCCGAGCTCGCGGTTGGCCTGGCGGTTGGCTTCGACGAAGCGCACTTCCAGCATGACCTGCTGCGGCTGCAGCACCTTGACCGAATTGATCACGTCCGGGCCGAACTGGCGCGCGATCTGCACCGCCTGGTCGAGGGTCACCGCGTCGGGCGAGGTGCCCGACAGCATGATGCGGCCGTTGACCGACGACACCCGCAGGCCGGAGCCGGGAAAGCGCCGCGCGATGGTCGAGGCGACCAGCGAGGTGTCGTAGGTCACCTCGACATCGAACACGCCGATCAGTTTCTTGTTTTCGCCATAGGCGGTGACGCGCGTGGTGCCGCTCTTGCGCCCGAGAATGGACAGCGAACGGTCGGTAAGCGGGTTGACGTCGGCGATTTCCGGGTCGCCGACCTGCAGGTCGACGAAGCTCGCATCGGTGCGCACGTCCTCGGTCTTGCCGATATTGACGCTGACGCCGGCAGTGCGCTTGGCGCCGCCGATCGACACCATGCGCTGCGCCTGCGCCTCCGCCGCGAAGGCGAGATTGGCGACCAGCACGAAGCCGGAAGCGAGCGCCCGCAGGGAACCCCGCTGCAGGCGTCGCAGCCCGCGGCTCCTGTCCGGCCGCGCGCAGGCGGCCCGCATTTCAAACTTCGTCATGACGCACTCCCCAACCCTTTTCATTGTCCCCAAAACTCAACGGCGCCTGGATCCGCCCTCCCCCGAGGTGGCCAGGTTCCAATTTCCTTCGACCGGCACGCTGTAATCCTGCTTGTTCGACGCGCGCGTGACCGACACCGTGGTGACGCTCAAGTCGCGCGGCGTCTCCTTCGCGGTCGGCGTGCTCGGCGCGCTCAGATCGGTAATGCTGATGCGGCGCGTGAATTCCGAATTCGCCTCGCCCGCCTTGCGCAGCATCAGCGAGAGCGAGCCGATCGA
>JBFWWQ010000139.1:0-8386 GCA_050246095.1 Pseudorhodoplanes sp.
ACGTGCTTTAGATTCCTTTGTTTGATCGCATTTTCTTGATGCGAACCGGTACCCACTTCGCTCGAAAATGCTCTAGCGTTCAGGCCGCCTGGGTGCGCAACTGCGCTCCCACCGCCGGCCAGATGTCCCTTGCGAAGACCTGGATGTTGCTCTCGATCGTCTCCCCCTCCGCAGGATTCGGCGAGATGATGATATTGTCGATGCCGCAGCGGCGCAGCGCGACGATGTGATCGACGATCTCGGCCGCGGTGCCGCCGAGCGCGACGGCGTCCACCATCTTGTCCGTCACGAAGGAGGCGAGCGCCTCGTAGGGGCCGATGCCGGCGCTGTAGGGAATGCCGGCGACCTTCTCCACCGCCTCCGGCGGGAGTGCCAGTTCGGGATTTTCCGTCGCGAAGCTCATGTAGCCGCCGACAAGGTTGCGCGCGACGCGCGCGCGCAGCGCATCGCGCGCACGCTTGCCGTCGGCGGACACGCTGAAATTCAGACGCGCGACGCACCGGACATCGGAAGGCCCGCGCTTCGCGGCGATGGCAGCTTCGCGGATGCGCTCGACGAAGGCGCCCGCCTCCTGCACCGAGCCGCATGCCTCCATGATCGCACCTTGCGCGACGCGCGCGGCGAGCTTCTGCCCGAGCGGGCCGTTGCTTGCGATATAGACGGGGATTTCCGCCCGCATCGGTTGGAAATGCAGATGGCCTTCGCGAAATGAGACGATTTCTCCCTGATAGTCGACCGAACCGCCCTTCAGGAGCTTGCGGATGAGGTCGATCATCTCGCGCATGGCAACGACGGGCTTACGGCGGTCGACGTTCATCTCCGCAAAGCCGGAAAGGCCCGCCCCGACTCCGAGAATAGCCCGTCCGCCGCTGATCTCGTCGAGCGTGGCAATGGCGACGGCGGTCAGCGCCGGATGGCGCGAATAAGGGTCGGTGACGCAGGTGCCGAGATCGATGCGCGTGGTGCTGGCGGCGATGAAAGTGAGCTGGGCGTACACGTCGCGATAGAAGCGCTCGTCCGCGAACCATATCTGGCCGAAGTCGCAATCCTCCGCGGTCCGCACGATGCGGACGAGCTCGGCTGGCGCGAAACGCCCCGCCAGCAGCAATCCCGGTTTTCGGGCATTTTCATTCATACGATTTCGTCCGCAACGAATGTGACGTTTTTGCTCTGCTCGACATACTCGCCGAACAGCTGGCGGCGCAACTCCACGCCGCTCTCGGACCTGGCGTCGATGTCGGCCTGCTCGATGCTCTTGACTTCGATGCGCTCCAGATAGGTCCAACCGGCGCCTGCAACTCCCTCAACCGGCGGCCGGATGCGATAGACCTCGTAGCGGATCATGTTCTCACGGCCGCGCGCGATCTTGTAATCGTATTCGCGCACCCATTTTTCGTATTTCTCAGGATCGACGCCCGGCTTGAGCGTCGTGATCAGGAAGCGGACCGGCATCCTACCTTTTCCTTGTGTTGATGGCCTCAGAAACGCAGCGCCCGCAGCCCGACAATCCTGTCTGTCAACAGGACGATCACGAGCGTCATCAGTATGCTGACGCTGGAAACGGCCGCCGCGATGGGGTCGAAGTCCCAGCGCAGGTAATCGTAGAGCTGCACGGGCAGCGGAACCTGCCCGATGCCCTTCAGCAGCAGGGACATCGCAAACAGGTCGAAGGAGATCACGAAGGCGAACAGGCAACCGGCAAAGAGACCGGGCTTGATCAGCGGCAGCGTGACGCGGCGGAATGTCGTCCACCAGCCGGCGCCGAGACTTCGCGCGGCCTGCTCGAGCGAGGAATCCAGATTGTAGAGCGACGAGGTCACATTGAGGAACACATAGGGCATGGTGACGAGGATGTGTCCGATCTGAAGGCCGATGCCCCACTGGTTGCCAAGTCCGATCTCGTACAGGAAAAAGAGCAGTGCGATGGCCGAGAGGATTTCCGGAAGCAGCAGCGGCGCCAGCAGCAGCAGGCGCAGCGGCTCGGAGAAGCGCTGCGAGAAGCGCACGAAATAGAGCGCGGCGGCGGTACCGAGGATTCCCGACACCGCCATGGCGATGATCGCGATCTGCAGGGAGGTCGCGATCGCGTTCATGAACTGCTCGCTGTGATAGAGCGCGACGAACCAGCGCAGCGAAATGCCGCGCGGCGGAAATTCGAGCAACTCTCCGGCGTTGAGCGCCATCAGCACGATCAGGACGATTGGCGCGATGAGGAACGCATAGATCAGCCAGGTGAAGGCGCGCAGCAGAATTGTCTGCGTGCCGGCGATCAGGCGGTCAGAGGTCGCGCTGGCGGCGTTCATCTGAGCCCCCTCATCAGACGCGACGTCATACGGGCATAGACGAAGACGATGGTCGCGACGCTGACCGCAAGGATCAACGCCAGCGCCGCGCCGAACGGCCAGCGGAAATTGTC
The DNA here is from genome assembly GCA_050246095.1 of Pseudorhodoplanes sp. GTDB lineage: Bacteria > Pseudomonadota > Alphaproteobacteria > Rhizobiales > Xanthobacteraceae > Pseudorhodoplanes. Next base: position 2,417 of record JBFWWQ010000139.1, read on the forward strand.
GATGAGCTGCTGCACGATCAGCACCGGCATGGTGCGCACCTGCGCGCCGCCCAGCATGATCGGGGTGACATAGGCGCTGACCGCAAGAACGAACACCAGTATCGTGCCGGCCTGGATGCCGGGCATGCACATCGGCAGCGTGACCCGCCGGAACGCGGTCCAGCGCGACGCCCCGAGCGAGCGGGCGGCGAGTTCGAGCGCGGGGTTGACGGACTGGAGGCTCGAGAGCAGCGGAAGAATCATCAGAGGCAGCATGACATGGACGAGGCCGACGATGACGCCGAACTGGTTGTTCATCAGCCGTAGCGGCGCATCGGTCAGCCCGATGTCGCGCAGAAAGCGGTTGGCGACGCCGTTGCCGGACAGAATGATAAGCCAGCCGAAGGTGCGCACGACAACGCCGACAAGCAACGGCGAGAGGACGAGCGTGTAGAGAAAGCCGGTCCAGCGCGGATTGCCGCGCGCGAGATTGTAGGCGACCGGAAAGCCGACGACGAGACACACCGCAGCGGTCACGGCGCCGATCCAGAGGGTCTCGCCGAGCACCGACAGGTAATAGCCGTCGGTGAGCGCGGTCAGGTAGTTGTTCAGCGTGAAGCCCGGCTCATAGGCGCCGACACGCGCCGGCCGCCGGAAGCTCATGATGACGATGTTGATATAGGGGACGAGCAGAAAGACCGCGAGATAGAGCAGTGTCGGCGCGACCAGCAGGGCCGGCAGAAGCCGCCCGCGCGGCCCAAAGGCTCCCAAGCGAGCGGCTGCCGCCATCCCTATCCCGCCTCCGGCAGGAGCCAAGCCGAGGCGGGCGGAAAGGACAACGTGACCGCGTCGCCTTTCGCAAAGTGAATGCCAGGTCGCGCGTGCACCTGCATGACGCTGCTGTCGGCCAACGCCACGCGATAATCGGTGACGCTGCCGAGAAAGAAACTGTCCGACACCGTACCCTGCAGGACGTTTCCGCTCGCCTGCGGTCTAGCTGCGGCGAGGTCGATTGCCTCGGGCCGCACGATGAGAGTGCGCGCCTCGCCCGCCTTCGCGCCGCCGTCGTGCTGCCCCGCGATCCTGCCGAGCGGGGTTTCGAGCAGAACCTCACCGCCCGATACACCCGACACCGTGCCGCCGAGAAAGTTCGAAAGTCCGACAAAGCTCGCCGCGCGTCGCGATCGCGGCTTGCGATAGATGTCCTTCGGCTTGCCCTCCTGTGCGATCTTGCCGTCGAACATCACCGCGACGCGATCGGAGATGAGCAGCGCCTCGGCCTGGTCGTGCGTGACGTAAAGTGTCGTGATCCCGACCTGCTGCTGAATTGAGCGGATCAGGAAACGCATCTCGTCACGCAACACCGCATCGAGATTTGCCAGCGGCTCGTCGAGGAGCAGGATCGCAGGCTCGATCACGAGCGCGCGAGCGAGCGCGACGCGCTGCTGCTGTCCGCCCGACAATTCGCGCGGGTAGCGCCCTTCGCGACCAGTAAGTTGCACCATGTCGAGCGACCTGCCGATGCGCTCCAGCCCCTTCGCACGCGGTACGCCGCGCATCTCCAGCCCGAACAGGCAGTTTTCCAGCACAGTCATGTGCGGGAACAGCGCGTAGTTCTGGAACACCATGCCGATGTCGCGGCGTTCGGGAAGAAGCGCGGAGACATCCTTGCCGTCGAACAGGATGGCGCCGGAATCGGGGCGCTCGAAGCCGGCAACCATGCGCAATGTCGTCGTCTTGCCGCAGCCGCTCGGGCCGAGAAGGGAGATCAGCTCTCCGTTCGCGGCCTCGAGGCTGGCATCGTTGACGGCAATGACCGAGTCGTAGCGCTTGACCAGCGAACGGATCGCAAGATCAGTCACGAGGCAGCACCGTCACTCTCCTTCCCAGGACGAGACAGGATCACTTGATTGTCCGGTTCCAGGCGTCGGTGATCTGCGGCATCTGCTTGTTGGTGCGCGACCAGTCCCACTTCACGATCTTCTTCACGCTGTCGGCCGGAATGGGGAGCTCCGCCTTCACCGAATCCGGAATCACGGTCTTGCCGTTGGCCGGCAGGATACCGCTGATACCCATTGTGAATTTCTGCTGGGTTTCAGGATCGAGGATGAAATTGAGGAACTTATAGGCCTCCTCCTGGGCCGGCGCGTTCTTGATCATGTACCAGCCGACTTCGAATGCCATAAGGCCTTCCTCAGGTGCGACCATCTCGACGGGCACGCCCTTCTTCTTCAGCGAGATGATCTCGGCCGCGTCGATCGGGGCAACGATCACGTCGCCGCGCGTCAGGAGCGTCGACAGCGCGCCGGAGAAATCGACCTGCGGAAAGGGCTGCAGCTTCTGGATCTGCTGCAGCGCGACTTCCCAGGCGTCCTGCGAGCCGCCGTATATTTTCGCGGTCATCAGGATGAACAGATGCGCGCCGGCGGCTCCGATCTGGTAGAGGCCGATCTTGCCCTTGAATTCAGGATTGTCCCAGAGATCCTTCCAGGACTTCGGTTTGGTCTTCACGAGATCCGAGCGATAGCCGATGCCGATCGGACCGAGCAGGCCGACGACCCCAAGATCGCCCGGGGCCTTGAAGTTGGGAAGCACATCGGCGTAGTTCGGCACCTTGTCGACCGGAATTTTCTCGAACATGCCCTCGTCGCGCAGCTGCGCGGCGATGTTCTCGTTCATGAGCACGCAACTATAGGGCGTATTCGCGGCAGATGCGCGCAGATTGGCGGCGAAGATGCGGCCCACACCAATGTCGAGCGTCGGCTTGATGCCGGTCTTGGCGGTGAAGCCGGGAAGAATCTGCGAGCGCCAGAAGCGCTCATAAAGGCCGCCGTAGGTATTGACAATCAGATGTCCGGTCTGCCGCGCCGGCGGAGGCGCAGGTTGCGCCTGCGAGAATGCAAGGCCAGGAAATGCAAGAGCGCCGCCGGCGGCGGCCGAACTTGCGATAAAGTTACGACGTGTCAAATTGAACATTGATCGACTCCTTCTGACAGAACCCGCGGATTGCGCTCCATTCCAAATTCAATTCCGTGCATCTTAGCAATTCCCGTGCCATTGCCGGACGGCGTCAAGGCTTCTGCCGCGCTGGCGATCTCGGCAGCCGGATCGACAGCGCCGGCAGCGGATGCACGTCGCCCTTACGGCCAAGCACGCGCGATATCTGCGAGGCGCTCGACGTCATCGCCTCGACTATTGACTCAAACTGGCGCTTGCTCATCTTGTCGCGCGGATAGGAGCCGCTCATTGCGGCAACGACCTGTCCGCTTGCATCGAAGATCGGTGTCGCGAGGGAGAAAATGCGAGGAAGGTTCTCTCCGTCCGACGTCGCGTAGCCGCGCTTGCGCACGATCGCGAGCTCCTTGAGCAGATCGCGACGCGAAGTCTTCGTCGCCGGCGTCAGGCGCGCGAGCGTAATGCGCGACAGGACATCGCGCATCACAGCCTCCTTCTCGAAGGCAAGAAGGACCTTGCCGAGCGAGGTGGAATGCAGGTGGCCGCGTGTCCCGGCGACGGCGCGAAACACCACGTCGTCGGCCTCTATCGCTCCGAGATAGAGCACCACCGTCTCGAGCCGCACTGCGAGATAGACGTCGAGGTGATGGAATTCGTGAAGATCGCGCATCTGCGAGAGCGCCGCATCATAGAGCGGCCCCGAATGCGTGTAGCGCTGCCCGACCTCGAACGCGCGCGGGCCGATACGATAGCGGCCGGTCGCACTCTTTTCGAGAAAGCCGGAGGCGGCGAGCGTCTGCGCGAGGCGTGACACGACGCTGCGATCGAGGCCCAGCTTGCGGCCGAGTTCGCGCACTCCGAGTTCCGGACTTTCCGGATCGAAGGCTTGGAGGATCGCAAGACCGCGCGCGAGTGACTGGTTCATCGCCACGAAATCGGCGCTGACCACGGCAATGCGCGCCTGGGACCGTTTGCGGGACAGCCCGCTTGCTTCGGGCAATGATCTCAAATTGGGCATCGCATGCCTGTTTGCTGGATGTGTCTCAATATGTGGGACATCATGTGCTGTATCCGTGACAGGCTAGATGGCCAAGCGCCAGTTCGTCAATCGTTCGTGCACGCCGCGAACTCTGTGAAGCGCCTCGCAAAGGGTCGGATAGCACTTGCCGCAAACAAGCAAGGGACCAGATTTATTTCGCATTCCGCAAGCATCAGATCGACCAAGTCTTGCGAGCATCGAGGTCGCTGCAGCGTCATCGTGGCATTGTCGAGTGAAGCATGTTCCACTATAATGAAAGCTGGTTGCAATAAATGGAACATTTGGCGCTTCTCATCGTATCGTCGAAGAGTGGTCCAGAGTTTGCTACTTCGCCGCGATGGCAGTGACAACATGCTGGCAATCGAAGCTGCGCACGTGCGGGCGCGATTGACGGAGCCGGGATTGCTGAGGGAGATCCAAGCATGACGACGCGACGTGAGTTGATTGCAGGTGTTGCGGCACTGGGTTCGGCGCTGTTCTTTCGCGACGAACTGCTGTCGCCGGCCCTGGCGCAGGGAAGCCCGGTCATCCGCTACGGCATGTATCCGGACGTCTCGCCCTTCGTGTGGGCCTCGCGTGACTGGACCGGAAAATACGGGCTGAGGACCGAGTTCTCCTGGTTCGCTGGCGGCGGCGACGTGGACAATGCGCTGGTCGCGGGCCAGATCGATGCGGACGGGCCTGGCATCGGCCGCGTGGTTTCGCTCGCAGCGGCGAAGCCCGGCGAGATCGCGCAGCTGATGGTGTGGTGTTATGGCGACTACGCAGCTGCGCTTGTCGCGCCCAACTCTCCCTACAAGACAATGGCCGACCTGAAGGGAAAGAAGATCGGTACCGCCGTCGGCAGCGGCGCCTACATGGCATGGCTCGTCTATCTCGAAGCCAACGGCTTCAAGCCTGAGGAATTCCAGGTCGCAAACATGCCCGGCGGCAGCATTCCGGCCGCTCTCTCCAGCGGCACGATCGATGGCGCGGTGATCTGGGAGCCGTTCCCCGCCTTGATGGAAAACCAGAAGAACGGCCGCATCATCCAGCAATTCGCAAGCTGGGTTTCTGACCTCGCCATGATCCAGACGCTCAATACCACGCTCGACAAGCAGCACGACAATATCGTCAAGATGCTCGCGGGCGCCCTCGACTGTCAGGATTTCATCCGCACAAAGCCGGCCGAAGCGGCGAAGATTATCAGCGAAGGTATGGCGGCACGCGGCCTCAACGTGCCTCCGGCCGCGTTCGAGGTAGTGATCAAGGAGCGGCTGAAGTGGGATCCCGACATCAAGAATGTCGAAAGCAGCCTGAAAAAGGTCGGCGAGGTGGCGTTGAAACTCGGGCGCATTCCGCGCGCTCCTGTCTTCAGTTTCCGGCAGGACGTGCTTGATGCCGCCAAGACCCTGCGGCGCACCTGACGGTTACCTTCGGCGATTTTCGCGATAAAGTCGGCAATGACCTCGTCGCGAAACGTCGAGCGGCTGTCCGGCCTCGCATTCGGCATTCTTCTGCTCCTGGCCTGGGAGGGAATTTGCCGCGCGGGGCTCGTGGACAAGCTCATCCTGCCGGCGCCGAGTGCGATCGCGACCACGCTTGTGAACGGGCTGATGGGGACCGGGCAGCTTTCCTTCCCCATTGCCAAGCACACGATTTCGAGCCTGACAATGCTCGCGATCGGATTTCCGCTTGGCTCGCTCGCTGGCGTGGCGCTCGGCATCGCGATCGGACTCAACGACACCGCCTACCGGATGGTAGGGCCGGTGCTTGGAATGCTGCTTCCGGTTCCCGCCATTGCCTGGGCGCCGATCGCGCTTGTCTGGTTCGGACTTGGTGCGCCCGCCATCGTCGCCGTGGTGACCTATGCCTGCTTTTCGGAAGTCGTCTACAACACTGCCTCCGGCGTCCGCTCGATCCCCGAGCGCTACAACTGGGTGATCAAGACTTTCGGCGCCGGCGCCTGGACGCAATTGTGGCGCGTCGTCGTGCCCGCCGCCTTCCCGCAAATTTTC
>JBFWWQ010000140.1:0-8369 GCA_050246095.1 Pseudorhodoplanes sp.
CATTGTCGGCCGGCCCAACGTCGGCAAGAGCACGCTGTTCAATCGCCTCGTGGGAAAGCGGCTGGCGCTGGTCGACGATCTGCCCGGCGTCACGCGCGACCGTCGAAAAGGTTGGGCGCGGCTCGGCGACCTTACCTTCACCGTCGTCGATACCGCCGGTCTGGAAGAAGCCAGGCCCGACGCGCTCGCAGGCCGCATGCTGGCGCAGACGCGCACCGCGCTGGGCGACGCCGATGCGATCTTCTTCGTGGTCGATTCGCGTGCCGGCATGCTTCCCGCCGACCGCGCCTTTGCCGATCTGGTGCGCAAGTCCGGCAAGCCGGTCATTCTCGTCGCCAACAAGAGCGAGGGCCGCGAGGGCGAGACCGGCGCGCGCGAGGCCTATGCGCTAGGCTTCGGCGATCCGGTGCCGGTTTCCGCCGAGCACGGCGAGGGCATGGCCGACCTCTACGCCGCTTTGCGCGAGGCGCTGCCGCAGCAGACCGAAATCCCGGCCGAAGCGGCCGAGGATTCCGCGCGGCCGATCCGCGTCGCCGTGATCGGACGGCCGAATGCCGGCAAGTCGACGCTGATCAACCGCCTGCTCGGCGAGGACCGCCTGCTCACCGGGCCGGAGGCCGGGATCACGCGCGATTCCATCGCCGTCGATCTGGACTGGCGCGGCCAGCGTTTCCAGCTGCACGACACCGCCGGTCTGCGCCGTCGCTCGCGCATCGACGAGAAGCTGGAAAAGCTCGCGGCCGCGGACGCCGTGCATGCGGTGAAATTCGCCGACGTGATCGTGCTGCTGATGGACGCCGCGCATCCCTTCGAGGAGCAGGATCTGCGCCTGGCCGACCTGGTCGAGCGCGAAGGCCGCGCGCTGGTGCTGGGCATCAACAAGTGGGACCTGAAGGAGAAGGGCCGCCACGCCGTCGGCAAGCTGCGCGGGGAGGCCGATCACTGGCTGCCGCAGGTGAGGGGCGTGCCGGTGGTCGCGGTGTCGGGATTGACCGGCGAGGGCCTCGACCGCCTGATGCAGGCGGTGACCGACGCGCATGCGGTGTGGAATCGCCGCGTGCCGACCTCCGCGCTCAACCGCTGGTTCGACGACATCGTCGCCGCGCATCCCCCGCCCGCCGTGTCGGGACGCCGCATCCGCCTCAACTACATCACGCAGCCGAAGACGCGGCCGCCGAGCTTCGTCATCTTCTGCACCCGTGCCGATGCCGTCCCCGACGCCTATAGGCGCTACCTGGTGAATGCGCTGCGCGACGATTTCGAGATGCCGGGCACGCCGATCCGCCTGACCCTGCGCGAGAAGGCGAACCCGTATGCCGGGCGCGCGCGGCGCAAGCGCTGACGGGTCGAGCGGCGCAGTTCAGCGCGGGCGCTGGAAATCGAGAAAGCGGCCGTCGGGAAACGAATAGAGCCGGCCCGTATCCGTGCAGGAAGGCAGGCACAGCGCGACGATTTTCGGCGCGACCTCTTCCGGCGTCTTGAGCGTTTCGGGGTCTTCGCCGGGGAAGGCGGACTTTCGCATGCGCGTGCGGATCGGTCCCGGATTGAACAAGTTGACGCGCAGCGGGGTGGTCGCGGCGACTTCGGCCGCCCAGGTGCGTCCGAGCATGTCGAGCGCGGCCTTGGAGACCGCGTAGGGACCCCAATAGGCGTGCGCCGCGGACGACGCGCCCGAGGTGACCAGCACGGCGCGCCCGGCATCGGACTTGACCAGCAGCGGGTCCATGCAGCGGATGAGCTGCCAGTTCGCGGTGATATTGCTGTCGACCACGTCCTTCCACGCCTTCGGCTCGACATGCGAGAGCGGCGAGAGCGGGCCGAGGATCGCGGCATTCGCGACCATGACATCGAGCTTGCCGTAGCGCTCGTGCAGCGCGAGGCCGAGCCGGGCGATGCCGTCCAAATCCTTGAGGTCGAGCGGCACCAGCGTGGCCGCGCCGCCGGCTTTCCTGATCTCGTCGTCCAGCTCCTCGAGGCCGCCGGTCGTGCGGGCAAGCGCGACCACATGCGCGCCGGCCTCCGCGAGCGCGAGCGCGGTGGCGCGGCCGATGCCGCGCGAGGCGCCGGTGACGAGCGCGATGCGTCCGGCCAGGGGTTTGCTGTCGGTGCGGGTCATGGAAAGCGGAGAAATCCGTCCCGCTCATTCCCGCGCAAGCGGGAATCCAGCCTTGCATCGCGGTGCTGGGTTGCCGCTCTCGCGGGGGCGAACGGAGACGATCGGCAATGCCCGACGCGGCATTCAGCCCGCCTCGGCGAGCAGCGACAATTGCCGCGGCGTGTGCTGGGTGGCGGTGATATCGGTCAGCGGCGTCGGGTAGTCGCCGGTGAAGCAATGGTCGGTGAATTGCGGGCGCGCGGGGTCGCGGCTCTCGCAGCCCATCGCCTTGTAGATGCCCTCGACCGAGAGGAAGGCGAGCGAATCCGCGCCGATGAACTTTTGCATCTCTGCGAGGTCGTGGGTCGCGGCCAGCAGCTTGTCGCGGTCGGGCGTGTCGATGCCGTAATAGTCGGGATGCGTGATCGGCGGGGAGGCGATGCGGAAATGCACCTCGACGGCGCCGGCATCGCGCATCATCTGCACGATCTTTGTCGAGGTGGTGCCGCGCACGATGGAATCGTCGACCAGCACGATACGCTTGCCGGCGACGACCGCGCGGTTGGCATTGTGCTTGAGGCGAACGCCGAGCTGGCGGATCTGCTGCGTCGGCTCGATGAAGGTGCGGCCGACATAATGGTTGCGGATGATGCCGAGGTCGAACGGGATGCCGCAGGCCTGCGCATAGCCGAGCGCGGCCGGCACGCCGGAATCCGGCACCGGCACGATCACGTCGGCTTTGGCCGGTGCTTCCGCGGCGAGCTGCGCGCCCATGGTCTTGCGCACCTGGTAGACGGGGCGGCCGCCGACGATGGAATCCGGGCGGGCGAAATAGATATATTCGAAGATGCAGGGCCGCTGCGGCATCGGCGGGAACGGCTTGTGCGAATGCGCGCCCTTGTCGTCGAACACGATCACTTCGCCGTTTTCGATGTCGCGGACGTATTTCGCGCCGATGATGTCGAGCGCGCAGGTCTCCGAGGTCAGGATCGGGCAGCCGCCGAGCGTGCCGAGCACCAGCGGACGGATGCCGAGCGGGTCGCGCGCGCCGACCAGCTTCTTGTTGGTCAGCCCGACGAAGGAATAGGCGCCTTCCAGCGCGCGCAGGCCGTCGATGAAACGGTCGACGAAGCGCGCCTTGCGCGAGCGCGCGACGAGATGCAGCACCACCTCGGTGTCGGTGGTCGACTGCATGATGGCGCCGTCATGCACGAGTTCGCGCCGCAGCGTCAGCCCGTTGGTCAGGTTGCCGTTATGCCCGATCGCGAAACCGAACGGATCGAGCTCGGCGAAGAGCGGCTGCACGTTGCGCAGCAGCGTCTCGCCGGTGGTGGAATAGCGCACGTGCCCGACCGCGCTCATGCCGGGCAGCCGGTCGATGATGCGGCGGTCGGAGAAGGTGTCGCCGACGAGCCCGAGCCGGCGCTCGGAATGGAAGCGCTCACCGTCGAAGGAGACGATGCCGGCGGCTTCCTGGCCGCGATGCTGCAGGGCATGCAGGCCGAGCGCAGTGACCGCGGCGGCGTCCGGATGGCCGAATATGCCGAAGACGCCGCATTTCTCCCGGAGGAAATCGCCGTCCGCGTCGGGGCCCGGATCGCCGGATGCTGTCGTCACCTCGCCCAATCGGGCCTCCTCAACGATCCCGGCAGGCTCAGCGCGCGGTCGCCGTCCTGCCTTCGATCAGTCGCTGCATCTGCGCGCGGTCAGACCGGTTATAGCCCTCCGTCTCGCCGCCGCGCCCCGGCGCTCCGAGATCGGAACGTTGCCCGCCGCCTTCCGCCGGAGCTTCCTCGTCCCCGCGCGGTCGCTTGAGCCGCCTCAAGATGGTGCTTTCGGGGTCGTCCGGCAACAGCGACTTGAGCCAATCCCCGGTGCCCTGCAGGACCACCCGCGATTTCGCGTCGGTGACCCATTTTGGCTGGGTTTTCTGCGGCACCAGCCAGTCGAAGAACAGGTAGGCGACCACGACGATGATCAGCCCGCGGCCGAGGCCGAACAGGAATCCGAGCGTGCGGTCGAGCGCGCCGATTCGGCTGTCGAGAATCATGTCGGAGATTCGCACCGTGACGATGGAGACGATCAGCAGGGTGCCGAGGAACACGCCGCCGACCACGGCGCCCGCCGCCACGATGTCGTTGTTGAAATATTGCTTCGCGACCGGCAGCAGCCGCTGGTAGAGCATCAGCGTCGCCACCGCCGCCGCCGCCCAGGCCGCAATCGACAGGATTTCGCGCATGAAGCCGCGGATCATCGCCAGCAGGCCCGACAGCAGCATCACAGCCAGCAGGGCGATGTCGAGGATCGTGATCGGCATTGTCTGTTGGGGGCTGGATGGAGACCGATTCTGGGCCGGAGCCCGGCGGGCGGCGCCTGTATAGCGGCGTTCCCGGGTGCCGTCACCCGTCTTCTCGCAGCCGGCGCGGGCCGCGTGGGGTGCCGCGGGCGGCGATATCGGCGACCAGCCCCGACAGGGCGGCATGCGAGGCCACCGCCAGCGGCAGTTCGGGGGCGGCCTCGGCGCGGCCCGCCTCCGGCATGACGGCGCGCGCGAAGCCGAGCTTCCTGGCTTCCTTCAGCCGCGCGGGGGTCTGCGACACCGGCCGCAGCGCCCCGGACAAGGATACCTCGCCGAAATACACCGCATCCGGCGGCAGCGGCGCATTGGCGAGCGAGGAGACGAGGGCGGCCGCGGCGGCGAGGTCGGCCGCCGGCTCCTGGATGCGCAGCCCGCCCGCGACATTGAGATAGACGTCGTGGCCGGAGAGCCGCACGCCGCAATGCGCCTCCAGGACCGCAATCACCATCGAGAGCCGGTTCTGGTCCCAGCCGACCACCGCGCGGCGCGGCGTGCCGAGCGCGGTCGGCGCCACCAGCGCCTGGATTTCGACCAGCAGCGGGCGGGTGCCTTCGATGCCGGCGAACACCGCCGTGCCCGGCGAGCCGAGATCGCGCTCCGACAGGAACAGTTCCGAGGGGTTGGCGACCTCGCGCAGCCCGAGGCCGGTCATCTCGAACACGCCGATCTCGTCGGTCGGGCCGAAGCGATTCTTCATCGCGCGCAGGATGCGGAACTGGTGCGAGCCTTCGCCCTCGAACGACAGCACCGCATCGACCATGTGCTCGACCACGCGCGGGCCGGCAATCTGGCCGTCCTTGGTGACGTGCCCGACCAGGACCACGCAGGCGCCGGACTTCTTGGCGAAACGGATCAGCGCTTGCGCGGAGGCGCGCACCTGCGTGACCGTGCCGGGCGCGGATTCCACGGTGTCGGTCCACATGGTCTGGATCGAATCGATCACCACGAGGCGCGGCAGCTTGCCGCCCGACAGCGTGGCGATAATGTCCTCGACGGAAGTCTCCGAGGCGAGTTCGACCGGCGCGCTGCCGAGCGCGAGCCGCTCCGCGCGCAGCCGCACCTGCGCGATCGCCTCCTCGCCGGAGATGTAGATGGCGCGCTGCCCGGCCTTTGCCAGCGCCGCCGCGACCTGGATCAGCAAGGTCGACTTGCCGATGCCCGGGTCGCCGCCGACCAGCAGCACCGATCCGCGCACCAGCCCGCCGCCGGCGACGCGGTCGAATTCCTGGATGCCGGTCGCAAGGCGCGGCGCCTCATGCGCTTCGCCCGACAGCGCCTCCAGCGCGAAGGGCCGCCCCTTGCCGGGCGTGCGGCCGGGACCGCGCGCCGCACCGGCCTGCTCCTCGACGATGGAATTCCACTCGCCGCAGGATTCGCACTTGCCGGCCCAGCGCGCGCTGACGGCGCCGCAATTCTGGCAGACGAAGGAGGGGCCTTTGCGACTCATGCCGGTATCGAGGCGGGGACCGCCACGCTTGTCAAATCGCCACTCCCCAAGTCGTCACCCTGAGAGTCTGGCCGAAAATGCGGCCAGGTTTTTCAAGCGATTGGGTTTGCCGGTGAATGTTCCGCTCTTCGTCATGGCCGGGCGAAGTCCCGGCCATCCACGTCTTTCTTGCCGATCCTGCATCGAGACGTGGATGCCCGCGCAGACAAATTTATGCAGTCTGCGCACGCTTGACTGCAAACGCGGGCATGACGGATTGGCAAAAAGACCCGATTTGTCGAACGTCTTTTCGGCCAGGCTCTGAGGAGCGTAACTGGCGCTAAGCGTCGCTGTCCCAATAGACCCGCGCGTAGCGACGGCCGAGATTGGTCAGCACCTCGTAGCCGATGGTGCCGGCGCGCTCGGCCACCGCGTCGATTTCCAGTCCCTCGCCGATCAGCGTGGCGTAATCGCCGCGCCGAACCGAATGATCGGGCATGTCGGTCACGTCGATGGCGCTGATATCCATGGAGATGCGCCCGACAATGGGGCAGCGCTGGCCGTTGATCGCCGCAAGCCCGCCGGGCCGCTGGTCGGAGCCGGAGGCGGCGCGGAAATAGCCGTCGGCATAGCCGGTCGAGATCAGCGCGAGCCGGGTGGGGCGCCGCGCCGTCCAGGTGGCGTCATAGCCGACGGTCTGGCCCATCTCGATGCTGCGCACCTGGATGACGCGCGACTTCAGTTCGACCACGCGCCGCATCGGATTGGCGCGGTCCGGGGTGGGGTTGACGCCGTAGAGCGCAACGCCCGGACGCACCAGGTCGCAGATCGCGCTGCTGCCGAGAAAGATACCGGAGGAATTGGCGAGCGAGGCCGGCACGCCGCGGAACAGCGCGCGCAATTCGCGGAAGGCGAGAATCTGTTCCTGGTTGCGCGGGTGGCTGGCGATCTCGGCGGCGACGAAATGGCTCATCAGCAGCGAGATGCCGTTGTCGGGCCGTGCCAGGCGCGGGGCGATGCCGAGTGATTCCTGCGCCGTGATGCCGAGCCGGTTCATCCCGGTATCGACATGCAGCGCGAAACCGCCGTCCCAGTTGCTGGTGGCGACGAAAGCGTCCCACTCGGCCAGTTCGGCGACGCTGCCGATCACCGGCTGCAGGCGGAACTCGGCGAAGACCGGCGCGGTCGCGGGCGGCAGGCCGTTGAGCACATAGATGGTCGCATCCGGCAGCACGGCGCGGGCGCGTTGCGCCTCGGAGAGTTCGGCGACGAAATAGGTGCGGCAGCCCTCGCGCTGCAGGCGCGTCGCGACCTCTTCGAGGCCGAGGCCGTAGCCGTTGGCCTTGATCACCGCGCCGCATTCCGCGGGCGTCGACAGCGAGCGCAGCTGCCGCCAGTTCGCCGCCAGCGCCGACAGGTCGATGGAGAGGATGCCGCAGGCCTCCTCGGCCGGCGGACCGGCCGCGCGCACGGCGCGAAGGGGAGGAGGGTCGGTGGTCTGGTCCACGGCTGTTCCGGTTGCAAGCCCGCCGCGGCGGCGGCGTTCAATCAAATCGTTCGGGCAATTGCGCGTCGCGCGCAAGGTCGCTGAAGCGCGTGACATTGGCCTCGAACTGCAGCTGCACGGTGCCGGTCGGGCCGTGACGCTGCTTGCCGATGATGATTTCGGCCTTGCCGTGCACGAGCGCCATTTCGGTCTGCCACTTGATGTATTCCTCGGTTCCGGGCCGCGGCTCCTTGTTGCTCAGATAATACTCCTCGCGGAACACGAATAACACCACGTCGGCATCCTGCTCGATGGAGCCGGATTCGCGCAAATCCGAAAGCTGCGGGCGCTTGTCGTCGCGGCTTTCCACCTGGCGCGACAATTGCGAGAGCGCCACGATCGGCACGTTCAGTTCCTTGGCCAGCGCCTTCAGGTTGGTGGTGATTTCCGTGATTTCCTGCACGCGGTTCTCCGAGGAGCGGCGCGAGGTGCCCTGCAGCAGTTGGATATAGTCGACCACGACGAGGTCGAGGCCGCGCTGGCGCTTCAGGCGCCGCGCGCGCGCGGCGAGCTGGGCGACCGACAGGCCGCCGGTCTCGTCGACGAAGAATTTCAGATCCTGAAGCTCGATGGCCTGGTTGCTGATCTTCTCGAAATCGCTTTCGGTGATGCCGCCGCGCCGGATGGTGCTCGAGGGAATGCCGGTCTGTTCGGCGATGATGCGGGTGGCGAGCTGCTCGGCCGACATTTCCAGCGAGAAGAACCCGACGATGCCGCCATTCACGGTGGTGGTGTGTCCGTCGGGGCGCACTTCGCCGGCCCAGGCGCGCGCCACGTTGTAGGCGATGTTGGTCGCGAACGCCGTCTTGCCCATGCCGGGGCGGCCGGCGACGATGATCAGGTCGGAGGGCTGCAAGCCGCCCATCTTGGCGTCGAGGTCGTGCAGGCCGGTGGCGAGGCCGGACAGCTTCCCGTCGCGCTGATAGGCGCGCGCGGCCATGTC
>JBFWWQ010000141.1:0-8308 GCA_050246095.1 Pseudorhodoplanes sp.
GCTCGTGCCGGTACATGCGCGGATACAGGAAGCCTTTGATCGCGGTCTCCGCCTGCGCCATGAAGGGCGAGAAGCCGATCACGGGCGCCGCGGCGAGCCGCACATCGTCGGCGGAGCGCGCGCCCGTGCGGCGCAGCCGCGCCGACGCCTCTGCGATCACGTCCTCGATCATGCGGGTGATGATCCGCCGCACCAGTTCGTGGCTGACCCGCGCGGATTCCAGATCGGGATATTGCGCGGCGATGTCGCGCAGGATGTCGCCGGTGAGCGGCACGGCGGCAAGATCGGCAGCCGCAAACAGGCCGGCGCGCAGCCCGTCGTCGATGTCGTGCGCATCATAGGCGATGTCGTCGGCGATGGCGGCGACCTGCGCCTCGGCGCTGGCGAAGCTCCATAGCTGCAGGTCCTGCCGCGCGTTGTAATCGGCGATCGGGCGCGGCACGCCGCTCTGCGCATAGCGCCCGACCGGACGGCCTGCGCGGTCGGTGAGCGGACCGTTATGCTTCACCAGGCCTTCCAGCGTCTCCCAGGTGAGGTTGAGGCCGTCGAATTCCGCATAGCGGCGCTCCAGCGCCGTGACCACGCGCAGGGTCTGCGCATTGTGATCGAATCCGCCGACCGCGCGCAGGCATTCGTCGAGCGCGGTCTCGCCGGCATGCCCGAAGGGCGGATGCCCGATGTCATGGGCGAGCGCAAGCGCTTCGGCCAGGTCCTCGTCGAGCCCGAGCGCGCGCGCGAGCGAACGGGCGATCTGCTGCACCTCGAAGGTATGGGTCAGGCGCGTCCGGTAATGGTCGCCCTCGTGATAGACGAAGACCTGGGTCTTGTGCTTGAGGCGGCGGAAGGCGTTGGAATGGATGATGCGGTCGCAATCGCGCCGGAAATCGTTGCGGGTGGGGCTCGCGGGTTCCGCCCGCAGCCGCCCGCGGCTCTGCGCCGGGTCCGAGGCATAGGCGGCCCGCCCCCCGGCGGCTGCGACGGCCATTTTCGTGATGCTCCGCTGAATTGACGTTCCGGGCCGGCGCACTTAACTATCGGGCATGGGCCCTGGCAATGTCATCGTCACCGAGCGCGCGGCCGACAAGATCGCCGCCATCCTGAAGGGCGAGCCCGCGGGCGCCATGCTGCGCGTCAGCGTCGAGGGCGGCGGCTGTTCCGGCTTCCAGTACCGGTTCGACGTGGAGCGGGAAAAGGCCGCCGACGACACCCTGCTCGGCCGCGCCGACGCCACGGTGCTGATCGACCCGGTCTCGCTCGGCTTCCTCGCCGGCTCCGAGATCGACTATGTCGACGACCTGATCGGCGCCGCGTTCAAGATCAACAACCCGCAGGCCAAGTCGTCCTGCGGCTGCGGCACGAGCTTCTCGCTGTAAATTGCACGCCCTCGCCGACCGGCCCGCGCCAGGGCGCCGGCCGGCCGTATCCGCGCGGGCCTATTCGGCCGCCACCGCGCGCGGGCAGTCGGGGTGATCCTCGACCTCTTCCAGCTGCGGCTCGAGCGAGCGCTTGAGGCGGCGGTCGATGCGGTCGAGATAGAGATAGACGACCGGCGTGATGTAGAGCGTCAGCAATTGCGAGACGCACAGGCCGCCGACCACGGCGATGCCGAGCGGCTGGCGCAGCTCGGCGCCGGCGCCGCTGCCGAGCGCGATCGGCAGCGCGCCGAAAATCGCGGCGAAGGTGGTCATCATGATCGGACGGAAGCGCAGCAGCGCCGCTTCCCGGATCGCCGCCTCGGCGGTCAGCCCGACGCGCCGCCGCTCGATCGCGAAGTCCACCATCATGATGGCGTTCTTCTTCACGATGCCGACCAGCAGCACGATGCCGATCATGGCGATGACCGAGAGATCCATGCCGAACAGCATCAGCGTCAGGATCGCCCCGATGCCGGCCGACGGCAGGCCGGAAATGATGGTCAGCGGGTGGATGAAGCTCTCGTAGAGAATGCCGAGAATGATGTAGGCCGCGAAGATGGCGGCGAGGATCAAGACCACCTGCCCGTTCAGCGCGTCCTGGAACACCTGCGCGGTGCCCTGGAAGCCGGTCGAGACCACCGCCGGCAAATTGGCTTCGCGCTCGATCTGCTGGATGCGTTCGACCGCCTGCCCGATCGCGGTGCCGGGCGCGAGGTTGAACGAGATCGTCACCGAGGGCTGCTGGCCCTGGTGGTTGACCTGCAGCGGGCCGACCGTCGGCACCAGCTTGGTGACCGCCTGCAGCGGCACCGAGGTGCCGCTCGCGGTCTTCAGGTACAGGTTCGCGAGTTCGGAGGGGCTCGACTGAAATTTCGGCTGCGTCTCCAGAATGATCTGGTAGTCCATCGACGGCGTATAGATGGTGCCGACCTGGCGCGAGCCATAGGCGTTGAACAATTCCTGCCGCACCTGCTCGACGGTGACGCCGTAGACCGCCGCCTTCTCGCGATCCACCTCCACCGTCATCTGCGGGTTCTTGATGTAGAGGTCGGTGTCGACGTCGAACAGCCCGGGGACCTGGGCGATCTTGTCGCGCATCTGCGGCGCGATGTTGTAGAGCGCGTCGGTGTCGTTGGATTGCAGCGTGTACTGATACTGCGCCTTCGACAGCCGCCCGCCGATATTGATGTTCTGGATCGGCTGGAACACGATGCGGATGCCGGGCACCACATTGGCGTCGCGCCGCAGCCGCTGGATGATGTCGATCATCCGTTCGCGCTCCTTGCGCGGCTTCAGCGCGATCAGCATGCGGCCGCTATTGGCGGTCGAGTTCGGCCCGCCCGCGCCCACCGTCGAGTTGACATAGGCGACGTCGCGGTCCTTGCGCACGAGCTCGGCGACCTTGCGCTGGCGCTCGACCATCGCGGCGAACGAGGTGTCGGTCGCCGCTTCCGTGATCCCGAGCAGGAACCCGGTATCCTCGGTCGGGAAGAAGCCCTTGGGGATCGCGTAATACAGATAGCCGGTGCCGATCACGGTCGCGAAGGTGATCGCCAGCGTCACCGGCTTGTAGCGCAGCACGAAATCCAGCGAGACTTCGTAGGCGCGCAGCATCCCCTGGAACAGCGCCTCGAAGCCGCGCAGCACGGCATTCGGGCGCCTGCCGTCATGCTCGCCGCGCAGCATGCGCGCGCACAGCATCGGCGTCAGCGTCAGCGACACGATGGCGGAGATGATGATCGCGATCGACAACGTCACCGCGAATTCGCGGAACACGCGGCCGACGATGCCGCCCATCAGCAGCACCGGGATGAACACCGCGATCAGCGACACGGTGATCGACACGATGGTGAAGCCGATTTCGCGCGCGCCCTTGAGCGCGGCCTCGAACGGCCGCATCCCGCCCTCGATGTGGCGAACGATGTTCTCCAGCATCACGATGGCGTCGTCGACCACGAAGCCGACGCTGAGCGTCAGCGCCAGGAGCGTCATGTTGTTGATCGAGAAGCCGAGCGCGTACATGGTCGCGAAGGTGCCGACGATCGAGATCGGCACCGCCAGCGCCGGGATCAGCGTCGCCGACAGCTTGCGCAGGAACAGGAAAATCACCATCAGCACGAGCGCGATGGCAATCGCCATGTGGCCCTGCACGTCGGCCACCGCCTGGCGGATCGAGATCGAGCGGTCGATCAGCATCTCCAATTCGATCGAGGGCGGAATCTGCGCGCGCATCTGCGGCAGCTTGGCGCGCACCGCATCGACCACGGCGACCGTATTGGCGTCGGGCTGGCGCTGGATCGCCAGCACGATCGCGCGGGTATCGTTGAACCAGGTCGCGACCTTGTCGTTCTCGACGCTGTCGACGATCGTGGCGATGTCGGTCAGCTTGATCGGGGCGCCGTTGACGAATTTGACGACGACGTTGCGGTAGGCCTGGGCATGCTCCATCGCCGCCGTGGCGACGAGCGTGATGTCCTGGTTGGGTCCGGACAGGGTTCCGACCGGCGCGTTGGAATTGGCCTTCGCCACCGCCTGGCGGACGTCCTCCAGCGAGACGTTGCGCGCGGCCGCGGCGACCGGATCGACCTGCACGCGCACGGCGAATTTCTGCTCGCCATAGATCACGACCTGGGCGACGCCCGCGAGCTGCGAGATGGTCGGCGCCAGCACCGTCGCCGCATAGTCGTTGATCTTCGACAGCGGCAGCGTGTCGGAGCGCAGGCTGATGAACAGGATCGGCGAGTCGCCCGGATTGACCTTGCGGAAGCTCGGCGGCGTCGTCATCTCGATCGGCAGGCGCCGCTGTGCGACCGAGAGCGCGGCCTGCACGTCGAGCGCGGCGCCGTCGATGTCGCGGTTGAGGTCGAACTGGACGGTGATGCGCGTCGAGCCGAGCGAGGATTGCGAGGTCATCGAGGAGATGCCGGCAATCGTCGACAATTGCCGTTCGATCGGCGAGGCGATGGAGGCCGCCATCGTCTCCGGGCTGGCGCCCGGCAGTGTCGCGGTGATGCTGATGGTGGGGAAATCGACCGTCGGCAGCGCCGCGACCGGCAGCAGGCGGTAGGCGAAGGCGCCGGCGGCAATCATCGAGGCCGTCAGCAGCGTCGTGAAGACGGGACGGCGGATGCAGAGTTCGGACAATCCCACGCTTCAGCTCCCCGCGCTGCGCGGGCGGGGCTGCACGCGCGTGCCCTTGGACAGCAGCAATTGACCGTCGGTGACGACGGTTTCTCCCCCCTGCAGACCCGAACTCACCACGCTGACGTCGTCCATCGTGCGATCGACCTTGACCGGCATGATCGCCGCGGCGCCATCCTTCACCACAAAGACGAAATTGCCGGTCTGGCTGATCTGCACGGCGATCGAGGGAACGATGACGGCATCCTCGTTGCGCAGCGTCAGTTCGGCCGTCACCAGCGTGCCCGGCCACAGCAATTCGTCGGTATTCGGCATGCTGGCGCGCAGCATCACCATGCCGGTCGCCTGATCGACCATGTTCTCGATCATCGCCACCGTGCCCTGGGCGCGGCGCGTATCCCCGGGGATGAAGGCCTCGACGGTCGCGGTCTCGGCGCCGAGCGCCTGGCGCACGTCGGGCAGATAGCGCTGCGGCACCGCGAAGCTGACATAGACCGGCGACATCTGGTTGATGGTGGCGAGCGGCGCGGCGTCGGCGGGGCGCACGAAATTGCCGACCTTCACATTGGCCTGGCTGATGCGCCCGGAAATCGGCGCGCGGATGCGCGTATAGTCCACCTGCACGCGCAGATTTTCCAGCGTCGCCTTGTTCGATTCAGCCGTCGCGCGCGCGATGTTGACCTGGGTCTGGGCGTTGTTGAGCGTGACCAGCGTGGTGGCGTTCTTGGCCACCAGATCGGTGTAGCGCTGCACGTCGCGGGTCGCCTGTTCGAGCTGCGCCTCCGCGCCGGCGATCACCGCCTCGACGCGCTTCATCTCGGCTTCGAGCTGGCGGCTGTCGAGGGTGAACAGCAGGTCGCCCTGCTTCACGGTCGCCCCGTCGTTGAAATGCACGCCGGTGATCACCGATTCCAGCCGCGGCTTGACCGCGACCGCGGCCACCGGCGTGACGTTGCCGATCGCCTCGATCCGCACCGGCACCGATTTCCTCTCGGCTTTCGCGACTTCCACCGCGACCGGCCGCTGCGCCGGGCGCGCACCCTGCGCAGAGGCGTTGTTGGCCATCCAATAATTGCGCGTCACCAGCCCGGCCACGGCCAGGCCGGCGATGCAGGCAAGGGCGATCGTCCACGTCTTTCTGGTCATCTTCATCGTCGGCCCGGGGTCGTTCGGCGCCCCGGTCTGGTGTTCCCCTCGACGGAGCGGCTGAAAACCTGCCTGCTGCCTCGCAAAACCCGTACCATATTTCCCTGAACCGCTTCATTAAAACTCGGTTAGGGGGTAAACACCCGCGCGCGGCGGGAATGCCCCCGGGCCGCTTTCCGACCCATCCGCCATGCGCATCGCCACCTGGAACATCAATTCGGTCAAGCAGCGGGTGGAGAATCTCATCGCCTGGTTGCAGGAACGCCGTCCCGACATCGTCTGCCTGCAGGAGACGAAATGCGTGGACGAGGCCTTCCCGCGCGAGCCGATCGAGGCGCTCGGCTACAACGTCGCCGTGCATGGACAGAAGACCTTCAACGGCGTGGCGATCCTGTCCAAACTGCCCTTCGACGAGGTGACCCCGCGCCTGCCCGGCGATGCCGGGGACGGGCACGCGCGATTCCTGGAAGCGCTGGTGTCCACCCCGCAGGGCGCGCTGCGGGTCGCCTCGATCTATCTGCCGAACGGCAACCCGATCAATCAGGATAATAAATATCAATTTAAGCTCAATTGGATGAAAAGGCTTTTTAATTATTCACTTGAACGACTGAAACTGGAAGAGCCGCTGGTCCTGGCCGGCGATTACAACGTCATCCCGACCCCCGCCGATGTCTACGATCCCCCGGCCTGGATCGACGATGCGCTGTTTCGCCCGCAGACCCGCGAGAGCTTCCGCGCCCTCACCGGCCTCGGCCTCACCGATTCGATCCGGGCCGTCTCCGACGCGCCCGGCCTCTACACCTTCTGGGATTACCAGGCCGGCGCCTGGCAGAAGAATAACGGTTTGCGCATCGACCATATCCTGCTCTCCCCCCGTGCCGCCGACCGGTTGGTCGGCGCCGGCATCGACAAGCATGTGCGCAGTTGGGAACGGCCGTCCGACCATGTCCCGGTCTATGCCGATCTCGACCTGTGAACGAAATCCGCTCGAAATGTCGTCCCCGCGCTTGCCCAAGTGCCGCGCATAGGGCCGAATGCCCCGGCCGGCAGCCATAACAACCGCCTGAATCGGGGCCCGGCGAACTGGGAACATGCCCAGGGAGGGGAAGCCTGTGAGCGAACCGCGCGAGGCGGGCCCGCAGCATGCGGGCTCCGCCGCGCCGATCGTCATGCCGGAGGAAATCGAGGCCCGTCCGGTCGCCGGACTGGTGCGCCTCGCGCTCGCCTTGGGCGGCATCGTATCGATCGCTCTGGCGCTCAACCAGCTTCTCAACCTGCAGCTTTTCGCCGGCATCGTCCTGATCGAGAACCGGTATCTGTTCCTGCTCGCCGCCTCGCTCTTCCCGCTGGTCTTCCTGATGCTGCCGGGCGGGGGCCGCGCCGGGCGCTACGTGCCCTGGTACGACTGGATGCTGGCGGCCATCGCCTGCGCCCTGCTGCTGTGGTTCGCGCTGCAGGCCGACCGCATCCTCTCCGAGGGCTGGGAATATGCGGCGCCGCGCATCGCCAAATTCTGCGCCGGCCTTCTCTGGCTGCTGATCCTGGAAGCGCTGCGCCGCACCAGCGGCTGGCCGATGACCGTCATCGTCGGCCTGGTGTCGCTGTATCCGGTGGCGGCCGGCGTGTTTCCGAATCCGCTGCGCGGCAACCCGCAGACGCTGGACGACACCCTTGCCTACCACATCATCAGTTCCGAATCCGCCTTCGGCATCCCGATGCGCGCGTTTGCGGAAATCGTGGTCGGCTTCATCGTGTTCGGCGTCGCGCTCAACTACACGGGCGGCGGCCGCTTCTTCAACGACCTCGCTTTCGCGCTGGTCGGACGCTGGCGCGGCGGCGCAGCGCAGGTCGGCATCATCTCCAGCGGCCTGCAGGGCTCGATCAGCGGCAGCGTCATCTCCAACGTGATCTCGTCGGGCGTCGTCACCATCCCGGCGATGAAGCGCACCGGCTTCCGCGCCGACTATGCCGGCGCGGTCGAGGCCGTCGCCTCCACGGGCGCCGTGCTGATGCCGCCGGTCATGGGCTCGACCGCCTTCGTCATGGCCTCGTTCCTCGGCCGCTCCTATGCCGAAATCGCGCTCGCCGCGGCGATCCCGGCGCTGCTGTTCTATCTCGCGCTGGTGGTGCAGGTGGACGCCTATTCGGCGCGGCTCGGGCTGTCGGGCCTGCGGCAGTCGGAATTGCCGCGACTCGGCGCCGTGGTCCGCGAGGGCTGGTTCTACATCCCGGTCTTCGCGCTGCTCGTGTTCCTGCTGGTCTTCCTGCAGGACGAGGCGCTGGCGCCCTTCTATGCCAGCGCGCTGCTGATCGCGATCAACCAGATTCTGCCGCAGCACCGCATGCCGTGGTCGAAGCTCGTCGACTGCCTGGTGGCGGTGGCGCGCGGGCTCGCCGAACTGGTCGCGATCCTGATGGCGATCGGCTTCATCATCGGCGCGCTTTCGGTGACGGGGCTCGCCGGCACGCTGGCCAACGACCTCGTGTATCTCGCCGGCGGCGCGCCGCTCATGCTGCTGGTCATGGGCGCGGTGACGAGCTTCGTGTTCGGCATGGGGATGACGGTCACCGCCTGCTACATTTTCCTGGCCATCGTGCTCGCCCCG
>JBFWWQ010000142.1:0-8300 GCA_050246095.1 Pseudorhodoplanes sp.
CATGGTGCGGGCAGATATTGGTGGCCGGATCGACGGTGATGGTGAGGATTTTCTCCGGCGTCTCGTGCGCCACTTCCTCGATATTCATGCCGCCTTCGGTCGAGACCACGATCGCCACGCGCGAGGTCTCGCGGTCGACCAGCATCGAGAGATAGAACTCCTTGTCGATCGCCGAGCCTTCCTCGATATAGAGGCGGTTGACCTGCTTGCCCTTCGGTCCGGTCTGGTGCGTGACCAGCGTCGAGCCGAGGATGCGCGTCGATTCCTTCTTCACGTCGTCGATGGATTTGACCACCTTCACGCCGCCGGCCTTGCCGCGACCGCCGGCATGGATCTGCGCCTTCACCACCCAGACCGGGCCGCCGAGCCGCTCGGCACCCTTCACCGCCTCGTCGATGGAGAAGGCCGGAATGCCGCGCGGGACCGGAACGCCGAATTCGCGCAAAACGGCCTTGCCCTGGTATTCGTGGATATTCATGCGACCTCCCCCTACTCCGCTGCCGTCCCGGGCGCAGCGCGAAGTGGTGCGCTGCAGACCCGGGACCCAGTTATTCGCTCAATGGGTCCCGGATCAGCGATGCACCGCTCCGCGCTGCATCGCGTCCGGGACGACGAAACCTACTTTCCCAGTTCCGGCGCGATCTTCTTGCAGGCGTCGATCAGCGTCTGCACCGACATCGCGGACTTGTCGAAAGCCTCGCGCTCGGCCGAAGACAGATCGATCTCGACGACGCGCTCCACACCCTTGGCGCCGATCACCACCGGCACGCCGACATACAGATCCTTCATGCCGTATTCCCCGTTGAGGAAGGCGGCGCAGGGCAGCACGCGCTTCTTGTCGCGCAGATAGCTTTCCGCCATCGCGATGGCGGAGGCCGCGGGCGCGTAGAAGGCGGAGCCGGTCTTCAGCAGGTTGACGATTTCGGCGCCGCCATTGGCCGTGCGCTTGACGATCTCGTCGATGCGCGCCTGCGTGGTCCAGCCCATCTTCACCAGGTCCGGCAGCGGAATGCCGGCGACGGTCGAATAGCGCGGCAGCGGCACCATGGTGTCGCCGTGGCCGCCGAGCACGAAGGCGGTCACGTCCTCCACCGAGACGTTGAACTCGTCGGCGAGGAAATAGCGGAAGCGCGCCGAATCCAGCACGCCGGCCATGCCGACCACCATGTTCTTGGGCAGGCCGCAGCATTTCTGCAACGCCCAGACCATGGCGTCGAGCGGATTGGTGATGCAGACGACGAAGGCGTTGGGCGCGTATTTCTTGATGCCGGCGCCGACCTGCTCCATCACCTTCAGGTTAATGCCGAGCAGATCGTCGCGGCTCATGCCCGGCTTGCGCGGCACGCCGGCGGTGACGATGCAGACCGACGCGCCTTCGATGGCATCGTAGGAATTGGTGCCGGAATAGGCCGCGTCGAACCCGTCCACGGGCGACGACTGCGCGATGTCGAGAGACTTGCCCTGCGGAATGCCCTCGGCGATGTCGAACATCACGACGTCGCCGAGTTCCTTCAGGCCGATGAGATGAGCAAGGGTGCCGCCGATCTGGCCCGAGCCGATCAACGCAATTTTGGGACGCGCCATGTTCGCAAACCTTAGAGGGAGACGAGCCGCAGGAGCGCGGCGCGCGCGTGGGTTAGCCCGTTCATTCCTGTGCGACAAGAAGGCATTGGTTCAGGATCGAGGCTTGGAGCGGCGTCTGGAATACATAATGCCAAGCCCGTGAAACCGCGCAAGCCCGATCTTTCTGATTTCTGAACAAGTTATGTCGCAACGCAACAACGGCGCCCCAGGCGCGCCGTGTCAGGTATCGATGATCTGGCCGCCGCGCAGCGGGTCGTCGGCCGCGCGCGGGCCGTGCGGCAGCGACAGGTAAGACTGCGAGCCCATCTCGATCAGGCGCGAGGCGGTGCGGGAAAATTCCGTCGCCTCAAAGCCTTCGTTCGCGCGATAAAGTTCGTGCGGCTCGGCGGCGGCCGAGGCGATCAGCTTCACCGCGTTGTCGTACAGCGTGTCGATCAGGATGATGAAGCGCTTGGCTTCGTTGCGCCGGTCGAAATCCATGCTCGGAATGTCGTCGATCAGCAGCGTGTGAAATTCACGGGCGATGCGCAGATAGTCGGACGCCCCGAGCGGCTGTCCGCAAAGCCCGCGAAAGGAAAAGCGCGCCGCGCCCATCGCCGCCAGCGGCACGTGAATGCTGCGGCCCTTGACGCCGAGCGCGACCGGCTTGCCGGCGTTTCCGGCGCTGACCCGTATCCAGGCTTCGTCGAGCGCGGCTTTGGCCGCGGCGTCGGCCGGCACATGCCAGACTTTTCCGCGCACCAGTTTTTCCAGCCGGAAATCGGTGCGCGCGAGCAATTGCAGCACGTCCATATGCTGCTGCAGCAGCGCGATGAAAGGCAGGAAAAGCCCGCGGTTGAGGCCGTTCCTGTACAGATCGTCGGGCTCCACATTGGAGGTCGCGACCACGACCACGCCGCGCTCGAACAGCTGCGTGAACAGCCGGCCGAGGATCATGGCGTCGGCGATGTCGGTGACGTGGAATTCGTCGAAGCAGAGCAGCGCGGTCTCGTCGGCGATCGCCTGCGCCGTCAGCAATACCGCGTCTTCGCCATTGTGCTCGCCATTCTTGAGCGCGCGCCGAAAGCCGTGGATGCGCTCGTGCACGTCGGCCATGAATTCGTGGAAATGGATGCGGCGCTTCTTCTCGATCGGCAGCGATTCGAAGAACAGGTCCATCAGCATGGTCTTGCCGCGACCGACCCCGCCGAAGAGATAGAGGCCCTTCACCGGGCTTTGCTTTTCCCGGTTCCCGAACAGCCAGCCGAGCGATGAGGATTTCGAGGCGAGCCTGCGCGCCGCCAGGGACTGCTCGATGGCGCTGAGCCTCTCGATCGCTTCGAGCTGCGCCGGATCGCGCTCGATCCGGCCTTCCGCCACCAGGGCGGCATAGCGATCGCTGAGGGAGAGGGACATAGGCGGGAGCCGTCGGGATCGGGCTCAGGGATAGCCTTGCCGCGGTCGCGCCGGCAAGCCTTCCTGTTGCGCAACAATATGATTCAACGGCTCACGACCGAGGAATTTTCTGTTGCATAGTCAAAAAGTTAACCACCCAAAGGCGGTATTTTAGGCTTGGCCTTGTCGCAATTTTGCTGCATCGCACCAATATCAATGCGTCGCGGTGAGTCGCCTTGGCTCCCCGCGCGGGTCTCTGGAGGAGACTGAGGAGGTCTTTCGACGGCAACGTCAGGAGACCGGAAATGCATGAATTGATCCCCGACGGGGGCGTGATCCGCAAGCTGTGGATGCACGAGACCCCGCTCTACCGCGACCACCTGCTGCGACTCGATCCCGCCAGCCGGCGCAACCGTTTCGGCGGCGTGGTGTCGGACGACTTCATCGGCCGCCACGTCGATTCGGTCATCGTGCTGGACGCGGTCACGCACGGCTTCTTCGTCGACGGCGCCATGCGCGGCGCGGCGGAGTTGCGGCCGACCGGCACGCGCTTCGCGCGCGAGGCCGAGGCGGCCTTCAGCGTCGAGACCGACTGGCAGAGTCACGGCGTCGGCTCGGAATTGCTGCGCCGGACCTTGCTCGCTGCCCGCAACCGCGGGATCAAGTTCCTGCACATGGCGTGTCTTGCCGACAACCGCCGCATGCAGCAGCTCGCGCGCAAGTTCGACGCCGACCTGAAGTTCGATTTCGGCAGCGTGGTGGGCGAGGTGGAGGCCCCGCGCCCGACCCCGCTTTCGGTCATGCGCGAAATCATCGCCGACAGCCACGATGTCGCTTCGGTAGTGCTCGACGCGCAATCGCGGCTGCTGAAACCCGTCTAAGCGGCCCTTCCGCCCGCCTTCCGGGCGCGTTAACCGGCCGGTTGCGTTTTCCGCCTAGCCTCGCTGCGGGGACGCGACCGGCCTTTTGCGCGCCGACACGGCGGGGTGGGAGATGAACAGCATCGAAATCCGGGTTCTCGGGCCGGCCTGTATCGAGGATTACCACGCGCATCTGCTGCGGCTGCCGGACGGCGACCGCGCCCTGCGCCTGGTCAGCGGCAGCGACGAGCGCGGCGTCGACGGCCATTGCCTGCGCCTGCTCGGCGCGCAGGCGGTGCTGGTCGGCGCCGCGGTCGATGGCGTACTGCGCGCCGCGCTCGAAATCCTGCCCGACCGCACCGGCCGCCGCGCCGACGCGGTGCTGACCCTGGAACCGGACACGCCGCGCAACGCCGTCCTGCCTTTGCTGCTCGCACGGCTGATCGACGAGGCGCGCAGCTACCGGCTCGCGGAAATCCGGCTGCATGGCCTCGACGATCCCGGCTTTGCGAAACGTGCGGCGTGCGCCGTCGATGTCGAGATCGAGATCGAAACCGGCATCGTTCTGCGCTTCGCCTGCGCCGTGCCCGCACGCAGGGCGCGCAAAATCGCGGCGCCGACGGCGGCTTAGGCCTGACCCTCGGTCAGCGGAAACACTTCCTCGATCACATAGGGTCCGCCGCCGACCGAGGCGCGCGACGAGAACAGCACGAAGCGGTCGACGGTGAACGGCTCGGAGCGGAACAGGCCGCGCTCGGAAAGATAGTCCGCGACCTGCCGGCTGGAGGAATCGCGCAGGCGCGCGAGCGTGACATGCGGGGTGTATTTGCGCCCCTCCGGCTCGAGCCCCACCCGCTGCATCAGCCGCTCGTGGTCGGCCTGCAGTTCGAGCAAGGGCGGCACCGGCGCGATCGCGGCGACGACCGCGCGCGGCTTGCGGCCGCCGAACGACGACAGCCCCTGCAGCCGCATTTCGAACGGCCGGCGCGAGACGCGGGTCAGCATCGAGGCGACCTCGTGCGCCATGCCGTCCTCGATGTCGCCGATGAAGCGCAGCGTGACGTGATAATTCTCGGGATCGATCCAGCGCGCACCCGGCAATCCGCCGCGCAGGAAGGACAGCATCTGGCCGATGCCGGAAGGAAGTTCGAGTCCGGTGAACAGGCGCGGCATCGATGCTTCCTTGAACACACGGGGACGAGGGTTCGCCGTCGCGGCGATGATGCAGAGATTCGAGCCCGCCGGGCAAGGGCGGCTTCCGTCGTCAATCCGTCATGCGGCGCGGTGCAGTCGCGCGCGTGCGACGAGGCTTTCCGCCTTCGGCAGGATGCCGGCGACGATGGTCGCCACGCCTTCCGCATTCGGATGCAGCCCGTCGTTCAGCATCAGCGCCGGCTTCGTGATCACGTTGTTGAGGAAGAACGGGTAGAAGAGCAGCCCGTATTTGCCCGCGAGCTCCGGAAAGATCGCCTCGAACGAACGGCCATAGGCCGCGCCGAGATTGGGAAGCGCACGCATGCCGCAGAGCAGGACCTCGATCCGCCGCGCGCGCAGCCGGCTGATGATCGATTCCAGCGCCTGCTTGGTGACGCCCGGGTCCGTCCCGCGCAGCATGTCGTTGGCGCCGAGTTCGAGGATGACGCCGTCCGTCCCGTCGGGCACCGACCATTCCACGCGCGCCGCCCCGCCCGAGGCGGTATCGCCGGACACGCCCGCATTCTGGATTGCGACCGCATGGCCGCGCGCCTTGAGCGCACGCTCGAGCTGCGCCGGGAAGGCCGCCGAGCCGGCCAGGCCGAAGCCGGCGGTCAGCGAATCGCCCAAAGCGACGATCCGGACCGGCCGCGCCTGCGCGCGCGCCATGCCGGGCAAAGCCACCGCCAGACCCGCCCCGGCCAATGCCAATATTGCCGCACGCCTATGGATCATGACACGCATCGCCCCATATCAGACCGAATTGCCGTTTCCATTGCTTCCGACCTGTAAAATCAGCCCATTCATGAACGCCATGTCAAGAAACCCGGGTCCTGCAATCGCTCTGTCCGGGATCAACCTCTCGCTCGGCCGCGGCGCCGCCCGTGTGCACATTTTGAAGGATATCGATCTCGAAATAGGCAGCGGCGAGGCAATCGGCCTGGTCGGCCCCTCGGGATCCGGCAAATCGACGCTGTTGATGGTGATGGCCGGCCTGGAGCGCGCCGATACCGGCCGCGTGAGCGTGGCCGGCGAGAACCTGTCGGCGCTGGGCGAGGACGCGCTCGCGCGCTTCCGCGGCCGCAATGTCGGCATCGTGTTTCAGTCCTTCCATCTGATCCCGACCATGACGGCGATCGAGAATGTCGCGGTCCCGCTCGAACTCGCCGGCCGGCGGGATGCGCGCGAACGCGCGCGCGCCGAGCTGCAATCGGTCGGGCTCGGGGAGCGCCTGTCGCATTATCCCGCGCAATTGTCCGGCGGCGAGCAGCAGCGCGTGGCGCTGGCGCGGGCGCTGGCGCCGGAGCCCTCGATCCTGGTCGCCGACGAGCCGACCGGCAATCTCGACGAGAATACCGGCCGCCAGATCATCGACCTGATGTTCTCGCTGCATCGGCAGCGCGGCACGACGCTCGTGCTGGTGACGCACGATTCCGCGCTTGCGGCGCGCTGCGACCGCGTCATACGCCTGCGTTCGGGCCGCATCGACAGCGGCGAACCGCTCAAGGCGGTGTCCGCATGAATGCGCCCGTCATGGGCGTCGAAGGCAAGGCGGCGGGCCTGCTTTCGCTGCGTCTGGCGCTGCGCGAATTGCGCGGCGGGCTGCGCGGCTTTGCGGTGTTCATCGCCTGCATCGCGCTGGGCGTGATGGCGATTGCCGGGATCGGATCGATTTCGGAGAGCCTGACCGGCGGTCTCGCGCGCGAGGGGCGCAGCATTCTCGGCGGCGACATTTCGTTCTCGCTCATCCAGCGCGAGGCGAGCGAGCAGGAGCGGCGCTTCCTGGCGGATCGCGGCATGCTCTCCACCGCCGCCACCATGCGTGCGATGGCGCGCGCAACCGACGGCCAGAGCGCATTGGTGGAGCTGAAGGCGGTGGACGCCGCCTATCCGAATTACGGCACGGTCAGGCTCGACCCGGATATGCCCCTGGCCGAGGCGCTTGCGCCGCGCGGCGAAGTCTTCGGGGCCGCCGCCGATCCCTCGCTGCTGCTGCGGCTCAATCTTTTGCCCGGCGCACGCATCACGGTCGGCGCCGCCACGATCGAGATCCGCGCCGCCATCGTCTTCGAGCCGGACAAGCTCGCCGGCGGCATCGGTTTCGGTCCACGCCTGCTGATGAGCGAAGCGGCGTTGCGCGCCACCGGGCTGGTGCTGCCGGGCAGCCTGGTGCGCTGGCATTACCGTCTGAAACTGCCGGCGAACGACGCCGGCGACCGCGCGGTGACTGCGCTCAGCGCCGACGTGCAGCGCGCGCTGCCCGATGCCGGCTGGGAAATCCGCACCCGCAGCAACGCCTCGCCCGCGCTCGAGCGCAACGTCGAACGCTTCACGCAATTCCTCACTTTGGTCGGGCTGACCGCCTTGCTTGTCGGCGGCGTCGGCGTGGCCAATGCGGTGAAGAGCCATCTCGACCGCAAGCGCGCGGTGATCGCGTCGATGAAGTCGCTCGGCGCCACCGGCGGACGCATTTTCGCGATCTACCTGATCCAGGTGATGGCGCTCGCCACCGTCGGCTCCCTGATCGGGCTGGGCATCGGCGCCGTGCTGCCCTATGCCATCGCGTATGCGCTGGGGACCGTGATACCGCTGCCGATCGAGCCGGCCGTGTTTCCCGGCCAGCTCGCCCTTGCCTTCGCCTACGGATTGCTGACCGCGCTCGCCTTCGCCATCTGGCCGCTCGGGCGCGCGCACGATATCCCGGTATCCGCGCTGTTCCGCGATCATGTCGGCGACGGACGGCGCTTTCCCCGCGCGCAATATGTGATCGCGGCGATCGTCGTGACCGCGGCGCTGGCGGCGCTGGCGATCTGGCTCGCCTTCGACCGCCGCGTCGCCATCATCTTCGTCGCGGCCGCCGCGGCCACCTTCGTCGTGCTGCGGGCGATTGCCGAATCGATCATGGCCGCCGCGCGCCGCCTGCCGCATCTGCGCGCGACCGTGGCGCAGCTCGCAATCGCCAACATCCACCGGCCGGGCGCGCTCACGCCCATCATCGTGCTGTCGCTCGGCCTCGGCATCACGCTGCTGGTCACGGTGATCGGCATCGACGGCAATCTGCGGCGCCAGTTCGCGGCGGCGCTGCCGGACAAGGCGCCGTCGTTCTTCTTCATCGACATCCAGTCCGCCGACGCCGAGACGTTCGATCGCTTCGTTCGTGAGCGTGCCGGCGATGCGCGGCTGAACCGGGTGCCGATGCTGCGCGGTCGCGGGGTGGCGCTCAACGGCGTGCGCGCGGACGACATCAAGGCGCCGCCGAACGCCGCCTGGGTGCTGCAGAGCGACCGC
>JBFWWQ010000143.1:0-8273 GCA_050246095.1 Pseudorhodoplanes sp.
TTGGGTGGGGACGACGAAGCCCGACACATAGGCGTAGTTTTCCGGCGAGATCACGACGATCGCATCGAGGCCGGATTCTTTCATGACGATCTTGAGCCGGCCGATGGCCTGTTCACGCATTTCACTACACTCCCCGTATGATTGTTGTCAGGTCTTGGCAATCGCGTCGTAGCGGCGGATCTTGTCGAGGTCGACGTCCCAGCCAAGACCAGGCGCATCAGGCACCATGATCGCGCCGTTCTGCATGACAAAAGGCTCGGTGATGAGGTCGTCCTTGTAGTAGATGCCCGCCATCTGCCCAGGCTTGAGCGAGGACGCCGGCGTCGATACCGGCACGACACAGGAGAGCGAGACGACGGGTGTGGCGGCGGCAAAGATGACGTTCGCGCGGTTGCCGATGCCGGTCTCGACCGAGCCGTTGACATTGCAGCGGATGCCGGCGGCCTGGCAGACGGCCGCGACCTGGCTGGCGCGGTAAAGGCCGCCCGGCTTGGTCGTGTAGATCGACACGATCTCGGCGGCGCGCCGCTCGGCTATCTCGAAGGCGTCGCGCGCATTCCAGGCCGATTCGTCGGCCATCACCGGAATATCGATCGCACGCGCAACCTCGGCCAGACGATCGATGCCCTCGACAGGCTGCTCGACATAGAGGATGTCGTATTTCTCGATGCGGCGGACGACTCGGATTGCTTCGCGCGGCGACACATATCCCTGATTGGCATCGACGCAGAGGATGGTTTTCGGACCTACGGTCTCGCGGATGCGGCGCACCATCTCGACGTCGCGGATCGGATCGACGCCGACCTTGATCTTGATCGTCCTGACGCCCTGCTCGGCAACAGCAGCAACTTCCTTTTCCGCCTCCTCGAAGCCGATCAGGCCGATCGAATGCGTCACCGGCACCTCGCGCCGCGCCCATCCGCCCAGCAGCAGCGCTGCGGACACGTCGAACGCGCGGCCGGCGAGATCGTAGGCGGCGATGTCGATTGCCGCCTTGGCATAGGGATAGCCTTTCACCGCCTTGTCCATGCGCGCGTGCAGACCGGCGAAGTCGCCGACTTCCGCGCCAAGCACGGCCTTGCGCAGATAGGCGTCGATCACCGTCAGAGTCGTGCCCGGCGATTCCCCGAAATAACGGCCATGATCGCCGCCCCAGTCCTTCAGCACCGGGGCCTCCCCCCAGCCGGCATACCCGGAATCGTCCGACAGCTTCACGAGAATATAGCCGCCGATCGCTTCGGTCAGTCCCGCCCATTTGTGCTCGCGGCGAGTCGGCAGGGCGACGTGAAACGTTTCAAGATCTGAGATGGATGGCATCTGGTTCACCGGTGACGAAAGCTTGTGATCAGCGGATAGGCGAGTGTGAAGATCGATATGACGATCAGTGTCAGACTCAGCGGGCGCTCGAAGAAGATTGTCCACGACTGGTGCACGACCAGCGTTCGACGCACATTTTCCTCAAGCAGCGGGCCAAGAACCAGACCGAACAGGATCGGCGCCGGGGGCAATCCCGCCTTGGAGAGAAAATAGGCGCCGACGCCGGACACGATCATCACCGTCACGTCGAACAGAGAGTTCTGCACGGAATAGGAGCCGACAACGCAAAGAAGGACGATGGCGACGACGAGGGTGCGGCGAGGAAGCGTCAGCAGCCGCACGAACAGCCGGATGCCGACGAATGCCAGCAGCACCGTCGCGACGATCGTCAGCGCGAGGGCCACATAGACGATGCCGACGAAGTCCGGATGCTGCTCAAAGAGATTGGGGCCCGGCCGCAATCCGTGGATCAGCAGCGCGCCGACCAGAACCGCCGTCATCGTGTCGCCCGGAATGCCGAGCGTCATCATCGGGATGAGCGCGCCGCCGACGCAGGAATTGTTGCCGGCCTCGGCCGCCATGATCCCGCGCGGGTTTCCGTCGCCGAAAGTCTCGCGACCCTCGAACATCCGCTTTTCCTGCGCGTAGGCGATGCTGACCGCGATCGCCGACCCGGCTGCCGGAATGATGCCCACCAGGATTCCGATGAGCGAGGATCGCGCCGCGGTGCCGGCCGTGCGCAACACCGCGAGCCAGCCCGGCCAGAGCCGGCCGATATTGCGGACCATGTCGCCGGCGAGCTCGCGCTGTTCGAGCGTGCGCATGACCTCCGCAAGTCCGAATGCGCCGACGACGACGGGAATGAGATTGATTCCCGCCTGAAGCTCCGGAACGCCGAAATCGAGACGGGAGGCATTGCTCACCGCGTCAAGACCGACCGTTCCCATGATCAGGCCGATCACCCCGCCGACGAGCCCGAGATAGGTCGAGCCCGGCGATGCATAGGCCAGCATCGTCAGCCCGAACAGCATCATGGCGGCGAATTCCGGGCTCTGAAAATAGAGCGCGGCCTGCGCAAGCAAAGGTGCAAACACGACGAGTGCAACGAGACCGAGGACGCCGCCGATGGTGGAGGCGATGATGGCGAAGGTCAGCGCCTCCCCCGCCCGGCCGGACCGGGCCATCGGATGCCCGTCGAGTTGCGTGACCATCGAGCCCGGCGTGCCGGGAATATTCAGCAGAATGGCCGAGATCGAGCCCCCATAGACGCTGCCGTAGAAAATCCCCATGAGGAAGAGCATCGCGTGGGTCGAGCCCATCGCGAACGAAAACGGCAGCAGGATCGCAAGCGACATGGTCGAGCTGATCCCCGGTAACGCGCCGAGCACGATGCCGGCCGCAGTCGCCGCGACGACCAGCGCCAGCGCGTACGGGTCGAGCAGGATCTGAATGGCGGCCGTGAAGAACGCGTCGAACATCGGTCAGGGCAGCGGCACGGAAATGCCGTATCCGAACACAGCATAAAGGAGCAGCGAAATGACCGCCGCTTCGAGCAGGACAAGCCCGGCTGCCGCGGGAAATTTGCGCGGAAGGCTCCGATCGATCGTACCGACGATCCACAGCCAGGCGAGAGCGAACGCAACCGTCGCCGCGAGGTAGCCGACAAGCGGCAATGCCTTGGCATAGACGAATACGCTCGCGGCGAGCGCGACGGGAACGGCGAGGCGGGAAATCGAGAACTCGGAATCGGCAGCGAATCCTCCCGATCTCGAAGCTTGTATGGCGGCACTCACGGTCTGTCCCACGCCTCCGGCAATCAGCAGATAGAGCAGGATGCGCGGAAAGAAGGCCGGACCCGGATCCGCGTCGCCTGCGTCGATGTCGGAAAGAAACGGATCGTAGGCAAGCTCGACCAGCCCCGCCACGCCCGCCGCAACGAGGACGAGACCGAGCGCGAGAGCGCTCCAGGACGGTCGCGGACGATCGGACGTAGCCTCGCTGCTCATGGCGGGTGGCTCCGGAGGCCGGCGGTCGCGCCGGCCCCCGAACGCCCCTTACTTCTTGCGGACCTTCACCATGTCGGACTCAAGCAGGATCGGATACATCGCCGCGTCGAGCGCCTTGATGAATTCCGTGGTCTCTGCGCTTCCCTTCGGCGACAGACCGAAGCTCGCAGCGAGCGCCTTCTGCTTGAACTCGGGATCGTTCAACCCGGCGAGGAACGCCGTCTCGAGCTTCTTGAGACGGTCGGCCGGCGTGCCCTTCGGCGCGACGATGGCGCGGATCGTTCCCGCCTTGATGTCGAAGCCGAGTTCCTTGAAAGTCGGGATGTCCGGCAGCGCGGGGTCGCGCACGTCGCCCGAAATCGCGAGAACGAAGACTTTCCCCGCCTTGTGATGATCCACCATGTTGGTGAGCGCCGCCGAACTCGTCTGCACCTCGCCGCTGAGAAGCGCCTGGACGTTCGGTGCGTCGCCGGCATAGGGAACGCGCACGACCTTGACGCCGAGTGCCTTCTCCATCATCGCGATGCCGAGGAACGATGTTCCGCCCGGCTGGTCGTTGCCGTTCTTGATCGTGCCGGGACTTGCCTTGGCGGCCTTCACGAAATCGTCCAGCTTCTTCCAGCCGGTGCTCGCATTGGCGGTCAGGGCCGAAGCATCCGTCCCGACGAACGCGACATAGGCGTAGTCGTCGATCGTGTTCGAGTTCGGATTGTTGTATTGCTGCGAAAGAAAGCCTGTGGCGATGAAGCTCACCATGTAGCCGTCCGGCGCCGCCGTCGCGAC
Organism: Pseudorhodoplanes sp.; assembly: GCA_050246095.1. GTDB lineage: Bacteria > Pseudomonadota > Alphaproteobacteria > Rhizobiales > Xanthobacteraceae > Pseudorhodoplanes. The sequence goes on from JBFWWQ010000143.1 coordinate 4,107, forward strand.
TTCGCGCAGGCCCGTCTGTCCGCCCGCACCCGGTTTGTTGACCACGACGATAGGCTGTCCGAGCGCCTTCGAGGCGTAAGGCGCGAGCAGACGCATCAGCGTGTCGCTGCCGCCGCCGGCCGGCCACGGCACCACCAGTGTGACGGGCTTCGAGGGGAAGGTCTCCTGCGCAACGACGACCGTCGTCGATGCGCCGATCAGCAATGCGCCGGCGATCAGCAGCGTGTGTCCGAATTTCATTGGCGGTCCCTCCGTGCGAAAATGCCCAATCTACGCCCTTGCCGTAATTGTGATCACAGTTTACAGATGCGCGCAAGCGTACGAGCGAGGCAAAAATTTGCGTTGTCCGCCCAAGAATCTGGCAGCGTATCGACGCCTATGCCAAGTTCGGCCCGGCAAACGGGGGGAATCAGGTGGCTCGGGTCAGAAAGGTGGTTTCAATCGCACGGAAGCGGCGATCGGCGTCGACTGCCGCTTTGCATGGCCGCGTCTATGCGGAGTTGCGTAATGCGCTCATGTCCGGACGATTTGCACCGGGCTCTCTCGTGTCGCTGCGAACGCTTGCGGCTTCGCTCGGCACGAGTCCGATGCCGGTCCGTGCCGCGGTCAACCGCCTCATCGCTGAGCGGGCTCTGGAAATGCGCGCGAACCGGACGGTGGCCGTTCCGGTGCTGACGCAGAAGCAGTTTCTCGAACTGACGGAGTTGCGTGTCATGCTCGAGGGACGTGCCGCACGACTTGCGGTTCCGAATGTCGAAGCCGCGATGATCGACACGCTTGACGACCTGTCGAAACGGGCCGCCGCGGCGGGGCAGCGCCAGGAGATGAACAGCGCGCTCAAGCTTAACCGCGATTTCCATTTTACCCTGTACGCGGCCGCAGACAGCCAGATGCTGCAGCAGATGATCGAGATGCTGTGGCTGCAGGCTGGCCCGCTCCTGCACCTCACGCTGGCGGAAGCGCCGGTGCGCTGGAACGGCGAGCATCATTTCGAAGTCCTCGATGCGCTGCGAAGCCGCGACATCGAAGGCGTCGCGCGCGCGATCAAGGCCGACATCTCGGTGACGTCCGAATACATCCTCTCGCGCGGTACCTTTAACAAGGCCGCCTGACGTCGCGTCCATGAACCGTCTCGATCGCGCATTGAACATCGACGACCTGCGCGCGATGGCGCGGGCCCGGCTACCGCGCATGATGTTCGATTTCGTCGACGGCGGCGCCGGCGACGAAGCGACGTTGCGTCGGAACTATCGCGAGTTCGACGCCTATGCGCTGATCGGCAAGGCGCTCGGCGGCGTGCCTTCCCGCGATCAGTCGGTGACGCTGCTCGGAGAGCGCATCGAAACGCCGGTGCTGGTCGCGCCGACCGGCTCGTCCGGCCTGTTGTGGCCGCGCGGCGAAGCGGAGGTGGCGCGCGCCTGCGCGAAGATGGGCACGATCATGAGCGTGAGCGCGGGCTCCACCCTGTCCATCGAGGAAGTCGCCGACGCGGCGGCGGGGCCGAAATGGCTGCAGTTGTTCATCTACCGGGACCGCGGCGTGACGCGGGAATTTGCAGACCGCGCGGCAGCTGCGGGCTACAAGGCGCTCTGCCTGACCATCGACTGCCCGCTGCTCGGACGGCGCGAACGCGACCTGCGCAGCGGCTTCACCATCAATCCGCGACTGGGCCTCGGTACCGCGATTGATCTTCTTGCCCATCCGTCCTGGTGGATCGGGATGCTGAAGACGCCGCGCGTCACCTTCCGCAATTTCGAGAAGCACGGCGGTGCGAATATCGTCGACATGGCGAAATACATCTCCGACCTGATCGATCCCGGCGTTACCTGGGACGATTTTTCCTGGCTGCGCGCGGTCTGGAAAGGCCCGCTCGTGGTCAAGGGCGTGATGCGCGCGGAGGATGCCAAGCGCGCGGTCGAACTGGGCTGCGACGCGCTCCAAGTCTCCAATCACGGCGGGCGCCAACTCGATCATTCGATCTCCACCATCGAGGCGCTGCCCGATGTCGTCGAAGGCGCCGGCGGACGGGTGCCTGTGCTGCTCGATGGCGGCATCCGGCGCGGAACTGACGTCATCAAGGCGATCGCGCTGGGTGCAAGCGCGGTGCTGATCGGACGCTCTCATCTGTGGGGACTGGCGGCGGGCGGAGCCGCGGGCGTCGAGCGCGCGCTTACGCTTCTGCGCGAAGAGATCGACCTGGCCATGGCGATCGGCGGCTGGAAGTCTCTTGCCGATATCGACGCGGCGAGCATTCGTCACATCGTTCCGACCTGACAGCCGACGCGCGCATGTCGGCTTCCTCGCCGTTCTTCGGATCAGTCGTGGATGACGTCGCGAGAGTCTTCAGCCAACAGAGATATAAGGCGTCGACTGACATCCAATAATGCCGGCCCGGAAATATCGCGCGGGCGCTGTGCGTCGATTGTCTCGATCGCCCGGATCGTGGCGGGACGCTTGCTCAGCACCACAATGTCGTCGCCGAGCAAGAGCGCTTCCTGTACCGAGTGCGTAACGAAGACGACCGTCTTGTTGCTGCCGCGCCATAGGCGGAGCAGGTCGCTTTGCAGCGAGGCGCGCGTCTGCGCGTCGAGCGCTCCGAAAGGCTCGTCCATCAGCAGGATTTCGGGGTCGGTCGCCAGCGTGCGCGCAATTGCGACCCGCTGCTTCATGCCGCCCGATAGCGTGTGCGGGTAGCGGTTCTCGAAGCCCTTGAGCCCAACGAGCTTGATCAGTTCGTGAGCACGCGCGTTGCGCGCTGCAGTCGGCATTTTTCTCTGCACGTCGAGGCCGATGCGGACATTGCCGAGGACGGTCAGCCACGGATACAGAGCGAACTCCTGGAAGACAAAACCGCGGTCGGGCCCGGGACCCGTCACTGGCTTGCCGTCCACACGCAGATCGCCTCCGCTCAGCGTGTCGAATCCCGCGACGATGTTGAGAAACGTCGACTTGCCGCAGCCGCTCGGCCCGAGAAGGATGACAAAGCGCCCGGGCGCGATGTCCAGTGTGATATCGGCGATGGCGTCCAGAGTATGCTCGTCCTGATCGTAGGTCTTGACGACATGGCGCGCCGAAATTTTCGGAATCATGTCAGGCGCCGCCTCATGTCATCAGTCCCCAGCGCTTGAGAGTGCGGTTCTCGATCCAGCCGACCAGCACATAGATGCAGATGAAGCCGAACAGGCTGAGCATGAGAATGCCCGCAAACATCGAATCGACTGCGAGAAAATCGCGCGAATTGAAGATCAGGTAGCCCAGTCCGCTGGCGGGAGCGGCGATGAATTCTCCCCCGACCAGCGTGCGCCAGGCCTGACCGAAGCTCTGCCGCAGGCCCGCGATAATGGAAGCGAAGGCGGCCGGAATGACGACGCGCGACAGTACCTGCAAGTGCGAGGCGCCGAAGGTCTGCAGCGCGAGCACCTGCCGGCGGTCGATCGCGCGCACCCCGGCCGTCGTGGTGTAGATTAGCGGCAGCGCCGCGGCGAATGCTGTGGCGGTGATGATCGTGCGCGGTCCGTGTCCGAGCCACAACAGCAGGATCGGGATATAGGCGTAGGGCGGGATCGGCAGGGCGGCGTTCACGAGGGGCGACAGCGCGCCATAGATCACGCGGCTGATGCCCATGAAAATGCCGAGGGCCGAGCCGGCGACCACCGCGATCACCATACCGGCGACGAGGCTTGCAAGGCTGTGGGTGATGTGAATGAAGAGTGGCGGCGTTCCACCCGAGGCGGTAGGCGAGGACAGGCGGATCAGTGCGGCAAAGATCGCGGTTGGCGGTGGAAACAGCTTCGGGTCGAGACCGGACAGCCGGAACCCCACCTCCCATACCAGCAGGAACAGGAGGATGGCGGTCGCCGGAACAGCCCAGCGGCGGAGCAGCGAGACCATAGCTCAGACCTTCAACGTCTGCGACATGCCCCAGCGCTGGAGCGTGATACGCTCGATATAGCGCAGTCCGGCCTGTTCGAGCAGCAGGCTGAAGATCGCCACAAGCAGAAGTGAGGCGAACATGATGTCGGTCGCATAGAATTCGCGAGCTTCATAGAGCATGAAACCGAGCCCGAAGGCCGCGCCTGCGAACATTTCTGCCCCGATCAGAGAGCGCCAGCTTGCCGCCAGACCGAGCTTGAGCCCGACGAAAATTTGCGGGAAGGCGGCGGGCAC
>JBFWWQ010000144.1:0-8216 GCA_050246095.1 Pseudorhodoplanes sp.
TGCGCCGCCCCTGCAGCCGCGTGCGCAGCGTCTCCAGCGTGCGCGGCGAGATCGACGCGGCGCGCGCTTTCGGCGCCTCCAGCGCGTCGTGCAGGGCGTCGATCGCGGCCTGCGCGTCGCGGGCGACGGAAAGACGCCGCGCCAGCGCGCGCGCATCCTCGCGCAGCTTCTCGCTCGGCCCCTCCAGGAACGGCGCCAGCAGGCGCAGCAGCGATCGCCAGCGTTTCATCAGGCGGCGCACGTCATGCACCGCCTGGGTGCCGTCGAGGGCATCGTTCTCGGCGAGCCCCTTCAGATTTTCGATCATGTAGAGCGCGATCGCCCGCAGCGTCCTGCCGAAATGGCAGTTCGGCTGCAGCGAGGGCGGCGACTTCTGTTCCGCCTTCGGATCGGCGGTACGCTGGTGACGCGACGGGGCCATGCGGGCAGGTACTGGAATGGCGTTCTGCGGCGAAACGGCCCGTCAGAGGCCCGGACCGACCAGCTTGATGCCCAGAATGCCTGTCACAATCAATGCAAGGCAGGCCAGCCGCAGCGGTTCGGCGGATTCCTGAAACAGCACAATCCCGGCGAGCACGGTCCCGACCGCCCCGATCCCGGTCCAGACCGCATAGACCGTGCCGAAAGGCACCGATTTCAGGGCCAAAGACATCAGGACGAAGCTCAGCGCCACCGCCGCCACGGTCGCCACGCTGGGCCAGAACCGGGTGAAGCCGTCGGAATATTTCAGCCCCAGCGCCCAGCCCACTTCCAGCAAGCCGGCCATGACCAGCGCGATCCAGGCCATGCGCCGGCTCCTCGGCTCAGGCCGCCTGCGGTTTGAGGATTTCCGGCAAGGCCGCGGACGGCTCCGCCGTCCAGCGGATGATCTCCATGCGGCCGTCGTGATGCTCGGCCACCGCCGTGCAGCTCTCGACCCAGTCGCCGCAATTGACATAGCGCACGCCGAAATCGTCGTGGATCGCGGCATGGTGGATATGGCCGCAGATGATGCCGTCGGCCTGGTTGCGGCGCGCATCGGCCGCGAGCGCCTTCTCGTAGTCGCCGATATAGGCGACGGCGTTCTTCACCTTCAGCTTCGCCCATTGCGACAGCGACCAATAGGGAAAGCCGAGAATCCGCCGCACCGCGTTGAAGCTGCGGTTGGCGGCGATGGCGTAGTCGTAGGCGCGGTCGCCCAGATGCGCGAGCCAGCGCGCCTGCGTGACGATCAGGTCGAAATGGTCGCCATGCACGACGAGGTAGCGGCGGCCGTCGGCGCCGACATGAACGGTCTCCTCCGCCACCTCGATGCCGCCGAAATGCGTGCCGCAATAATTGCGCAGGAACTCGTCGTGGTTGCCGGGCACGTAGATCAGCCGCGTCCCCTTGCGCGACTTGCGCAACAGATTCTGCACGATGTCGTTGTGCGCCTGCGGCCAGAACCAGTTCGACTTCAGCGCCCAGCCGTCGACGATGTCGCCGACCAGGTAGATGGTCTGCGCATCGTGATGCCGCAGGAAGTCGAGAAGCCTGCCGGCCTGGCAGCCTCGGGCGCCGAGATGCATGTCGGAGAGAAACAGCGCGCGGAATTGCCGCATCGCAGGACTGGTCATGAGCACGGCGCGATCCTGCAGAAAACTCCCATGCCAAGTCGATAGCGCAATCGCATTGCCGTTTGATGACAAGAGGTTTGGCCGGGTTGTTGAGAAATGTCATCAGCGTGTCACCGCCCGCTGGGACCTTCGCGGGAATGACCGTCGTCGCCCTCGTCTCCGCGCTGCTCGTGCTGGCCACCGCGATCCATCTCGGCGGCCTCGGCATCGCCGCTTGGCGCTGCCGCCCGCGCCCGCCGATGCCCTCGCCGACGCGGCACGCGCCGGGCGTGACCGTCGTGCGCCCGGTCTGCGGGATGGAGAATTTCATCGAGGAGACGCTGCGCTCCTCGTTCCTGCTCGATTATCCGCGCTTCGAGATTCTGTTTTGCGTCGCGCGCGCCGACGATCCGGCCGCCGCTCTGGTGCGGCGCCTGATCGCCGATTATCCGTGGATCGACGCGCGCCTCCTGATCGGGGACGGGCGCATCAGCAGCAATCCCAAGCTCAACAACATGTTCAAGGGCTGGCGCGAGGCGCAGCACGGCTGGATCGTATTCGCCGACAGCAATGTGCAGATGCCGCGCGACTATGTGCAGCGCCTGCTCGCGGGCTTCCGCGGCGAGACGCTGCTGGTCTGCTCGCCGCCGGTCGGCGCGCAGCCGCGCGGCTTCTGGGCCGAGGTCGAATGCGCGTTCCTCAACACCTACCAGGCGCGCTGGCAATATGTCGCCGACACGCTCGGCCTCGGCTTCGCGCAGGGCAAGACCATGATGTGGCGCGGCGCCGACCTGGAGCGCGCCGGCGGCATGCGCGCGCTCGCCGGCGAAGCGGCGGAGGATGCCGCCAGCACCAAGGCGGTGCGGGCGATCGGCGGCACGGTGCGGCTCGTGGACAATCCCTTCGCCCAGCCGCTCGGCCGGCGCCGTCTCGGCGATGTGTGGCGCCGGCAGATGCGCTGGGCGCAATTGCGCCGCGCCAGTTTCCCGCTGCATTTCGCCCCGGAAATCCTGACCGGCGGGCTGCTGCCGATCGCCGGCGCGGGATTGGTCGCCGCCGCCTCCGGCCTGCCGGCGCTAACCTGCATGCTCGGATTTGGCTTGCTCTGGTACGGCGCCGAGATCGCGCTCGCCCGTAGCGCGCACTGGCATATGTCGTCGCGCAGCATTGCCGCCGCGATCCTGCGCGACCTCCTCATCCCGGTGCTGTGGTTTGCGGCCTGGCGCGACACCGTCTTTGTCTGGCGCGGCAATGCCATGTCGCCCTCCGACGACGCGGCGGGCGTCGCGGCCGCGAGCCCGCGCGAATAATCTCCTTCCGTCGGTTCGGCGGCTTGGCCGCCACCGGGGTCGCGCATAAAATGCCGCCCCCTCGCGCCGGACCCTGCCGGGCCGGCGCCCTGCCGCACGAAGGACACCGCATGGATCTCGGAATTGCCGGCCGCAAGGCCATCGTCTGCGCGTCGAGCCGCGGGCTCGGCTATGGCTGCGGGCTGCATCTGGCGCAGGCCGGCTGCGATGTCGTGATCAACGGCCGCGACGAGAAGCGGCTGGCGCAGGCGGCGGATGCGATCGCCAAGGCCTCCGGCCGCAAGGTCACCCCGGTCGCCGCCGACGTCGCGCAGCCGGACGGGCAGAAGGCTTTGCTTGCGGCCTGCCCGGAGCCGGACATCCTCATCAACAACAATGCCGGTCCGCCGTTCCGCGATTTCCGCGAATTGTCGCGCCAGCAGATGATCGACGGGGTGATCGCCAACATGATCGTGGCGATCGAGCTCATCCAGAAGACCATCGACCCGATGATCGCGCGCAAGTTCGGCCGCATCGTCAACATCACCTCCGGGGCGGTGCTGACGCCGCTCGCCGGTCTCGATCTGTCGTCTGGCGCGCGCGCCGGCCTCACCGGATTCCTCGCCGGCGTCGCGCGTTCGGTCGCGGCCTCGAACGTGACCATCAACTTCCTGCTGCCCGGCGCCTTCCAGACCGACCGGCTCGATTCCAATATCGAGATGAATGCCAAGAAGCAGAATATCAGCATCGAGCAGGCGCGCGCACAGCGCATCGGCGGCGTTCCGGCCAAACGCTTCGGCACCGCCGACGAATTCGGCGCGACCTGCGCCTTCCTGTGCTCGGCGCATGCCGGCTATATCACCGGCCAGAATTTCCTGATCGACGGCGGCGTCAATCCGTCGGCGTTCTAAAGCACGTTCGTTTTACTTGGAATCGGAACGTGCTTTAGATTCTTTTATTCTATCGCATTTTCTTGACGCGAACCGGTACCCACTTCGCTCGAAAATGCTCTAGCTTGCACTCCGCCGTGGGGGCGACGAAGAAGGGACCAAGGACCAGACCATGTTGAATGCATTTTCGGGCAAGTCGTTTGCCCATACCGCGCGCAACGCCCTGCTCGCGACCGCCGCCCTGCTCGCGGCGATGCCCCTGACGGTCGCGCCGGGCGAAGTTGCGGCGCAGACCGCGCCGCGTCCGCACATCGTCTACATCGTCGCCGACGACCTGGGATGGAAGGATGTCGGCTATCACGGCTCCGATATCCGCACGCCGAATATCGACAAGCTGGCAGCCGAAGGCGCGCGGCTCGAACAGTTCTACGTCCAGCCGATGTGCACGCCGACGCGGGCGGCGCTGATGACCGGGCGCTATCCGAACCGCTACGGCCTGCAGACGCTGGTCATCCCGACGCCGGCGAAATACGGCCTGCCGACCGACGAATGGCTGCTGCCGCAGGCGCTGAAGCAGGCCGGCTACCGCACCGAGATGATCGGCAAGTGGCATCTCGGGCATGCGGACCGCAAATATTGGCCGCGCCAGCGCGGCTTCGACTATCACTATGGCTCGATGGTCGGCGAGGTGGATTATTTCACGCACTCGTCCGCGGGCGTGCGCGACTGGTACCGCGACGACCGGCCGCTCAAGGAAAGCGGCTACGTGACCCAGCTCTGGGGCAGGCACGCCGTCGATCGCATTGCCGCGCACGACGCGGCGACGCCGCTGTTCCTGTATCTGGCTTTCACCGCGCCGCACGCGCCCTACCAGGCGCCGAAGGAATACCTCGACAAGTACAAGAACATCGAGGACCCCACGCGGCGCAGCTATGCCGCGATGATCACCGCGATGGACGACGAGATCGGCAAGGTGGTTGCCGCGCTCGACCGCAGGAAGATGCGCGACAACACCCTCATCGTCTTCATGAGCGACAACGGCGGCAACCGCACCGCTTTGCTGTCCGGCGACGCCGACGTCTCGAAGCTGAAGCTGCCGGCCGACAACGGGCCCTATCGCGGCGGCAAGGGCATGCTCTACGAGGGCGGCACGCGCGTCCCGGCTGTCGCGAACTGGCCCGGCCGCATCAAGCCCGGCGAGGTCACCGGGATGATGCATGTCGTCGACATGTATCCGACGCTGACCGGCCTTGCGGGCGCCGACCGCAGCAAGGCCAAGCCGCTCGACGGACTCGACGTCTGGCCGAGCATCAGTGAGGGCAAGCCGTCCCCGCGCCACGAGATCGTCTACAATATCGAGCCGTTCCGCGGCGGTTTGCGCGAGGACGACTGGAAGCTGATCTGGCGCACCCCGCTGCCTTCGGCGATCGAGCTCTACAACATCCCGCAGGACCCTTCCGAGAAGAACAATCTTGCCGACAAGAACCCGGAAATCGTGGCGCGGCTGCAGAAGCGCATCGAGGCGCTCGCGCGCGAAAGCGCCAAGTCGCTGTTCCTGCTCGACGCCTTCTCCGCGGTCAAGGGCTCCGCGCATGGGCGGCCTTCGCTGCCCGACGAGGAAGCCTATTTCACGCAGGGCGATTAGGGCATGATCCCGAAAAGTGGGAACCGGTTTTCGGAAAAGATCATGCCCAAACAAAAAGATGAACGACGAGTCTGATCCAACGCAGTTGAATCAGACTCCAGCCCACCGACCGCCCTTGCCGCCGCAAGCGGGGCCGCGCATGATCCGCGGCCCCGAACCGGCCGGTTCGCAACGACATCGCATACGGGAGGAAATATGAAACTCGTGCGCTACGGGCCCGCGGGCCGCGAAAAGCCCGGCATCGTCGACGCCGACGGCAAGATCCGGGACCTGTCGCGGATCGTGCCCGACATCGCGGGCGACGCGCTGAGCCCGGCCGGCCTGGCGAAGATCAGGAAAGCCAGCCTGAAGAAGCTGAAAGTCGTTCCCGGCAAGCCGCGGCTCGGCCCCTGCGTCGGCCATACCCGCAACTTCATCGCCATCGGCCTGAACTATTCCGATCACGCCGCGGAATCCGGCATGCCGATCCCCAGCGAGCCGATCATCTTCAACAAGGCGCCGACCTGCATCTGCGGCCCGAACGACAACACGGTCATCCCGAAGGATTCCACCAAGCTCGACTGGGAAGTCGAGCTGGCCATCGTGATCGGCTCGCGCGCGCGCTATCTCAGCAAGGAGAAGGCGCTGAGCGTGGTGGCCGGCTATTGCGTCTGCAACGACGTGTCCGAGCGCGCCTTCCAGATCGACCGCGGCGGGCAATGGTGCAAGGGCAAGGGCGCGGAGACGTTCGGCCCGCTCGGGCCGTGGCTCGTGACCAGAGACGAGATCAAGGACCCGCAGAAGCTCGACATGTGGCTCGACGTGAACGGCGAGAAGCGCCAGCGCGGCAATACCGCGACCATGATTTTCGGGGTCGCGCACATCGTCTGGTATTGCTCGCAATTCTTCGTCATGGAGCCGGGCGACGTGATCGTGACCGGCACCCCGCCCGGGGTCGGCCTCGGCATGAAGCCGCCGCAATACCTGAAGGCCGGCGACGTGGTCACGCTCGGCATCCAGGGCCTGGGCGAGCAGAAGCAGAAGATCGTCGCGTTCAAGAAATAGCCTACGCGGCCAGGCGAGAGCTTCGCCATCGCGCGGCGCGCGCCGGCATTTGGCGGCGCGGCGGTCACCACCAGCGATGAAAGTGGTGCACCGGGCCGTGCCCCTTGCCGATGGCCAGCCGGTCGGAGGCCGCGATCGCGGCTGTCACATAGGCTTTGGCCTCGCGCACGCTCTCGTTCAGATCGAGATTCTTGGCGAGGCCCGCCGCGATCGCCGACGACAGGGTGCAGCCGGTGCCGTGCGTGTTGCGCGTGTCGATGCGCTCGGCGGCGAGCCGCGCCACCGCGTTCGGCTCGACCAGGATATCGACGCTCTCCGCCCCGCTGCCGTGACCGCCCTTGACCAGCACCGCGCGGGCGCCGAGCGCGAGGATTTTCTCGCCCTGCTCGCGCATCTCGCTCTCGGTCTGCGCCACCGCGGTCTCCAGGATCGCCGCGGCTTCCGGCAAATTGGGCGTGACGACCAGGGCGCGCGGGATGAGTTTCGTGCGCAGGGTCTCGACCGCGTCCGGCGACAAGAGCCGGTCGCCGGAGGCCGCCACCATCACCGGATCGAGCACCACCTTGCGCTGGCCGTGGCGTTCGAGCCCCGCCGCGACCGCCTCGATCGCGTCCGGATTCGACAGCATCCCGATCTTCACCGCCCGCACGGCGAGGTCGGAGAACACCGCATCCATCTGCGCGGCGACGAAGGCGGCCGGCACGTCGTGGATGCCGGTGACGCCGCGCGTATTCTGCGCGGTCAGCGCCGCGATCACCGAGGCGCCATAGACGCCGAGCGCCGAGAAGGTCTTCAGGTCCGCCTGGATGCCCGCGCCGCCGCCGGAATCGGAACCGGCAATGGTGACGGCGATCGGTGTGGTCATGCCGCGCCTCGCTGCCGGATGGCGGTCTGGACGATGCCGCGTAAAGTCGCCGCGGCCCGTTTCGGTTCCGGCGCGAGCGAGAGCGCCGAAATCACCGCGATGCCGTCGGCGCCGGCGGCCATGACCGCGCTTGCGTTGCGCTCGTCGATCCCGGCGATCGCGCCGACCGGCATGTCGGGGGCGCGCGCGCGCACGATCGCGGCGAGCCGGCGGAAGCCCGCGGTGCCGACCGGCGGATCGGGATTGTTCTTGGACTGGGTCGCGAACACGCCGCCGATGCAGACATAGTTCAAAAGTTCGAGCGGCGCCGCCTGCGCCTGTTCCGGCGTCTTGATCGAAAGCCCGATAATGGCGCCGGGGCCGAGCAGCCGGCGCGCGTCGGCGACCGGCATGTCGTCCCATCCGACATGCACGCCCGCGGCCTCGGCGGCGAGGGCGACGTCGATGCGGTCGTTGACGACCAGCGGCACCGGCGTGCCGGCGAGCGCCGCACGGATCGCGCGCGCGGTCTCGATCATCAGGCGCGTGGACGAGGTCTTGTCGCGCAGCTGCACCAGCGTGGCGCCGCCATCGGCGAGCTCGCGCGCGAGCGCGGCGAGATCGCGCCCGCCGGCATGCTGCGGATCGACCAGGGCATAGATTCGCAGATCCGGGCGCATTCAGGAAATCCGGGCACGCGAAGCGATGCGCCCGCCGTCGAGGCGGTCGAGCGCGTCGAGGATGGCGACCGCGAAGCTGCCGGGACCCGCCGCCGCCTCGCCGGCGATCTCGCCGGCAATCCCGAGCAGCAGCAGCGCCGACGCGGCGGCGAGAAAGGCGTCCGGCTCGACCGCGAGGCAGGCGGCAACCAGCGCGGATTCGGCACAGCCCATAGCGGTGACGCGCGCCATCAGCGCATGCCCGTTGGCG
>JBFWWQ010000145.1:0-8199 GCA_050246095.1 Pseudorhodoplanes sp.
ACGAATGCCGCCGTCATTTTGCCCCGCCTGCCGTCAAAACGGGCCGAAAGACACCGCAGCCGGACCCCTGTCAAGCTGGCCCGGCCGGGTGCCGAAATCCTTGCTTTTGGCAGGACAGGCCCTATAAACCCCGCTTCCGCTCGCCCCGGCCGGGAGCTGAACGGACGGCCGCCCCTTTCGGCGGCAGGGCCATTCGGCCCGGCGTCCCGTGTTCCCGCCATCAGAGCATCGAGCCTTTCCGAAGGTCTCGTTGGGCTTTGCGCCGGGTGGGCAGCAACAACGGGAAAGGCATTTCATGCCCCTCTACGAACACGTCTTCATTGCGCGCCAGGACGCGAGCGCGCAGCAGGTCGAGGACCTGACGGCCCAGTTCAAGGGCATCGTCGAAGGCCTCGGCGGCAAGATCACCAAGTCGGAATATTGGGGCGTGAAGACGCTCTCGTTCCGCATCCGGAAAAACCGCAAGGCGCATTTCACGCTGTTCAACATCGACAGCCCCCCCGCGGCGATCAACGAGGTCGAGCGCCAGGAACGCCTCAACGAGGACGTGCTGCGCTTCATGACCGTGCGCGTCGACGCGCTCGAGGAAGGCCCCTCGGCGATGATGCGCAAGTCCGATCGCGACGACCGCGGCGAGCGTGGCGACCGCGGCTTCGGCGATCGCGGCTTCGGCGGCGGCGGACGCGGCTTCGACCGCGACCGGGGCCCACGCCGCGAGCGCAGCCGCGACGACGACGCACCGCGCGGCGATGCCGGCGCGCAAGAGACGGAGGAATAAGTCATGGCCTTTTCCGGTGGTGGGAATGGCGGTGGTGCGGGCGGCGGACGGCGGCCCTTCTTCCGTCGGCGCAAGACCTGCCCGTTCTCCGGCAGCAACGCGCCCAAGATCGACTACAAGGACGTGCGGCTGCTGCAGCGCTACGTTTCCGAGCGCGGCAAGATCGTGCCGAGCCGTATCACGGCGGTGTCCGCCAAGAAGCAGCGCGAACTCGCGCAGGCGATCAAGCGCGCGCGCTTCCTCGGCCTCCTGCCCTACGTGATCCGCTGACGCGGAAGAATTATTGATGCCCCGCGGCGCGGCCGCGGGCGATTGAAGCGAGGCGCGCGCGGCTGCCGCGGGCGCCGATGGTTGGGACGGACGGTCGGTCCGCCTCTAACCGCTGCAACAGCGGGACAGCTTGCGATGCTGCAGATCGGATTGATCGGAATCGGTGCCGGCGCGGCCGCGGCGTTGCTGTTCGCAACCGTCGCGTCCGGCTCGGTGCTGTCGATCGTGCTGTTCTATCTGGCGCCGCTGCCGATCCTGATCGCGGCGATCGGCTGGAGCCACTGGGCCGCGCTCGTCGCCGCGCTCACCGCCGCCGTCCTGCTGGCGCTGTTCCTCGCCCCCTTCTTCCTGATCGCGTTCATGATCGGCGTCGGCCTGCCCGCCTGGTGGCTCGGCTATCTGGCGCTGCTCGCGCGCACGCAGGACGACGGCTCGGTGGAATGGTATCCCGCCGGCCGCCTCGCGGTATGGGCGGCGGTCCTCGCCGCTGCGGTCGTGATCGCGGCGATCGCCAATTTCGGATTCGACGAGGAGAGTTTCCGCTCCGGCCTGCGCGCGAGTTTCGAGCGCATCCTGCGCGCGCAGACCCGTACGCCGGCGGACACGCCGCTGGAAATCCGCGGCATGGACGCCAAGAACGTCGTCAACGTGCTGGTGGCGCTGATCCCGCTCGCCGCCGCCGTGCTCGCGACCATCACCAATTCCGCCAATCTCTGGCTCGCCGGGCGTATCGTGCGCATATCCGGACGCCTGCGGCGGCCCTGGCCGGATCTGCCGGCGATGCAGTTTCCGCCGCTGACCAGTGCCGTGCTTGCCGCCGCGCTCGCGGCTTCCTTCCTCAGCGGGCTGATCGGCACCATCGGCAGCATCCTGTCCGCCGCACTCCTCATGGCTTTCGGGCTGCTCGGGCTTGCGGTGGTGCACGCGCTGACGCGCGGGCGCGACGCGCGCGGCCTGATCCTGGGCGCAGTCTATGCGGCGGTTCTCGTCTTCGGCTGGCCGATCCTGTTCTTCGCGCTGCTCGGGATCGCCGAATCCGCCTTTGCCCTGCGCGCTCGCTACGCCGCACCGGGAACGCCGCCGCAACGCATTCAATGAAACACCGATATCCAGGATAGGAGACCTGACATGGAAGTCATTCTGCTGGAACGTGTCGCCAAGCTCGGCCAGATGGGCGAGACCGTGCGCGTGAAGGACGGCTACGCACGCAACTTCCTGCTCGCCAAGGGCAAGGCGCTGCGCGCCACCAAGGAGAACAAGGAACGCTTCGAGTCGATGCGCAAGGACCTGGAAGCGCGCAGTCTCGCCGACAAGGGCGAAGCCGGCAAGATCGCCGCGACCCTCGAAGGCAAGAGCTTCGTCGTGCTGCGCCAGGCTTCCGAAACCGGCCAGCTCTACGGCTCGGTGTCGCCGCGCGATATCGCCACGCTGCTTGCCGATGGCGGCTTCAAGGTCGCCCGCAGCCAGATCGCGCTCAACACGCCGATCAAGAGCATCGGCCTGCATACCGTCCCGGTGGTGCTGCATCCCGAAGTCGAGGTGACGGTGAGCGTCAACGTCGCGCGCAATGCCGACGAAGCAGAGCGCATCGCCCGCGGCGAGGACGTGACCGTGCGCCGCACCGACGAGGAGGATGCCATCGAGGCGGCGAAGGTCGCGGCCGAGGCCTTCTTCGATCCGGAAGCGACGCCCAAGGGCGAAGAGGCCGAGGGCGACGCGGCCGGCGAGGACGCCGAGAAGAAGTAAGAATCCGGAAACATCCGCGCGACGCGCGACCGCCGGAGCGGCAACGCTCCGGCGGTTTTCTTTTTTCCGCTACCTTTTTGCCGGGCATCCACGTCCTGGCAGCACCACAGCAGAATGACGTGGATGGCCATACAACAAGCCCGGCCATGACGATGCCTCGGCAAATATCGAATAAACTTGGCCCGACCTTCGGCCGGGCTTTCAGGGCTGCGCCAACTGCCTCGCCACTGCCGGGTACACTTCAGGACAAAGCTGACATAAACTAAGCTGGGAACACGCGTTTTCAGGACCGCGCTTTCAGGACGACGAACAACGTAGAGCTATTGTCCCACGCCGCGAGGAGAGATGCCGTGGCACATGTTTTCGCAACAACGGGCCGCCGGGCGGGGTTCGTCGCGCTGGTGGCTGGCTTCATCCTGCTTGGTGGCTTCGGCGCGGCGTTCGCCCAAGCCCCGACCGGCGGCACCACCCCCTCCGCACCGGGGGCCTCGGTCTATTTCGTCGGCCTGAAGAACGGCGATACCATTTCCGGTTTGAAGGTCACCATCAAGTTCGGCCTGCGCGGCATGGGGATCGCGCCCGCCGGATCGGATCAGGCCAATGCCGGCCACCATCACCTGCTGATCGACACCGACCTGCCGCCGCTGAACGAGCCCGTCCCGAGCGATTTCAACCACTTGCATTTCGGAGCGGGGCAGAGCGAGGCCGAGATCAGCTTCTCACCCGGCGAGCACACGCTGCAGCTTCTGCTCGGTGACAAGGACCACGTCCCGCATTCGCCGGCCGTGATATCCGAGCGCATCCGCGTGCGCGTGATCGATCCAATGGGCGGCGCGATGGCGGTTTCTCAGCCGGCCGGGACGACGACCAAGGCGGTCGAACGCAACCCGGCCGCGAAGGACGCGCAGGTCTACTTCATCTATCCGAACAACGGCGATACAGTCGCGCGTAACGTGACGATCCACTTCGGCCTGAGGAATATGGGCATCTCGCCCGCGGGCGTCGCGCGACCCTATTCCGGGCACCACCACATCCTGATCGACACCAGGCTCGCCTCGTTCAACGCCCCGATCCCGAGCGACCTCAACCATCTGCATTTCGGAGCGGGGCAGACCGAGGCCGAGGTCACGCTGCCGCTCGGCGAGCACACGCTGCAGCTCGTGCTGGCCGACGAGAACCATGTGCCGCACGATCCGCCCGTGATGTCGGAGCCGATCAAGGTGACGGTGACCGAGACGGGCACGAAGCCCGCGCCGATCGCCTCGACTGCGCCGACCGCGCGCGCCGAGCCGGCATGGATCGGCATCGCGATACGGAAAGTGCTCTTGAACGATGCCGCCCGCGCCGTGGCGGGGCAGGAATCCGGTGCAGAGATCGTATCGGCGTACGATTTTGGGCCGGCGGGAAAAGCCGGGCTGCGGCCCAGCGACATCATCGTTGCCATAGACGGGAAGCCGGTAATTGACCACGCGGCTGTACCAGAAGC
Source organism: Pseudorhodoplanes sp. (assembly GCA_050246095.1). GTDB lineage: Bacteria > Pseudomonadota > Alphaproteobacteria > Rhizobiales > Xanthobacteraceae > Pseudorhodoplanes. Next base: position 4,281 of record JBFWWQ010000145.1, read on the forward strand.
CGTCCGCCACAAGTCACCGGGGACGCGGATCAGTATCTCGATCGTTCGAGACGGCCGGCTGCTGGAGCTATCCCTCACGACAGGTTCGCGCATCGATGCACGGGTGGCGGCCGAGGCCGGCAATCCGGCCGCGCAATGGGTTCTCGGCAGCGTATATCAGACGGGCGCCGGTGTGCCGGTCGATCTGGTCGAATCCTTCAAATGGTTCTCGAAGGCGGCGGAGCGTGGCTATGCGGATGCCGAGTCCTCGCTCGGCTACGCCTATGCGGAAGGACTGGGCGTTGAGAAGAACGAGGCCGCGGCGCGCAAGTGGTATTTGCGCGCCGCCGAGCAGGGAATCGCCAGCGCCCAGTACAATCTCGGCAACATCTATAGCACTGGCCGCTCGGTGCCGGTCGATCAGGCCGAGGCTTTCAAATGGTACCTGAAGGCCGCGTCGCAGGGGTACGCCCTGGCGCAGGTCAATGTCGGGTTTTCCTACGCGTATGGGCGCGGCGTCGCCGCCAACGACCGCGAGGCGCTCGTCTGGTTCCAGCGCGCCGTGGAGCAGAAAAACCCCTACGGTCAGTTTCAGCTCGCGGTCTTTTACGACGAGGGCCGCGGCGGTCTTCCCAAGGACCGCGCGATGGCCGTCCGGCTAATGCGCGAAGCGGCGATCGGCGGCGTCAACGACGCCTTGCCGCGGCTGAAGGGCTGGAACGCCGAGCCCTACGACCTCGCCGAAATCCAGCAGGCGCTGCGCAAGCTCGGCCACGATCCCGGTCCGGTGAACGGCGCCATGCGACCGGAAACGACGGCCGCGATCCGCAAATTTCAGGCGGCCGCCTCCCTGCCTGCGGACGGACGGCCATCGCCCGCACTCGTGAAGACGCTGCGCGAGCGCGTGGCAGCAGCCGGCGCGACCTCTGAATGACCGTTCCGATCCCGGTGCAACCGTGTCTTAGAGCGGAATGTTGTCGCGCGGCGGGGCGGCGGGCTTTTCCTCGGCCGGCGGCGAAGCCGCCGAAGTCGCGGGCGGCGCTTCCGGTTCGGGCGCGCGCGCGGCATCGGCCGGACGTGCGGGTTCCGCAGGACGCGCGGTCTCGGTCGGCCGCGCTCCCGGACGCTGCGGCCGCGCGGCAGGCGCCGCAGCCGGCTGAGGTTCGCGCCGGCGGCCGGCGTCTTCCGGCACTTCGGTCGCACCGGGCGCCAGGAAAATCACGCCGTCCGGAGTCTGGTCGACCGGGGCCGGCCGGCGGTTGCGGTTCTGGGCGGACGCGCCTTCGGGCGCGACGATGTCGCCCGGACGCGCGGTCGGACGGCGCGTGCTGGCGGGAGAATCGTCGCTGCCATGCGTGGCGCGGACCGGCGTCGGGCTGCCGCGCTCCAGTCCGCCGGAGGTCAGGTAGGCGGCGATCGTGCCGGCCTGCTGGGAACCCGAGGTGTAATGCTGTCGCAGGAAGCCGGCGAGCTGCCCGGGGCTGCGCCCCTTGGCCAGGCCTTGCGGCTTCTGGTGGCAGACCGCGCATCCGGAAGTGAACATTTCCGCGGCGCTCTTGCCCTCGTTCAGGTCGATCGGTTCGCTCTGGGCACCGGAGGACGGCAGCGCGGGCGGCGCTGAGCGCGACTGCTGCTGCGGGCCGGCCGCGTCGCGCGGCGCGGCCACGGCCGAAGCGATCGCCGCCGCGAGCAACGCCATCGCCGCCGTTGTCCTGTGCCAGTTCCGCCCTGCCAAGTCCGCCTCTTGTCCTGAATCGCTCCGGCTGCCCACCGCGATGAGCGTGTAGCTCAAAACCCGACGAATGTGGCTCATTTTCGAGTGAATGTCCCGGATTGCCCCGCTTTGGGAACTTTGTTGTAATGACGGCATGGTGGACAGGGCCGCGGGATGACCGTCCGCCGGAGGAATACGGTCATTCGCGGCGGCATTGATCGGAATTTCGGTCCATGGACCGGCTGCTCGGCACCGCACTCAGATCCTTCATTCGTCGCGGCGATTTGCGGATCGTCACCGCCCGCGGCAGCACCCTGCATTTCGGCGACGGCACCGGAACGCCCGTCATCATGCGGTTTGTCGATGCCGTCGCCGAAACCGAATTGCTGCTCGATCCCGAACTGAAGCTCGGCGAAGCCTATATGGACGGGCGCTTCGTACTCGATCGGGGATCGATCGCCGACCTGCTCGCCATCGTGCTCGGCCAGGACCAGGGCGGCAAGCTTCCGAACTGGGCGCAGCCGCAATGGATGATGCGCTATCTGCGCCGGCGGCTGTCGCAGCTCAACCGCAAGCGCCGCTCGCGTCGCAATGTCGCACATCACTACGACCTCGATGGGCGGCTCTACGCCCTCTTCCTCGATGCCGACCAGCAATATAGCTGCGCCTATTTCGAGCGGCCGGACCAGTCGCTCGACGACGCCCAGCTCGCCAAGAAGCGGCATATCGCCGCCAAGCTGCTGGCGCGCCGCGGCACGCGGGTGCTGGATATCGGCTGCGGCTGGGGCGGGCTTGCGCTCTATCTCGGCCAGTATTGCGGCGCTTCGGTCACCGGCATCACGCTGTCGCAGGAACAGTACAAGCGCGCCGGCGAACGCGCCGCCGAGCGGCAGCTCGAGCACAGCGTCACTTTCCGCCTGCAGGATTACCGCGACGTCGCAGGCACGTTCGAGCGCATCGTCTCGGTCGGCATGTTCGAGCATGTCGGGGTCGGCTATTACGACGCCTATTTCGGCAAATGCGCACAGCTTCTCGCCGAGGACGGCGTGATGCTGCTGCATTCGATCGGCCGTTCCGAAGGTCCGAACGTCACCAATCCGTGGATCGCGAAATACATCTTCCCCGGCGGCTATATCCCGGCACTGTCGGAGGTGCTGCCGGCAATCGAGCGGGCGGGCCTCCTGGTCACCGATATCGAAATCCTGCGCCTGCATTATGCCGATACGCTGAAAGCCTGGCGCGAACGCTTCCTCGCGCATGCCGACGAGGTGCGTCGCATCTACGACAACCGCTTCCTGCGCATGTGGGAATTCTATCTGGCCGCTTCCGAAATGGCGTTCCGCCAGCAGGCGATGATGGTGTTCCAGATCCAGCTCACCAAGCGGCAGGACGTGGTGCCGACCACGCGCGACTATATCGTGCGCGAAGAGACGCGGTTGCGCGAGATCGAGCGCCAGAGCCGTCCGCCGCTGCGGCTGGCCGGCGAATAGGCTCGGGCTGCGCAAGGCTTCGCCGGACGGTCAAGCAGAATACGCAAGCGCCGCGCAACATTCGCGGCGCGGTGGGTAACGGGGACATTGGTATTTGCCCCGCGCTTGCGTTCCCCGCCGGTGGTATTGGCGTCTCCTCGCTGTTCTTTCGGCACAATCCCGTCTCAATGTCTGGCAATGGCGCTTCTTGATTCGACCGCGCGTCGGCTTCCCGCCGACGCTCCGACGCACTACCGCACCGCACCGCACAATATCGAGGCGGAACAGGCGCTGCTGGGCGCATTGCTGGTCAACAACGAAGCCTTCTACCGGGTCTCGGACTTTCTCGAACCGCGGCATTTCTTCGAGCCGGTGCACCAGAAGATTTTCGAATTGTCCGGCAGCCTCGTGCGCGCGGGCAAGGTGGCGAGCCCGGTCACGCTGAAAACCTTCCTGCCCCCCGACCTCGATGTCAGCGGGCTGAGCATCAGCCAGTATCTCGCCCGGCTGGCCGCCGAAGCCACCACCGTCATCAACGCGGCCGATTACGGCCGCACCATCTACGACCTCTCGACCCGCCGCGCGCTGATCACGATCGGCGAGGAGATGGTCAACGAGGCCTACGACGCGCCGGTCGATTTCGCGCCGAAGAAGCAGATCGAGGACGCCGAACGCAAGCTCTACGAGATCGCCGAAAGCGGACGCTATGAGGGCGGCTTCCAGCGCTTCGCACAGGCGCTCACCACCGCCGTCGACC
>JBFWWQ010000146.1:0-8183 GCA_050246095.1 Pseudorhodoplanes sp.
CTGGGGGGCGGCCCGATCGCCGCCGCCGGAAAGCTCGCGAGCACGGCGCCGGCGGCAAGGACGACGGCGAGAACGGTTTGCGGTCGCGGGGGCAAGGGCTGCTCCGGGGCTTCGCGCCGGGATCACGGCGCCAATGTAGATTGGTCCGGCAGGAACGCCATACGGTTCACGCCTCCTGCTGCGGTATCCGGAGGGCCTCGTCAAAACACACTTTTTGAGGTGTAATCCGGCGAGGCCAGTAAATTTTGCTGGCACCCGTCAGCCGGGGTGCAACCCATGCTGGAGCTGTTCGAGGGCCCGGACGGGCCGAAAGCCACTCTCCGCTTCATCGAGGAAAAGGGCGGCGTGGGACTTTGGAGCTGGGATCTGCAATCCCGGAAACACGGCTGGTCGGCCGGGATATTCGCGCTTCTGGGCGTCTCGCCCGACACCCACACGCCGAGCTACGAATTGTTCAACAGCCTGGTGCATCCGGAGGACCGTCGCCCGCCGGGCGAGATCGAGCACATCCTGCAGAATGCGCTGCCGATCGACCGCACCTTCCGCATCATCCGCCCGGACGGCCGCCAGCGCTGGATGCTCAGCCGCGGCGAAATCCTGGTCGATGCCACCGGGCGGCCGATCCGTGCGATCGGGATTTTCTTCGACGTCACGCACCATCACGAGCAGTTGCAGTCGCTGCGGATCAGCGAAGACCGGTTCAACGTATTGGTGCGCACGCTGCGGGCGGCGATCTGGACCGCGCGCAGCGACGGCACCGTCAGCAACACGCTGAATTGGGCGGAACTGACCGGCGAGGACCCGTTGAAGTTTCACGGCACCGGATGGCTCGATTACGTGCATCCGGACGACCGCGCGCACACGATGCAAGCCTGGGAAGCGGCGATCCGGACGCGCAAGCCCTACGATGTCGAGCATCGCGGTCGGACCGCCGACGGCAGCTATCACTGGTACAAGTCGCGCGCATATCCGGTGCTGAACGACGACGGATCGATCCGCGAATGGCTCGGCGTCTCGGTCGACATCCATGACAGCAAGGCGTGGCCGACCCAGTCCGGCCCGGCCGAGTTCATGACCGGGGCGCAATTGCGCGGCGCGCGCGGCATCGTCAACTGGTCGGTGCGCGATCTCGCCGAGGCCGCCAAGGTGTCGCCTTCCACCATCCGCCGCCTGGAGGAAATCGACGGCGCCCCGACCGGGTCCGAACCGTCGCTGCCGCTGCTGCGGGCCGCGCTGGAACAGGCCGGTGTCGAGTTTCTGTTTCCGCCCAGCGGCAAACCGGGCCTGCGGCCGCGCTCGGCGTGAACGAGGCGGCGATTTTTTCGGTTTGCGATCCGCATCTGTGGCGCCGCGTCACAAATTTTGTACGGCATCCAAGGCAGCGACGCCCGCCCGCGAAAAATCCACTTAATCGTCCGGTAAACCAGGACTGTCATGCTTTCCGCCTCTGAACTAAGAGAAAAGCATGCGCGATTCGAAGTGTGACATGTCCGCTCCCGGGGCAGAGGCGGAAGGCATCCTTCCCGAATACAGCACCGTCGACCTGCTGCAGGTCCTGATCGATCGCGTCACCACCTGCAAACGTGTCTTCGATCTGGCGCATATGCACCGAACATGCTGCGCGGACGACGTGGTGTTCGTGGACGAGCATTGCTGCAACGATCGTACCTCCTGGCCGGAGGATTCGGCCGTCCCCGCCTCGAACCTCGCGGCGCATTATTGCGCCATGCTGCGGGCCACGCTGAATGCATTGCAGCAGTTCCGGCGGCTGCAGCGGGAAATCGAGGCCGCGGGCGGAGCGCCGATGGGCTCCGACAACCCTCAGCCGCCCCGGCTGGCGCTGCCTCTGGCCTGAGCCGGCTTCCACTATAGCCGCCTACAGATACGGCAAATTTGCATTGCTCGTGCCCAGCACATGAGCAATTCCTTTGTATTTCAAACAGGCCCTATCGAACGATTAACGATTTGTGACCTAAGTCATGCAAATTCTGCAAAGCTGCACCGCAGCATGAATTCTTTTGCACTGCATCAATCAGTATTACTTTGGCTTCGAGAGATTCGGAGCCGAAAGCGACCTTTGCCGGGACCTTTCGGACAAACGGAAAGGAAAGTCTCATGTTTCTCGCCAATTTCGTGCGCTTCCTGCGCCAGTGGCGCGCCTACGATGCCAGCCTGCGGGAACTCGCCCGCCTCGGCGACCGGGAACTGGCCGATATCGGCATCAGCCGCTCGGACATCCCGCGGGTCGCCTGGGAAAACGCCGAGCGCGCTTCCTGATCGCGCCAACCTGAACCGCTCCGGAGAACGCCCGCCTCGTGCGGGCGTTTTCATGTCCGCCCCCGGCTGCGGATTGTGCCGGTGGCCGCCTTGCCCTAGCTAGGCGGCATGACGGGCAACCTGAAACCCATTCATATCGTCGGCGGCGGTCTCGCCGGCTCGGAGGCGGCCTGGCAGGCGGCGAGCCGCGGCGTCCCGGTCGTGCTGCATGAGATGCGCCCCGCCCGCATGACCGCGGCGCACCGGACGAGCGCGCTGGCCGAACTGGTCTGCTCCAATTCCTTCCGCTCCGACGCCAGCGACACCAACGCAGTCGGCCTGCTGCATGCCGAAATGCGCCGGCTCGATTCGCTGGTGATGCGGGCGGCCGATTCCAACCAGGTGCCGGCCGGCGGCGCACTCGCCGTCGACCGCAACGGGTTTTCGGCCGCCGTCACCGACGCGCTGATGCACCACCCGCTGGTGCGGATCGAAAAAGGCGAGATCGCCGGCCTGCCCCCCGCGGCCTGGGACAATGTCATCGTCGCGACCGGCCCGCTGACCTCGGAAGCGCTCGCCGCCGGCATCCGCGCAGTCAGCGGACAGGAAGCGCTCGCCTTTTTCGATGCCATCGCCCCGATCGTGCATCGCGACAGCATCGACATGGACGTGGCCTGGTTCCAGTCGCGCTACGACAAGGCGGGACCGGGCGGCTCCGGCGCCGACTACATCAATTGCCCGCTCGATCGCGCGCAATACGACGCCTTTGTCGACGGCCTGCTGCAATCCGACACCGTCGATTTCCGCGAATGGGAAACGGCGACGCCGTATTTCGACGGCTGCCTGCCGATCGAGGTCATGGCGTCGCGCGGGCGCGAGACGCTGCGGCACGGGCCGCTGAAGCCTTTCGGCCTCACCAACCCGCGCGATCCCGCGCGCAAGCCCTATGCGGTCGTGCAATTGCGGCAGGACAACAAGCTCGGCACCCTGTTCAACATGGTCGGTTTCCAGACCAAGCTGAAACACGCCGCGCAGGTCGCCCTGTTCCGCCGCATCCCCGGTCTCGAAGGCGCGGAATTCGCCCGTCTCGGCGGGCTGCACCGCAACACCTATCTCAACGCCCCGCAGCTTCTCGATGCCACGCTGCGGCTGCGCGCGATGCCGCGCCTGCGCTTCGCGGGTCAGATCACGGGCTGCGAGGGCTATGTGGAATCCGCCGCCATCGGCCTGCTCGCCGGGCGGTTTGCCGCCGCCGAGCGGCGCGGCGAAACCATCGCCATGCCGCCGGCCACCACCGCGCATGGCGCCCTCGTCAACCACGTCACCGGCGGGCATATCGAGACGATCGACGCGGGGCCCCGCTCCTATCAGCCGATGAACGTCAATTTCGGCCTGTTTCCGCCGCTGGATGCCGAACCGCCGCGCGACGCGGACGGCAAGCGCCTGCGCGGACCGGAGAAGTCGCTGGCGCGCAAGCGTGCGATCTGCGCGCGCGCGCTGCACGATCTCGATTCCTGGATCGGCGCCACCCGCCGCGCGGCCGCCTGAGCATGACGAGCAAGCGCGACACGCCGGACCCGCATCGCGGCGACACGCTGCCGGCCGAACTCGGCGAGCGCTTTCGCAGCGGCGTCATCCTCAAGCAGGACGTGTTCAGCACGGTCGAGCGCGGAAAATTCCGCCGCGCCGAGGCCGATCAGGAGGCGGTGCTGCGCCGCATCGACCTCGTGCCGTGGTGGAGCTTCGGCCTAGCGCGGCATTTCCTGCACCGGGAGGCACGCGCGCTGGCCGTTGCCGGCGCGCTCGGCATCGCGCCGCAATTGCTGTTCGAGGGCCGGCGCAGCCTGGTGCGCAGCTGGATCGAGGCCCTGCCGCTGCAGATCGCCCGGCCGCAGGGCGATGCCGGCTATTTCCGCTCCGCCAGGCGCGCCTTGCAGGCTTTGCACCGCGCGCGCGTCACGCATAACGATCTCGCCAAGGAGCAGAACTGGCTGTGCACGCCGGACGGCCGCGCCGCGCTGACGGATTTCCAGCTCGCCACCCGCTTCTCGCGCCGCCACGCCCTGTTCCGCCTCGCCGCCTACGAGGACCTACGCCACCTGCTCAAGCACAAGCGCCGCTACGCGCCCGACAGCATCACCGCCACCGAGCGGCGCATCCTCGCACGCAAGAGCTGGCCGACGCGGATCTGGATGGCGACCGGCAAGCGCGTCTATTACCTGGTGACGCGCGGCCTGCTCAATTTCACCGACCGCGAAGGCGGCGGCCCGCGCCTGGTCAACGACGCGCCGGTGCTGACCGAGCGGCTGAAGGCGCAGCCCGGCGTGCGCGATGCCGCGATCGTCGCCTTCCCCGACCGCCGCACCGGGACCGGTCTGTATGCCTTTGTCGAGGCGAATGCGGACGACAGCCAGAACCTGCTCGCGGCCCTTTCATGCCCGGACGTGAAGGCGCCGGAGCGGCTGCAGATCGTGCCGGCTTTGCCGCGGCGCAACGACGGCGCCATCCGCACCGACATCCTGCAGCTCGTCGCCATGAACCAGATCGACCTGATCGACCCGCTGATCGCCGACGACGCCGAGCGCCAGGTGGTGACGCGCATCATCGCCGAGCGGCAGAATCTGCGCGACCGCTTCGCCTTCTAAAGCACGTTCGTTTTACATGGAATCGGAACGGGCTTTGGATTCCTTTGTTCGATCGCATTTTCTTGACGCGAACCGGTACCCGCTTCGCTCGAAAATGCGCTAAGCCTCACAGGCGTCGCGGCAGATCGCGGCTGACCCGCCAGAGCCGCCATTGGCGCCGCCAGGCCGGCGGCGCAAACCCTGCCAGCGCTTTTTCCCCATGCAGCGCCGCCGCAAGCGTCGGCCGGACGCCGGCAAGCGGCAGGAAAGCCGGCCACAGCGCGCGCGGCAGGGCGGCAAGCTCCGCGCGGGCGCAGTCGAGCGCCTCGCCTGCCTGCAGCGCCCAATCGGCGAGCGCCGCATCGAAGCCGGAGGGATTTTCTCCTGCGGCCCCGGCGGCATGCACGCCATGCCGCGCCAGGATGTCGCCCGGCACGCCCGTCTTGCCGTGCGCCGTCCAGGCGGCAAAGCCGGACAAAAGCCGCGCGGTTGCCGCCGCGGTCCCCGCCTCCTGCAGCACCGTTTCGATGTCCGCCGCCGCGCCCGCATCCAGGAGATCGGCGGACATTTGCAGGATGCCGCCGTCGACCGCGCGCGCGTAGGCGCGGAATTCCGGCGTCATCGCGAAGGGCACGGCTTGCAGCTCGGCGCGGCGCGCCTCGAGCAGACGCAGCAGCGGAGGAACCAGCGCGGGCCGCGCGTCGATCAGGGAGAGCAAGGCGGCCGCGACCGGATGGCCCGCACCCTGTTCGCGGGCCGGCCCCTCGATCGCCTCGCGCCACCATTGCAGGCGGATTTCCCCCGCCAGCGGCTCGCGCACGCGAAAGGCGACCTGCGCGGTCTCCAGGTCGAAGGCGTGCAGCGCGAACAGCGCACCGCGGCGTGCGGCCGGCGCGAACAGGGTCGCGAGATAGCGGTCGCGATCCTGCGCGCGGACGAGCTCTTCGCAATAGGTGTGGTGGCTCGGCATGCAATCCGGCGCCGCGATCAGGGAACGGCGATCAGGCCGCAGGCGACACGGCGGCGCTCCTCCAGCAGGATATTATAGGTGTTGGCGGCTTCGCCCGTCCGCATCGCCTCCAGCGCGATGCCGGCGGCGTGGAAGCGCTGCCGCAAGGCGTCCTGCGGCACGACGCGCGCATTTCCCAGCCCGAGCAGGAACAGATCGATCGCCTGTGCCTCGTCGAAAACCCGCGCCAGACCCGCCTCGTCGACGTCTTCGGCGCGCGTCGCCTCCCAGGCCCAGATGCCGCTCGGCAGGCACAGCAGCGAGCCGCGGTGCGACATGCCGGCAAAGCGGAATCCGCCTCTGCCGTAACCTTCGATGATCGCCGGATGCGGGTAATGCGGAACTGTCGGGCGCCCGCTCACGGTCCTAGCGCGATGCCGGCGCCGTCTTGCCGGCGTCGCTCGGGCGCGGCGCGGCGCGATCCTCCGCCTCGGCGCGCGTCAGCCCGACGCCGAGATAGATCAGGATCGGTGCGGCGATGAAGATCGAGGTGTAGGTGCCGACCAGCACCACGCCGAACAGCATGGTCGAGGTGAAGGAATGGATCGCGCGCGGCCCGAAGAAGAACAAGGCGAGCAGCGCCAGCGTCACCGTCACGTGGGTGATGATGGAGCGCGACAGCGTCGAATTGACCGAGATGTTGAGCAGGTCGGCCATCGGCATTTTCTTGTAGCGGCGCAGCATCTCGCGGATGCGGTCGTAGATCACGACGGTGTCGTTGAGCGAATAGCCGAGAATGGTCAGCAGAGCCGCGATGCTGGTCAGGTCGAAATCGATCTGCACCAGCGACATGAAGCCGATGGTCAGCACCAAATCGTGCACGTTCGCGATCATGGCCCCGAGCGCGAACTGCCACTCGAAGCGGAACCAGAGGTAGATCAGAATCCCGAGAATGGCGGCCATCAGGCCGACCGTGCCGTAGGCCAGAAGCTCGGTGGAGACGCGCGGCCCGACCACCTCGACGCGCCGGTAATCGACGCCGTCGCCGAGTGCGCTGCGCACTTTCGCGATCGCCTGCTGCTGCGCCACCTCGCCGCCCGGCTGCTGCGGGATGCGGATCAGCACGTCGGTCGGCGCGCCGAATTGCTGCAACTGCACATCGCCGAGATTGAGGCCGCCCAGCGTCGAGCGCATGCGCGACAGATCGGCCGGTCCGGACTTCGACTGCACCTCGATCAGCGTTCCGCCGACGAAGTCGATGCCGAAATTCAGCCCGTTGAGGAAGAACAGCAGCATCGCCGCAATCGACAGCACCGCCGAGATCGGGAAGCTGATGCGCCGGAAGCGCATGAAGTCGAATTTGGTGTCATCGGGGACGATGCGGAGAAGGCGCACGGCGTAATCCCTGTTCGCTCAGATCGGCACGACGCGCGGGCGCCAGATGCGGAACCAGGTCGCCACCATCAGCCGCGTCAGCGTGAACGCGGTGAACACCGTGGTGATGATGCCGATGCCGAGCGTGACCGCGAAGCCGCGCACCGGGCCGGTGCCGATATAGAACAGCACGGCGGCCGCAATGAAGGTGGTGATGTTGGAATCCATGATGGTCGCGAGCGCGCGCTTGAAGCCGGCGTCGATCGCCATGATCGCGGATTTTCCGGCGCGCACCTCCTCGCGGATGCGCTCGTAGATCAGCACGTTGGAATCCACCGCAATGCCGACGGTCAGCACGATGCCGGCGATGCCGGGCAGCGTCAGCGTCGCATTCAACAGCGAGAGAACGCCGAAAATCATCGCGACGTTGATCGCGACGGCGACGTTCGCGAACAGCCCGAACAGGCCGTAGGTCAGGAACATGAAGATGACGACGGCCGCGGTGCCGGCATAGGCGGCGAGCTTGCCCTTCTCGATCGAATCCTGGCCGAGGCCGGGGCCGACCGTGCGCTCCTCGATGATGGTCAGCGGCGCCGGCAGGGCGCCGGCACGCAGCAGGATGGCGAGCGTGTTGGCCGATTCCACGGTGAAGTTGCCGGAAATCTGCCCGGAGCCGCCGAGGATCGGCTCGCGGATGACCGGCGCCGAGATCACCTCGTTGTCGAGCACGATGGCGAAGGGACGCCCGACATTCTCCTGCGTCGCCTGCGCGAAGCGGCGGGCGCCGTTATTGTTGAAGCGGAAGGTGACGATCGGCTCGCTGGTGCGCTGGTCGAAGCCGGGCTGCGCATCGGTCAGGTCTTCGCCGGAGACGACGACGCGCTTCTCGATGAGATAGGGCTGCTTGTTCTCGGCGGCGCTGCCGTAGAGCAGTTCCGAATCCGGCGGCACGCGGGCGGGGTCGGGCTGCGCCGACATGT
>JBFWWQ010000147.1:0-8171 GCA_050246095.1 Pseudorhodoplanes sp.
TCAAGGCCGGCGCCACCACCATCAACATCCCCGACACCGTCGGCTATACGGTGCCGGAGGAATATGCTGCGCTGTTTCGCATGCTGCGCGAGCGCGTGCCCAATGCCGACAAGGCGATCTTCTCGGCGCATTGCCACGACGATCTCGGCATGGCGGTGGCGAACTCGCTCGCCGGCGTGAACGGCGGCGTGCGGCAGATCGAATGCACGATCAACGGCATCGGCGAGCGCGCCGGCAACGCCTCGCTGGAAGAGATCGTGATGGCGATCAAGACCCGCAACGACGTTCTGCCCTACTGGACCAATGTCGACGCCACCATGCTGACGCGGGCCTCCAAGCTCGTCTCGGCGGCGACCTCGTTCCCGGTCCAGTACAACAAGGCGATCGTGGGCCGTAACGCCTTCGCGCACGAATCCGGCATCCACCAGGACGGCATGCTGAAGAACGCACAGACCTATGAGATCATGACGCCGGAAAGCGTCGGCGTGAAACAGACCTCGCTGGTCATGGGCAAGCATTCCGGCCGGCATGCCTTCATCCACAAGCTGGAGGAGCTCGGCTACAAGCTGGCAAGCAACCAGCTGGAAGACGCCTTCGTGCGCTTCAAGGCGCTCGCCGACCGCAAGAAGCACGTCTACGACGAGGACATCGAGGCGCTGGTCGACGAGGAGATCGCGACCGCGCAGGATCGCATGAAGCTCGTCTCGCTGACGGTGATTGCCGGCACGATGGGCCCGCAATCGGCGACGCTGACGCTCGACATCGACGGCAAGCACCAGACCGTGCAGTCCACCGGCAACGGCCCGGTGGACGCGACCTTCAACTGCATCAAGCAGGTCGTTCCGCACGAGGCGGTGCTGGAACTCTACCAGGTGCATGCGGTGACCGAGGGCACCGATGCGCAGGCGGAAGTCTCGGTGCGGCTCGCGCAGGGCGATTATGCCGTCACCGCGCGCGGCGCCGACCCGGACACGCTGGTCGCGTCCGCCAAGGCCTATCTCGGCGCGCTGAACAAGCTGCTGGCGCGGGGCGTGCGCACCCACGCCCAGCATTCCAGCCAGTAGGGCTGTCGCCTGCTGCGAGGAAGGCCCCTGCGGGGCCTTTTTCGTTGCGGGGCAGGGGTTAAGCCTATCTTCAGGCCGGGCGGGCAGGATGCGGGCCGATTCCCCGCATCGGGCCCCGCTCATGTCGATTTCCGAACGCTCCGCGCGCCTCGCCCTGCAGCCGGCCGCCGCCAATACGGTGCTGCTTTCCGCCTTCACGGCGACGCTGTTCCTGTCGGCGATGCTGCTGTTCTCGCTGCAGCCGATGTTCGCCAAGATGGTGCTGCCGCTGCTCGGCGGCTCTCCCGGCGTATGGTCGGTCGCGATGGTGTTCTTCCAGGCGCTGCTGCTCGCCGGCTACGGCTATGCGCATTTGCTGTCCCGCACCCTCGACCCGCTGCGCGCGCTGGCGGTGCATGTGTGCGTCTTCGCGCTCGCTTTGTTCAGCTTGCCGATCGCAATCGCTGGCGGCTTCGGCAGCCCGCCGCAGGACTATCCGGCCTTGTGGCTGATCGGTCTGTTCGGCGCCTCGATCGGCTTGCCGTATTTCGCGGTCGCGGCCAACGCACCGCTGCTGCAGGCCTGGTTCGCCTCCACCCGGCATCCGCATGCGGGCGATCCGTATTTCCTCTACGGCGCCTCCAACCTCGGCTCCTTCGTCGCGCTGCTCGCCTATCCCTTCGCGATCGAGCCGTTCATGGCTTTGCGCAGCCAGAGCACCGCCTGGTCGGCGGGCTTTATTCTTCTGCTGGCGGCGATCGGCCTGTGCGGGCTGCTCGCGCTCGGCGCGCGACGGACGCGCACCGATGCGCGCGCGGCCACGGCGCTGGATGCGGCGGTGAGCTGGCGCGACCGCATGGTCTGGATTGCGCTTGCCTTCGTGCCCTCGGCGCTCTTGATCGCGGTCACCTCGCATATCTCCACCGACATCGCCGCGGCGCCGTTCCTGTGGGTGATCCCGCTGGCGCTGTTCCTGGCGACCTTCGTGTTCACGTTCCGCGCCGGCGGCGATTCCCTGCATGCCTTCCTGATCCGGCTGCAGCCCTATATCGTGGCTTGCCTGATCATGGGCATGACCTGGAGCGAGCGCCGCTTCTGGTTCGCCTCGGTGTTCCTGACGCTCGCCATGTTCATGGTCTCGACCATGATCTGCCATCGCGAGCTGTATCTGCGCCGGCCGGCCGCATCGCGCCTGACCGAATTCTATATGTGGATCTCGGTCGGCGGCGTGCTCGGCGGCATCGCCACCGGGCTTATCGCGCCGCTCGTGTTTCCGGACGTGTGGGAATATCCGATCCTGATCGTGCTCGCGCTGCTGTGCCGGCCCGGCGCTTTCGCCGCGGGCCGCAGCGTATGGCTCAGGCAGTCCATGCCGGTTGCGGCCGTGGTCGGTTTGCTGCTGGCCGCGCGTTTGGCCTTCGGCCTGCAGGTGCCGCCCGAGGCGGCTCTGTACTGGATTCTCGCGCTGATCGTGGTCGGCGGCCTGATCATGACGCAGGCGCGCGAGCCGGTGCGGCTGGCCGCGATCACCGCCGGCGTGCTGATCGTGGCGGCGGTGTACCGGCCCGGCGCCGTGCCCACCGAGACCGCGCGCAGCTTCTTCGGCGTGCACAAGGTCGCGGAGAGCTACGACGGGCGTTTCCGCATGCTGTTCCACGGCACCACGGTGCATGGCGCGCAGCGCCTGCGCGATGCCGGCGGCGCGCTGGTCGGCGGCGCACCGGAACCGCTCACCTATTATTATGGGCGCGGCCCGATGGCGGAGGCGATCGCGGCGTGGCGCGCGCACAGGGGATCGCTGAAGGCGGTTTCCGTGGTCGGCCTCGGCGCCGGCAGCCTCGCCTGCTATGCGCGGCCGGGCGAGGCGTGGAGCTTCTACGAGATCGACCCGGTCGTGGTGCGGATCGCGCAGGACGCGAGGAAATTCCGCTTCCTGTCCGAATGCGCGCCGGATGCGCGCATCGTCGTCGGCGACGCGCGGCTGACGCTGGCGCAGGCCGCAAAGCCCGCCGATGTGCTGGTGCTCGATGCCTTCTCGTCCGATGTGGTGCCTGCGCATCTGCTGACGCGCGAGGCGATGACGCTCTACATGGGCAAGGTGGCGCCCGGCGGCGCCGTCGTCTTCCACATATCCAACCGCTATCTCGAACTCTCCAATGTCGTCGCCGCGACCGCGGCCGCGGCCGGCCTGTCCTTCGCGATCAAGCACGACAAGTCGCTGGCCGATTCCGCATTCGAGCAGAACATGTATGCCGGCTCGCTGGTGGCGGTGGTAACGCGACACCCCGAGGATCTCGCCCCGCTGCGCAGCCGCGAGGGCTGGGGCCGCCTGAAGCGCGACGAGGCCGTCGCCCCCTGGACGGACGATTACGCCAACGTGCTCGCGGCGATGTGGCGGCTGCGCTTTTCCAAGTAATCCCGGGGCAGCGGCCAGTGCTGCCGTAGAATAGCCATATTCCGGGCCGTCCGCGGCCCGGTTTACCTTGCGAAGTGTAAGATTAATTGATCCTTTTTGTCGTGAACCTGCAGCTTTGCCGGTTGTTTGGGCCACCGCTCTTCTGTATCCCGCACCGCAGCATAAGTGGAATAACTGGAGCTTTTCGGGATGCGGAAGAGGATGTTCGCCGGCGCGGTGGCGCTGGCGATGCTGGGTTCGACCGTGGCGCTGGCGCAGGACGAAGCGCCGCGCGGCAGCCAGCCTTCGGTCAGTTTCAGCGAAGTCAGCGCCAAGCTCGCGCAGGCCAAGGCGGCTTTGCGCCTGACGGCGGAGCAGGAGCGGCACTGGCCGCGGGTCGAGGCGATCCTGCGCGACATCGTGCGCAAGCAGAGTGCGGCGGAGGAAGGCAGTACCGGCAATGCCGTGTACCGGCTGGGGGCGCGGGCGGCGGATGCCGTCGTCAGCGCCGCCGCGATCCGGCGCCTGATCTCGGCGGCGCAGCCCTTGATTCGCAGCCTGGACGAAGGCCAGAAGCGCGAAGCCATCACCATGGCGCGTGCGATGGGGCTCGGCCACGTCGCGGCGAGCTTCCAGTAAGCGGCTTGCCTCCGGCAGTGCCAACATTACGGCGCTGTAATGTCTGACAAAACTTTAATTTGCGTCGCGCCGGCTTCGCCCTTCTACTCGCTTCGCCCATTCGTGGAGGAGCATCATGTGGAAGGCAGCCGGTGCCGGTGCGGCAGTTCTGTTGATTGCAGGATCCGCCTTCGTTTACGCGCAGCAGCGTCCGGGCCCGGACGGCATGCCGCATGCCCGCGACTTCGCCCATCCCGATTTCGCCCGCTATGACGACGGCGGCCACCGCCACGGCATGCGCCGCGACATGCGCGAGGACCGGCGCATCCCGCTTTCCGACGAGGACCGTGCGGCGCTGACCGACGCGCGCCTGGCGGCGCTGAAGGCCGGTCTGCGGCTGACCCCGGAGCAGGAAAAGAACTGGCCGGCCGCCGAGGCGGCGATCCGCGAATTCTTCAAGGAGCGGCAGGACCGGATGCGCGACATGCGCGATCGCATGACGGACCGGCGCGACCGCGACGACAGCCGCGACCCGATCGAGCGCCTGCGCAACCGCGCCAAGTCCATGACCGACCGCGCCGCGGCGCTGACCCGTCTCGCCGACGCCACCGAGCCGCTCTACAAGAGCCTCGACGAGACGCAGAAGCGGCGGCTGGAAATGCTGGCCCGCCCGATGCGCCTGCGGGGCTCGAACGAGGGGCCCCGGCACCACGGCCCGCGGCCGTCTGGCGTCGAGCGGTTGTGATCCCCATATTCCGGTGACGCACGGCGCTTTGGTATTGCCCCCCACCGATCGCCGCGCTGAAAGCCGCCGGAGACCCCCCGGCGGCTTTCTCCTTTCAGGCCTGTGATTCCGACGCTTTTTCGCCCGCCGCCTTGCTGGACTTGCCAGGCCGCCTTTGCTAAACGACCCCGGCTTTGGCGGACTGCGGTCTGCGATTGTGACCCGGGCGCATAGCTCAGTTGGTAGAGCAGCTGACTCTTAATCAGCGGGTCCAAGGTTCGAGTCCTTGTGCGCCCACCACTTATCCGGTTGGTCGGACTTCGCATTTTCACTCCTCCGTGCCGGTGCGGGGTGCCGGGTTTGACACTTTCCCGGCAAGGTTTGACAACTTTGTTCGGCGCTTGTTCACCTCGCGCTCGAATTCTTCCGCGACGCCGCGCATTTTCGCCGTCAAATCCGCGCCCTTCGCGTAGTGCCGCGCCATCTCGATGGTGCGCTGCCCGAGCGCATCCGCAATCGTGCGCTCGTCGAACCCGCACTCGCGCAAAATCACCGCAACCGTGTGCCGCAGCCCGTAGAGCGTGAGCCCGGTGCCGACAAGGCCGGCTTTCTCAAGCCGGATGCGCAGTTTCCGCCACGACGCCCGGAAACCCGAAATCGTCCACGGCTTGCCGTCGGAGTTGACGCATAGCGTGATCGCGTCGTGTGTGGGCGCGGCGTTGAGAAGATCGCGCAGCGGTCCCGGCACCGGCCAGTAGATCGGCGCGCCCGTCTTTGACCGTCGCGTTGCAATCGCGCCGTCCTTGTAGAAGGTGCGCGGCAATTTGAGGCTGTCGCCCGGCCCCATGCCGGTGAACATCATCAGGCCCAGCGCCGGCAGCATTTGCGCCGGGGCATGTTCCAAGACCGCGTGCTGCTCGGCGTCCGTCCACGGGCGGTTCGCGTCAGGCGTGCCGCGCAGCCGGCGCACATTCCTGATGTCCTTGGCCGGGTTCGAGGGGAGGTAGCCGCGCTGGACACCCCAACTGAAAACGAGGCTCAGCACGGCCTTCACGAGGTTCGCAAACCGCCGCCCGCGCGTCAGCGCCTGGTCGCGGATGCCGACCACGAGCGGCGGGTCGAAACGGTCGAGCGGCGTATCGGCAATCGGACGCAGATAGTCGAACACCATCTGATAGCCGCGGCGCGTGTTCGCTGCGAGTCCCGTGAAATTGGGATGCGCCTTGTAGTTCTTTACCAGCGCGCCGAGGGTGCCCGGCTTCTCCGGTGCCGTCGCCTTCACGAGTTCGGCAATGCGTGCGCACTCGGCAAAGAATGCCGCCGACCCGAGCGGGGCCTTGTCCAGATCGACCGCCGTGCGCGTGCGCCGATGATAGGCGCGCATTTTGCCGTGCCGGTCGCGGAAAATCTGAAATCCTTTAACGCGGATGACCGCCATTGCCGGCAAGCCTCCTTAAGATGGACTCGGAATCATGCGCCCCGCTCTTGACCTGATCAATCCAGCGGTCGAGGTCGCGCACATCGTAGCGCAGATCGCCGTTCGGGAACCGCACCGGACCGACCGGGCATTCGGCTTCAAACCGCTTGAGCGAGCGCCCGCAATGCTCGGCGGCGTCGCGCCGGTCCAGCATGCGCTTCGCTATCACCTTCACATTGACGACCGCCGTAGACATGACATCACCGCCCGCCGTGGCTAATCGCAGTTCCGGCCGCCGTCTCCGCTCCAAGCGACATAGGCCAGAAGTTCGTCGCCAGTCGGCTCCGGGTATTTGCTGACTCCGTTCGTGGGGTGCGTCTTGCCGAGCGCGTCTGCCACACGCTTCAAAGCCTGCGCAATCGCGATTCGTATCTCAGGATCGATGTCGTCGGCGCTAGGACCGGATTCCTTGCGCAAATGTGGGTCGCACAGCACAATGAGCATCGTCGCGTCCTCCACACTAGGGTCGCGGCCGGTTCCGGGGGCGGTAGGACGCCGCTCGGGACAGGCCCCGCGGGAAACCACGGGGCCACTTTCATACAAAGGAGAAGCGTGGATGTCAATGATACAGGTAGTCATCCACCTGAGTAGCCTGCGGCAGTCCTTGACCTAGTATAGAATCGGGCCTAATTCGGCGGCGGAGACCGAAGCACCAACAGGCAATGATGGCAGATTCCTCCAGCCGGCCAGACCGTTATTCTTTCGCGACCCGCATCTATCTCCTCCTCTCTGAGGGTCTTTTCCGTGGCTACATCGAACCAGCCCCTGACCCGACCATGACGCGCCTCCTGCTGGGCGTGTACATTTTTCATTTGGCGTCAAGGCCGCTTGAAAAGAAGCGCGCTGGGGAACTCAGTGGTGCACAAGATGTCAAAACCGGACGCAAATACATTGTGTTGGCTGAGGACCAAGGTTTGATTTCTGTGCGTACTGCGGAATGGGACAAGCGTCTCGACCTTCTGACGCCTACTAAGAAACTGGAGGATGCTGCTGAACAGGCTCTGTCAAACCTTTATCTTCAAATCCAGCCGTTGCCGAGCAACTCAGACAAAAACGAGAGAATTAAAAGATACCTTGCCGCGCTCGATCAATTTTTCCGGCCATCGGCACACTTCAAGTCGCTTGCCGACAAATCGATGCGCGCCGGCGAAGAAGCACAGGCGCTCATAGCGTCAATAACGGAACCACCTTCGACCGAGAAAACCAAGAAAAAGACCGGCAGGTAAACTCTTGCGTGTCGTCTTTCGTCGCGTACACTAAATTCAGCGCTCCGTCCTGTTGACCGGCACCCGTATCGGATGCCGGTCGTGCACGACGGAGTACAAGCATGTCGATCCGAAACGGTCTCGTTTCGCCGGACAGCATCCAGTTCTATTCCATCGAGTTGTTCCCCACCGCCGACGGTCGCATGTCCGTCGGCATCCTCGCGACTGTGTGCGAGGAGGAGGGGGTGCTTGAAGGCATGGATTTGGGCTCTCACCGCGTCGATTCCATCGACGAGGCGCTCGCGGTCATTCGCCGCGCGGTCCAACCCGTTCACTGACAATCGAGGAGAAGTGCAATGGCTACCCAACCCGCCATGCGGGCCTTCACGGTTATCAAGCGCGAAGGCCAGGACGATTTTTGGCTCCCCATCGGGGCCGCCTTCGAGCATCAAAATTCGGAGGGCTACAATGTCATCTTGCAGGCGCTGCCGATCCCCAACGGCGACGGCGTGTGCAAGATCGTGCTGCGTCCGCCCAAGGACGACGACGAGCGCGAACAGCGTTCGCCGCCGAAAAACAAATCCGGCACCAGACGCCGGTAGTCGCCCCTCGGGGCAGACTCCACGCCGCCGGCTCGCCCGGCGGCTTTCTTTTAACGCGGCAGACCAAACTCAGAGGCCGAGCCTCAAGAACTCAACATTCCAAAGAT
>JBFWWQ010000148.1:0-8152 GCA_050246095.1 Pseudorhodoplanes sp.
CTACGAGCGCGCCTACGAGGCCTTCGTGGCCAAGCAGAAGCCGGTTTTCCAGGGGAACTGAGCCGCCCGGCCCGGTTCCCGGCGCCCGCGGCCTTGCGTTGCGTCAAGCCCCGCGGCCGCCCGCTTTGCTAGAGTTCGATCCAGCTCGGTTGAAGCCCTTGTCCTCAACCGGCCTGATCCTGAGGAGCATGGCGAAGCCATGCGTCTCGAAGGATGAGGGCGGAACAGATTCAGCATGACTGAATCTGCCTCAGAGCGGGTCGGTCCGGGAGTGCAGGATGATTGCGCAGGATGAGATCCGCGAGGTTCTGAGGGACATCATCGATCCGGAGATCGGCCTCAACATCGTCGATCTCGGACTGGTCTATCGCGCCGAGCAGGTGGCCGACGGCATCGAGGTCGACCTGACCATGACGACGCGCGCCTGTCCGCTCGGCGAGATGATCATGCAGGAAGCGCGTGTGGTCCTGGCCGCGCACTTTCCGGACGTCGCGCGGGTTTCCATCAATCTCGTCTGGGAGCCGCCCTGGACGCCGGAGATGATGAGCGTGCGCGGCCAAGAGCAGCTCGGCCTGGCCTGACGGCGCCGCGCATGCCTGCAGCTTCGCCCGCTTCCCAGACGTCTCAGCCAACCGCGCAGGCCGGTCCGCGATTCGTCGCCTTGCGATTGGCCGCCCTGTCGCTCGCACCCGTGGCGCTGGCCGCCGGCATAGCCGGCGGTCTGTGGCGGCTTGGCTGGACCGTGCCCGCCGGAGAGACGCTCGCGTTGCTGCACGGCCCGCTGATGGTGTGCGGCCTGTTCGGCATGCTGATCGGCCTGGAGCGCGCGGTGGCGCTCGGCAAGGGCTGGGCCTATGCCGCGCCGATCCTGGCGGCTTCGGCCACCGCGACGGCGGTGACCGGCCTGCCGACGGTCTTTGCCGCCACATTCTATCTGGCCGCCTCGCTGGTCCTCGCCTTCGGCTCGGCGGTGATCGTGCGGTTGCAGCCGGCTTTGTTCACGTTCGCCATGCTCTGCGGCGCGATCGGCTGGGCCGCCGGCAATGCGCTGTGGCTGGCCGGCACCGACATTCCGGGGCTCGTCGGCTGGTGGCTGGCCTTTCTGCTGCTCACCATCGCCGGCGAACGGCTCGATCTCAGCCGCCTGATGCCGCGCCGGCGCGGTCGCGAGGCGCTGTTCGCGGTTTCGGTCCTGCTGATCGGCGCCGGCGCGGTCGCGGGAATCGCCGATCCGGCGGGCGCGCGCCTTTTCGGTCTCGGGCTGATCGTCTGCGCGCTCTGGCTGCTGCGTCACGATATCGCCCGGCGCAATGTGCGCCTCGCCGGCGCTCCGCGCTTCTTCGCGGTCTGCATGCTGGCAGGCTATGCGTGGCTGGCCGTGGCCGGCGCCCTGCTGCTGTCCGGGGCCGCAAATGATGCGGCCTTCGGCTATGACATGGCCCTGCATGCGGTCTTCATCGGATTCGTATTCTCGATGGTGTTCGGGCATGCCCTGATCATCCTGCCGGCGATCACCGGCTGGCGGTTGATCTATCGTCCGCTGCTTTATGCGCCGCTGGCGATGCTTCACCTGTCGCTGCTGATGCGGATCGGCGGCGGATGGCTGGGATCGGAAATGCTCAGGCGCGAGAGCGGCATGGTGACGGCCATCGCGATCCTGACTTTCGCCGCCTCGCTGTTTGCCTGCCGGCAGAAGAAGAAATAAAGCGCACCGATCGCCGGGCACGCAGAACGCGCGTGGCGTTCGTTCTGTGCGGGACTTGGACGGCCCGCTCAAATCACTATGCTGCGTCCGTGCCTGCGCGCCGAAGCCATGCAGCGACGCCCCGCGGTTTGCGACCGTTGTGCCCGCTATTGCGCGAGCCGCGATGACCGGTCTTGCGGTCTATGGCGGGCTGTTTCTGTCCGCCTTTCTCTCCGCCACCATCCTTCCCGGACAGTCGGAGGCGGCATTGGTCGCGCTGCTCGCGGCCGACAGGAGCGCGGCGATTGCGCTGATTGCCGTTGCCGGTGCCGGCAATATCCTCGGCTCGGTGGTGAACTGGCTGCTCGGACGCGGCATCGAGCGCTTCCGCCATGCGCGCTGGTTTCCGGTTTCGGAGCCGGCGCTGGCCCGCGCCGAGCGGCATTATGCGCGCTGGGGCTACTGGTCGCTGTTGCTCAGCTTCGCGCCGGTGATCGGCGATCCGCTCACCGTGATGGCGGGCATGATGCGCGAACCGTTGTGGCGGTTTCTCCTGCTCGTCTCGGTCTCCAAGATCGGGCGCTACCTGGCGCTTGCCGGCGCGAGCTTGCCCTGGCTCGGATAGGGATCGCGGCGCCGAGGATATCGGTGCGTCCCGGGCGGATTCGGCAGGGCTTTGCCGCCAGCTTGCCACAATTGCCGGCACGCGCGGATCGATGGTCGGATTGTCGCGGTTTTACCCCGGAATCCGCGCCCATCTGCGTATGCTTTGCGCTTTGCCTGTGGCCGGCCAAGTCTGCTAGTACCTCCGCCGTCGGAGAGGGCAGCCCGGCGCGTCGGAATGACATGGGGACCGAATGCTCAGCACGTTGCGCGCTGCCGCGCGCCTGGTTGACGAAAAAATCGGATGGAATCGCGTCGGCTTCGTCCTCAGCCTGACCATAATCGCGGCGGCCCTGGTCGTTCTCTATCGCATGCTGCGGGGGATCGACGTGCAGGACGTGGTGACTGCGATCCGCGCCACACCGGCGCGCGAAATTCTGCTGGCCGGCCTCGCCGTGGCCGCGGGTTATTTCACGCTCACCTTCTATGACCTGTTTGCCGTGCGTACGATCGGGCGGCCGGAAGTCTCCTACTGGACTGCGGCGCTCGCCGGTTTCACCAGCTATTCGGTCGGACACAATGTCGGGGCCAGCGCCTTCACCGGCGGCGCGGTGCGCTATCGCATCTATTCGGCCAGCGGGCTGACGGCGATCGACGTCGCGAAAATCTGCTTCATCGCGGGCCTCACCTTCTGGCTCGGCAATGCGACGGTGCTCGGTCTCGGCATCGCGGTGGAGCCGGAAGCGGCGAGCGCGATCAACCAGTTTCCGCCCTGGCTCAACCGCGTGCTGGCGCTGATCACGCTCGCGGTGCTGATCGGCTATGTGACCTGGGTATGGGTCGCGCCGCGCAGCATCGGCCGGCATAACTGGAAAGTGACGCTGCCGGGCGGACCGCTGACGCTGCTGCAGATCGGGATCGGCATCGTCGACCTCGGGTTCTGCGCGCTGGCGATGTATCTGCTGCTTCCGGATACGCCGCATATCCACTTCGTCACGCTCGCCGTGGTGTTCGTTGCGGCGACGCTGCTCGGCTTTGCCAGCCATTCGCCCGGCGGGCTCGGCGTGTTCGACGCCGCCATGCTGGTGGCCTTGTGGAATTTCGACCGCGAGGAATTGCTGGCCGGGCTGCTGCTGTTCCGGCTGCTCTACTACATCATCCCGTTCATGCTGGCGCTGGCCATCCTTGGCATCCGCGAAATCGTCCTCGGCATGATGGCGCCGAAAGTGCCGTATGCCGGCGACATCACCGCCGAGGTGATCCTGGAGGGCGACAGCACCGTGCGCAAAGTCGCTCCCGCCGCGCCGGAGCCCGTGGCCGCGGACATGCGCGATGGCGGCCGATGAGGATATTCATCCGCTGAGGCGCCACGCGGCGCCGGTCGCGGCATGCGTGGCCTCCGGCATGGCGCTGGGGGCTTTTTTTCTGCTCAATCGCATTACCGCTGCGCAGGCTTTCGGCGCCTTCGCGGCGATTTTGCTGGGCGCCGGTCTCGCATCGCTGCTGTCGCGGCCGCGCCGCGCGAATATCCGACCGCGCAACGAGACGGCGGCGGACGAGGCGCGCAATATGCTGCCGGCGCTGATGGCGGCGCTCTCCGATCCGGCGGTGGCGCTGGATCGCGACGGGCGCGTGGTCGCGATGAACGCGCGCATGAACGGGATCGCGCCGGCCGTGCGCGTGGGCGAGCCGGTCTCGATCGGGCTGCGCTTTCCGGAAGTCGTGGAAGCCATCCGCCGCGTCGCCGCCACCGGCCGGCCGGAGCGGGTGGAATTCGTCGAGCGGGTGGCGCCCGGGCGCTGGTTCGAGACCTTCGTCAACCCGGTCGCGCCGTCCGCCGATCCGCAGGCGCCGCGCCCCGCTTTGCTGCTCATGGTGTTCCACGATCTCACGCCGATCCGCCGCATCGAGGAAATGCGCGCCGATTTCATCGCCAATGCCAGCCATGAATTGCGCACGCCGCTGGCCGCTCTGTCCGGCTTCATCGAGACCCTGAAAGGCTCGGCGCGCGAGGACCCGGCCGCGCGCGAGCGCTTCCTCGGCATCATGCAGTCGCAGGCCAACCGCATGGCGCGACTGATCGACGACCTGCTCTCGCTGTCGCGGATCGAGCTGAACGAGCATCTGCGGCCGGAAACGCCGGTCGACCTGCTGGCGGTGGTGAAGCAGGTGGTGGATGCGCTGCAGATGCTGGCGCGCGACCGCGCGGTCGAGATCGCGATCGAGGCGCCCGCCGGACCGCTCATGGTGCAGGGCGACCGCGACGAACTGATCCGCGTGTTCGAGAACCTCGTGGAGAATGCCCTGAAATACGGCGCCTCCGGCAAGCGCGTCGCCATTACCCTGGCGCGGGAGGCGGGCGAGGCGGTGGCGCAGGTGCGCGATTTCGGCCCCGGCATCGCCGCCGAGCATCTGCCGCGCCTGACCGAGCGCTTCTACCGGGTCGATGTCGCCGGCAGCCGCGCGCAGGGCGGCACCGGGCTCGGCCTCGCCTTGGTCAAGCACATCGTCAGCCGCCACCGCGGCCAGCTGCAGATCGCGAGCGATCCGGGGCGCGGCGCGGCCTTCACAATCCGCTTGCCGCTATCCCCAGGCGGCACCCCGGACGGCAGGAAAACGTGATGTTTTTCAGCGGCCTGGCCTGTCATCAAGACGACATCCGCCCGTCATAAGACTGGGGCGAAACGGGGCTAGGGGTGCGGTGCGGAAGGGGCGGCCCGGCCATCCGGCCACCGCCCGGCAACCAACCCGATAACAAGGAGAGTCCCTTGAAAACCACGACCTTCGCCAGCGCTCTCGCGCTCGTGGCGGCCGGCTTTGCCATGACCGGCGCCGCCGAGGCCCGCGACCAGATCCGGGTCGTCGGCTCCTCCACCGTCTATCCCTTCACCACCGCGGTCGCCGAGCAGCTCGGCAAGACCGGCGGCGTGAAGACCCCGGTCGTCGAATCCACCGGCACCGGCGGCGGCATGAAGCTGTTCTGCGCCGGCGTCGGCGTCGAGCATCCGGACGCGACCAATGCCTCGCGCCGCATGAAGAAGAGCGAGTTCGAGCAGTGCCAGAAGAACGGCGTGAAGGACATCGTCGAGGTCACCGTCGGCTTCGACGGCATCAGCCTGGCGCAGTCCAAGAGCGGCCAGGCGCTGAAGCTGACGCTGCCGCAGCTCGTCCTCGCGCTCGCCAAGGACGTTCCGGGAGCGGACGGCAAGCTCGTCGCCAACCCGTACAAGAACTGGTCGGACATCGACAAGTCGCTGCCGAACATCAAGATCGAAGTGCTCGGCCCGCCCCCGACCTCCGGCACACGTGACGCGCTGCACGAGCTGCTGCTGGAAAGGGGCGCCGAGAAAATCCCGGCGCTCGCCGAACTGAGGAAGACCGACGCCAAGGCGTTCGAGAAGGCCTGGAAGTCGATCCGCGAGGACGGCGCCTATGTCGAGGCCGGCGAGAACGACAACCTGATCGTGCAGAAGCTCGTCGCCAACCCGAATGCGGTCGGCATTTTCGGCTATTCCTTCCTCGAGGAGAATACCGCGAAGCTGCGCGGCGTCGCGCTCGACGGCGTCGACGTCACCTACGACAACATCGCGAACGGCAAGTATCCCGGCTCGCGGCTGCTCTACGTGTATGTGAAGAAGCAGCATGTCGGCGTGGTGCCGGGCATCGACAAGTTCATCGCCGAATATGTATCGCCGAAGGCGATCGGCGAGGACGGCTATCTGTCCAAGAAGGGTCTCGTGACCCTGCCGAAGGCGGAAGCCGAGAAGGTGCGCAAGAGCGTCACCGGCATGCAGCCGATGAGCGCCGAGCCCCTCTCCTAATCGAACAGGCGGCCGCGCCTCCGGGCGCGGCCGCAACCTTCGGTGCCGGGCCTTGTGCCCTTTGCGTCCAGGCGGCTGATCCGGAGCGTGTGGGTTCATGTCTCTCATCTATTTTTCCGTCCTGGTCGCCCTGATCGTCATCGGCTTCCTGTTCGGCCGCGCCCGCGCGACCGCCGCCGTCGCCGGCGGTGCGGCGCTGCATTCGCGCCCGAATTATCACGGCGCCTTCGTCGTCATCGGCGTCGTCGTCCCGATGCTGCTGATCTTTTCGGTCGGGGTGCCGGTCGCCGATCATATCGTGACGTCGCAGGCCATCGCCGCGCTCGACCCGTCCCTGCGCGACGACGAGTTGCGCCGCGGCGCCGCCTTGCGCGACATCGTCGCGGTGGCGACCGGCCATTTCGGCGGCGAGCCCTCGCCGGCCTTGCGCCATGCCGCGGACACCTATCTCACGCTGCGGTCCTGGACCGATACGCTGCTGCTCGGCGGCGGGCTGGTGTTCGGCCTGCTCGGGCTCGCCTTCGGCCTGCGCTCGTTCTCCGTCGGCTTCCGCGCCCGCAACAATGTCGAGCGCGTCGTCAAGGTCGTGCTGTTCGCCGCGGCTTGCGTCGCGGTGCTGACCACGATCGGCATCGTGTTCTCGGTCCTGTTCGAGACCATGCGGTTCTTCCAGAAGGTTTCGCCGTTCGATTTCCTGTTCGGGCTGCAATGGAGCCCGCAGACGGCGATCCGCGCCGATCAGGCGGGTTCGTCCGGCGCGTTCGGCATCGTTCCGCTGGTCGTCGGCACGCTGCTGATCACGCTCATCGCCATGCTGATTGCGGGACCGATCGGCCTGTTCGCCGCGATCTACATGGCCGAATACGCGACGCCGCGCTTCCGCGCCCTCGTCAAGCCGATGCTCGAAATCCTCGCCGGCATCCCCACCGTGGTGCTCGGCTTTTTCGCCGCTCTGTCGCTCGCGCCCTGGGTGCGCGCCGGCGGCGAGTCGCTCGGGCTCAGCGTGGCGTCGGAAAGCGCGCTGGCCGCGGGCATCGTCATGGGCATGATGATCATCCCCTTCGTTTCCTCGCTGTCGGACGATGTGATCAACGCCGTGCCGCAATCGCTGCGCGACGGCTCCTACGGCATGGGCGCCACCAAATCGGAAACGATCAAGAAGGTGATCCTGCCGGCCGCCTTGCCCGGCATCGTCTCCGCCTTCATGCTGGCGATCAGCCGCGCCGTGGGCGAGACCATGATCGTGGTCATGGCGGCGGGCCTTGCCGCGAACCTGACCTTCAACCCGCTGGAGGCGGTCACCACCTTCACGGTGCAGATCAAGACCATTCTGGTCGGCGACCAGGAATTCGACAGCGCCAAGACGCTGTCCGCCTTCGCGCTGGGCTTCGTGCTCTTCTTCTTCACGCTGACGCTCAACGTCATCGCGATGCAGATCGTCAAACGCTACCGAGAGCAGTATGACTGACGTGGCCATTCCCGCACCGCGCGTCCTCGACAAGTCATCGGAAGCGGCGCGCGCGCGCGTGCGCAGCCGCTACCGCGCCGAGGCGCGGTTCAAGGCCTATGGCCTGATCGCGATCGGCATCACGGCGCTGTTTCTGGCGGTGGTGCTCACCGACATCGTGAGCAAGAGCATTCCGGCTTTCACGCAGCACTGGCTCGAACTGGAAGTGAAGGTCGACGCCGCCGAGATCGATCCGCAGGGTTCGCGCGACCCGGCCACGATCCGCGCCGGCGACTTCCAGGCGCTCGTGCGCAACGCCCTGCGCGCGCAATTCCCGGACGTGACCGACCGTCCCGGCCGGCGGCTGCTCGACGGCATCCTGTCGTCGGGCGCCTCCGACGTGCTGCGCGAGCGCGTGGTGGCCACTCCCGCCTTGATCGGCCAGACGGTCCGGGTCCCGGTCCTGATGTCCGACGATGCCGACCTGTATTTCAAGGGCGCCGCCGGCAAGATCGTGCGCACCGCCGGCCGCGGCACGGCGGGCGTCAGCGGCACCTCCGGCGAGGTCACGGTGAAGACCACCGGCGACGATTTCTC
>JBFWWQ010000149.1:0-8066 GCA_050246095.1 Pseudorhodoplanes sp.
GGTCGGGCGTTACTTCCATATTGTGCGGGGAGGGAAAGCGGGCGGCATCATAGGGAAGGGGTCAGGGGCCTGCAATAGTTGCGGGTTTTCCGCCTCTGGTGCGGCGGCGGCGGGTTTGGTAACGGCATCGGCGTTCGAAACGAGGGCAATCCATGACAAATCCCCCGCGTCCGCTGGTCGCAGGAAACTGGAAGATGAACGGGCTCGCGGGCGCGCTGCCGGAGCTCGAGAAAATCATCGCCGGCGCCGGCGGCAGCGGGGCCGAGCTGATGATCTGCCCGCCTTTCACGCTGCTCAGGCTTTTCGCAGATGCCAGCCGGAATTCGCCGGTCGCGATCGGCGCGCAGGATTGCCATGCCGAGCCGAGCGGGGCTTTTACCGGCGATATTTCCGCGGAAATGCTGGCCGATTGCGGGGCGCGCGCGGTGATTGTCGGGCATTCCGAGCGGCGCACGCTGCACGGGGAGAGCGACGAGGCGGTCAAGGCCAAGGCCGAAGCCTCCGCGCGCGCCGGCCTCACCGCCATCCTGTGCGTCGGCGAATCCAAGGAAGAGCGTGCCGCCGGGGCGACGCTCGCACGCATCGAACGCCAGCTCGACGGCTCGCTGCCGGACCGCCTCGACCCGCAAAAGCTGGTCATCGCCTATGAGCCGGTCTGGGCGATCGGCACCGGCCTGACCCCGACCCCCAAGGACGTGGGGGAAGTGCATGGATTCATCCGGGAACGCCTGCAGCAGAAGGACGCGCAGGCCGGCCCCGCCATCCGCCTCCTCTACGGGGGCTCGGTGAAGCCCGGCAATGCCGCCGAACTGATGGCGGTGGAACATGTCAACGGTGCCCTGGTCGGGGGCGCCAGCCTTAAAGCCGCGGATTTCCTGGGAATCGCGGCCGCCTACCGCTGAGGCCGGGCGGGGTGGAAATGCGTCCCGGGATCGTGTAGACAGCCGCCCGAATTCCTCTATCGCCATCGTGTGCGGAACGGCGTTAAGGCCGCCGCGCTTCCGTGCTTGGATTTTGCCGATGCAGACCGTCCTGATCGTGGTCCACCTCCTGATCGTCATGACGATGATCGGGCTTGTGCTGCTGCAGCGCTCCGCAGGCGGCGGGCTCGGCATGGGCGGGGGCGGCGGTTTCATGACCAGCCGCGGCACCTCGAACGTGCTCAGCCGCACCACCGCGCTGCTCGCCGCGGCCTTCTTCGTGACCAGCCTCGTGCTGTCGATCCTGGCCGGCTACGACCGCCAGCCGACCTCGATCCTTCCGACCAGCAGCGGGACGCCGGCGCCCAGCGCGCCGAGTTCTCTGCCGCAGGCCCCGCTCGGCGGTCCCGGCGGCGGGGTGCTCGACGCCCTGCGCCAGCGCGAGCAGCAGGCGCCGGCCCCTTCCGGACCGCAGGTTCCGCGGTCGCAATGACGCTTCTCGCAAGGGCCGGGCAACCGGCCCTTCGAATTTGTGGGGATAGCGGCACCGGCACCGCGCTCCCTTTGGCGAATCGAAACGACGGGATTAAAGGTTGGGTCCCATGACGCGGTATGTCTTCATCACCGGCGGCGTGGTCTCCTCGCTCGGAAAGGGTCTCGCTTCGGCGGCGCTCGGCGCCGTGCTGCAGGCGCGCGGCTACAAGGTGCGCCTGCGCAAGCTCGATCCCTATCTCAACGTCGATCCCGGCACGATGTCGCCCTACCAGCACGGCGAGGTCTTCGTCACCGACGACGGCGCGGAGACCGATCTCGATCTCGGCCATTACGAGCGCTTCACCGGCCGTCCCGCCAACAAGCAGGACAACATCACGACGGGACGCATCTACCAGGAGATCATCGCCAAGGAGCGGCGCGGCGACTATCTCGGCGCCACCGTGCAGGTGGTCCCGCACGTCACCAACGCGATCAAGGATTTCATCAAGGACGGCAACGAAGGCTATGACTTCGTGCTCTGCGAGATCGGCGGCACCGTCGGCGACATCGAGGGCCTGCCCTTCTTCGAGGCGATCCGCCAGCTCGGCAACGAATTGCCGCGCGGGCACGCGCTCTACATCCATCTCACGCTGCTGCCGTTCATCCCGAGTGCGGGCGAACTGAAGACCAAGCCGACGCAGCATTCGGTGAAGGAACTGCGCTCGATCGGCATCCAGCCCGACATCCTGCTTTGCCGCACCGACCGTCCGATCCCGCCGGAGGAGCGGCGCAAGCTCGCGCTGTTCTGCAACGTGCGCGAAAGCGCGGTGATCGAGGCGCGCGACGTCGACAACATCTACGCGGTGCCGGAGGCCTATCACGCGGCGGGGCTGGATTCCGAACTGCTCGCCGCCTTCGGCCTGGAATCGCGCGGCGAGCCGGATCTGTCGCGCTGGCGCACCATCAACGAGCGCATCCGCAGTCCGGAAGGCCAGGTTACGATCGCGGTCGTCGGCAAGTATACGGGCCTGAAGGACGCCTATAAATCGCTGATCGAGGCGCTCTCGCATGGCGGCATCGCCAACAAGGTGAAGGTCAATCTCGACTGGATCGAGTCGGAGGTGTTCGAGCACGAGGACCCGTCGCCCTTCCTCGAACATGTCAACGGCATCCTGGTGCCGGGCGGATTCGGGCAGCGCGGGACGGAAGGAAAAATCCGCGCCGCGCAATTCGCGCGCGAGCGCAACGTGCCCTATTTCGGCATCTGCTTCGGCATGCAGATGGCGGTGATCGAGGCGGCGCGCAACCTGTGCGGCATTGCGGAGGCGAATTCGACGGAGTTCGGACC
This sequence comes from Pseudorhodoplanes sp., assembly GCA_050246095.1. GTDB lineage: Bacteria > Pseudomonadota > Alphaproteobacteria > Rhizobiales > Xanthobacteraceae > Pseudorhodoplanes. The sequence continues at coordinate 2,743 of JBFWWQ010000149.1, forward strand.
GGCGCCGGAGCCGGTCGTCGGCCTGATGACGGAATGGCTGAAGGGCAATGCGCTGGAAAAGCGCGGGATGAACGGCGACCTCGGCGGCACCATGCGGCTCGGCGCCTATCCCGCCGTGCTGTCGCGCGGCAGCCGCGTGGCGGACATCTACGGCACGACGGAAATCTCCGAACGCCACCGCCACCGCTACGAGGTGAACACCGCCTATAAGGGCCGTCTGGAGCAGCACGGCATGCGCTTCTCGGGACTGTCGCCGGACGGCGTGCTGCCGGAAATCGTGGAGTACCAGGACCATCCCTGGTTCATCGGCGTGCAGTTCCACCCCGAGCTGAAATCGCGCCCGTTCGAGCCGCACCCTTTGTTCTCGTCGTTCGTGGAAGCCGCGGTGGAGCAGAGCCGGCTGGTGTGAGCGGACCCCTTTTGCGATTTTGCGCGAGGCCGTGGCTTGATCTTTTGACTCGAAAAATGTAAGGAAATTAGAAACTAGCTACTATAAATACGGTCGATGAACAAACACGTTGCCGGAGCGAAGATTGCCGAACAGCTTCTGACCCGGGCAGAGGGAGCGACGATGGCCGAAGTCATCGCGGCCACCGGCGGTCCTCAATATAACTTGCTCAAACGCCTCGCCGCTCTCGGCTATTCCATTCGAAAGACCAAAGAAGGAAGCAGCACGCGGTATTTCGCAAAACCGCCTGTTGCGCAGACCTTCGAAGCGACGATCACCGGCAAGGGACAGCTTACGCTTCCGAAGGCGATACGCGATCGGCTGCAATTGCGCGACGGACAGAAGCTTCGCCTTTCGGTGGACGAGGGCCATGTGGTGATGGAGCCGGTCTTCAGGCGGCTGAGCGACTTGCATGGAATCCTGCCGAAACCCAGGCGGGCGGTGTCGCTTGAGGAAATGGACGAAGGCATTAGGGATGCTGTTGCTGCTCGATTCAAGCGAGCCGTAAGTGGCAAGCGATGATCGGCCTCGACACCAACATCCTTGTCCGCCTTGTCGTGGCGGATGACGTCGATCAATCGCAACGCGCCCAACGATTTGTCGACGAAAACTGCACGCGAGAAACGCCAGCCTTTATCAATTGCGTCGTAATCGCGGAGCTCGTTTGGGTGCTGGCGAGGTCGTATGGCTATTCGCACACCCAGATCGTCGATGTTATCGCGAGCCTGCTTGATGGAGACGACAGGGTTGTCGAGCATCGAGACGCCGTTATCGCCAGTCTTGAAGATTACAAGACCGGCAAGTACGAATTCGTCGATGCGTTTATCTTGCATATCAACGGGCAAAACGGTTGCACAACAACCGCAACGTTTGACCGAAAGGCTGCACGGAATCCCGGCTACCTTCCTATTTGACCCGTCTGGGAATGAGGCCTGAGCCCAAAAAGATGCCCCACGGCCTCGACCATGTCGCTCATGCCGTCCGCGACCTCGATGCGGGGGCGGCGCTTTATCGTCGCCTGGGCTTTACCGTCGGCGCGCGCAACCGCCATCCCTGGGGCACGCATAACCATATCGTGCAGCTTCCCGGCTTCTTCATCGAAATCCTCACCGTCGCGGAGCCGGACAAGCTCGCCGGCGACGGCATGTCGGTGCTGTTCGGGGAGTTTCACCGGCGCTTCCTCGGCATGCACGAGGGGCTCTCGTTCCTGGTGCTGGAAAGCGCGAATGCCGATGCCGACGCTGCGCATTTCTCGGCCTCCGGCATCGCCCAGTCCGGCACCGTGCATTTCCGGCGCGAGGGGCAGCGGCCGGACGGCACGCCGGTCACCGTCGCCTTCTCGCTCGCCTTCGCGCAGGCCGCCGATGCCGACGCGGCCTTCGCAACCTGCCAGCAGCACTTTCCGGAGAATTTCTGGAACCGGGATTTCCAGATTCACCCCAACGGCGTGACCGCAATCGGCGGCGTCGCGCTGGTCGCCGACGATCCGCCGGCGCATGCCGCTTTCCTGCAGGCCTATTGCGGCCACGCGGAAATCGCGCGCGGGCAGGATCGGGTCGCGGCCCGTACCGTGCGCGGACAGATCGAAGTCATGACGCCGGAATTGTTCGTGCGCGAATTCGGCTGCGAGCCATCGGGGCCGGTCGGCACCTTCCGTCTTGCGGCGCTGCGGTTTCTGACGGGCACGCTTTCGGACATGCAGCAACGTCTAAAGGATGGCGGATTTTCACCGCTCGCGCATGCAGGCCGCCTGGTGGTGCCGCCCGCGGCCGCGCATGGGGCGACGGTGGCGTTCGAAGCGGCGGCATGAGTGCCGGGCGTTCCGCGGCCGCCGATTGACCGCCCGCTTCGCCCGTCGCATGGTCCGCCCGCCATGACCGCCCCGCATCCCATCGTCACGGTGAAATCCGCGCGCTTCGGCAATGCGCTGCCGCTCGCGCTGATCGCCGGCCCCTGCCAGCTGGAGAGCCGCGCGCATGCGCTGGAGATGGCCTCCGCGCTGAAGGAGATGGCGGCGCGGCTGAAGATCGGGCTGGTCTACAAGACATCGTTCGACAAGGCGAACCGCACCAGCGCGGCGAGCGCGCGCGGCATCGGGCTGGATGCGGCGCTGCCGATTTTCGCGGAGATCGGATCGAGCCTCGGCCTGCCGACGCTGACCGACGTGCATGAGATCGGGCAATGCGCGCGCGCGGCGCAGGCCGTCGACGTGCTGCAGATCCCGGCTTTCCTCTGCCGGCAGACCGACCTTCTGGTTGCGGCCGCCGAGACCGGCCGCGCGGTGAACGTGAAGAAGGGCCAGTTCCTGGCGCCGTGGGACATGAAGAATGTCGTCGCCAAGATCGCGGGCGCCGGTAACCCGAACGTGCTGGTGACCGAGCGCGGCGCCTCGTTCGGCTACAACACGCTCGTCTCCGACATGCGCGCGCTGCCGGAACTGGCCAGGACCGGCGCGCCGGTGATTTTCGACGCCACGCATTCGGTGCAGCAGCCGGGCGGGCAGGGAAGTTCGTCCGGCGGCCAGCGCGAATATGTCGGCGTGCTGGCACGCGCCGCGGTCGCGGTCGGGGTCGCCGGCGTGTTCATCGAGACGCACCAGGATCCGGACAAGGCGCCGTCGGACGGGCCGAACATGATCGCGCTGAAAGACCTGGAGCCGCTGCTGCGCACGCTGCTGGCCTTCGACCGCGTGGCGAAGAACGCCGCCTAGCGATCGCACGGCCGGGTTCTAACAGCTATTCAAAACCGGTGCAGGTCGCGGGCGGACTTCTGCGCTAGAAATCGATCCTCCGCGCTTCGCGTACCGCGACCGGCGCGATCAGGCCTCGATGTCGAAAACGCTCTTCCGTCTCAGCTTCATCGGATTCGTGACGGCGCTGGCGACGCGCTCGGTCGATCCGATCGTGCCCGCGATCGCGCAGGGGCTCAGCACCGATGCCGCGCGCGTGGCGCTCTTGTCGACCGCGTTTGCACTGCCCTTCGCGCTGATCCAGCCGATCCTTGGCCCCATTGCCGACATGGCCGGCAAGGTGAAGCTGATGATCGCCTGCCTCGTCATCCTCGTCGTCGCCTCCTTTGTCGGCGCGATGGCAACGGACTATTCGGTGCTGCTCGCTTCGCGCATCGTGGCCGGCATGGCGACCGGCGGCATCTTTCCGGTCGGCCTTGCGGTGATCGGCGACCTCGTGCCGGTACGCGACCGGCAGGTTGCGATCGGGCGCTGGCTCACCGTCATCATGACCGGCAACGTCCTCGGCGCCTCGGTTGCCGGCGTGCTCAACGACCTGATCGGCTGGCGCTCGGTGTTCTTCTTCATCGCCGGGGCGGGAACGCTGGTGTTCTGCTTCACCATCGGGCTGCGCTCGCAGATTCCCGAACGACGCCTGCCCTTCGACCTGCGTTCGGTGCCGCGCAGCTATCGCGCGATCCTGTCCAATCCGCGCGCCAAGGTCTGCTACATCGCTGTGCTGTTCGAGGGCATCGCGATTTTCGGGCTGTTTCCTTACGTGGCGCTGCTGCTGCTCGCGGCCGGCGAGGCACGCGCCTCGATCGCCGGCCTCGTGCTCGGCGGTTTCTCGCTCGGCGCGCTGCTTTACGCGATGACGGTGCAGATGCTGGTCAACCGCGTGCGGCCCGAGCGACAGATGCAATGCGGCGGCGTCATCTGCGCGCTCGCCTTCTGCGTCATCGCGCTGGAACTGTCCTGGCCGGTCCAGTTCGTCGCCTTCCTCGTGGCCGGCTATGCCTTCTTCATGATCCACGGCCAGATCCAGGTACAGGCGACCGAACTGTCGCAGACCGCGCGCGGCGCCGCGATGGCGCTGCACTCGTTGTTCTTCTTTGTCGGGCAGGCGACCGGCCCGGTGCTGTTCGGGATCGGGCTTGTGGCGATCGGCGCGCGCTGGTCGGTCGCGATCGCGGCCGCGATCATGCTCGCGCTCGGCTTCATCTGCGCGGCATTGTTCAAGCGCCTGCCGGTCAGCCCCGACTGAAGCGCGGCCGCTTCAAAATGCTTCAGCCGCGTCCGCGATAGGGCGCGACGCCGGGATCGGGCGCCCAGATTCCGGCGGGAAGCTTGCCGAACTGCCAGAACACGTCGATCGGCATGCCGCCGCGCGGATACCAATAGCCGCCGATGCGCAACCAGCGCGGCTGCAGCCGCTGCACCAGCGTCTTGCCGATCTGCACGGTCGTGTCCTCGTGGAAGGCGCCGTGATTTCTGAAGCTGTTGAAGTAGAGCTTCAAGGACTTTGACTCGATCAGGAAGCGGTCCGGCACGTAGTCGACGACCAGGTGGGCGAAATCCGGCTGCCCCGTGATCGGGCACAGGCAGGTGAATTCCGGCTGCGTGAAGCGCACCACGTAGCTTGTGTCGGGATGCGGGTTCGGCACGCGGTCGAGCCGGGCCTTTTGCGGCGAACCCGGGATGGGCGAGGGCCGCCCGAGCTGCAGCGATTGCGTCCGCTTGGTCTTGGCCATTCCGCTCTCCGATCGGGCCGGACCTTATCCGAAGGGAGCGCGGGCGTCAGTCTTTGCGCGCGCGGGGCGATTGTGTAGAAGCGGCGCAAAATCACACCGGACAGGGCCCCATGACCGCCATCGCTGACATCCTCGCACGCGAAATCCTCGACAGCCGGGGCAACCCCACCGTGGAGGTCGACGTGCTGCTGGAGGACGGCTCGCTCGGCCGCGCCGCGGTGCCGTCCGGGGCCTCGACCGGCGCGCACGAGGCGGTCGAGCTGCGCGACGCCGACAAGGCGCGTTACCTGGGCAAGGGCGTGCGCAAGGCGGTGGACGCGGTCGAGGGCGAGATTTTCGACGCCATCGGCGGCATGGATGCCGTGGACCAGGTCGGCATCGACGAGAGCATGATCGC
>JBFWWQ010000150.1:0-8016 GCA_050246095.1 Pseudorhodoplanes sp.
GTTCACGCCGCCATACGGCCCGACCGGATCGTTCGGCAGTACCGGCAGCACGATGAAAGTCATGGCGAGCAGGATCAGCACGGAGCGCAATTCCGGCCAGGTGATATCCTGCACCCAGCCATGCAGCGGCTGGCGCAGCGCCAGCAGGCCCGCGGTCGCGACCGCGCCGGCCGCCGCGGCGCGCATGTCGCCGAGCACGGCAAACGCGCCAAGCGCGAAAGTCACCACCGCCGCCACCGCCGTGGTCGCCGAGAAGCTCTTTTCGGCCAGGTTCTCGTCGCGCGCGAACACGGTCATGATCCCGGCCAGCGCGACGAGGCACAGGCCGAGGAACAAGCCGCCGCCGGCGCTGGTCGCGCCGCCGAGCGCTGCGGCCAGCGCCGCCGCGATCCCGCCGAGCAGACCGGTAATCGAGAAGGTGCGCAGGCCCGCGGCCCGACTGCCCGCCTGGTCGTCGCGCGTCTTCCAGTGCCGTTCGAGCCCGATCAAGAGACCGATGCCGAGCGCGACCGCGAGTCGCGAAAGCAGTTCCTCCAGAGTCATGGCCGGCATCGCGATGCAATTCTTCCAGCAAACGGACGGACCCGCAACGTTCATTCTCAGTTTGGACCATTACGCAGAAAATCGATCCGGCCGCCGAACTGGCGTCCGTGCGCTCTGCAAACTATATAAGAGGCGGGTTTTCGGCGCGCGGACAGGCGCCGCCGGTTTCAGTGCGATGGAGGTAGTGATGGCGCTGGCAATCAATGACACGGCTCCGGATTTCGAAGCCGAAACCACGCAGGGGCGCATCAGGTTTCACGACTGGATCGGCGATTCCTGGGCGGTCTTGTTCTCGCATCCGAAGGACTTCACCCCGGTCTGCACGACCGAGCTCGGATACATGGCGCGCATCAAGCCCGAATTCGACAAGCGCGGCGTGAAGATCATCGGCCTCTCCGTCGACGGCGTCGACAACCACGCGAAATGGGCCGACGACATCAAGGATACCCAGGGCTTCGCGCCGAACTACCCGATGATCGGCGACACCGATTTCAACGTCTCCAAGCTTTACGGCATGCTGCCGGCCGCCGTCTCCGGCGATCCGAGCAAGCGCACGCCCGCCGACAACCAGACGGTGCGCAACGTGTTCGTCATCGGCCCGGACAAGAAGGTGAAGCTGGTCCTGGTCTATCCCATGACCACCGGCCGCAACTTCGACGAGGTGCTGCGCGTCATCGACTCGCTGCAGCTCACCGCCAGTCACAAGGTCGCGACTCCCGCGCAGTGGAAGCAGGGCGAGGACGTGATCATCGCGGGCTCGGTGAACAACGACGACGCCAAGAAAATCTGGCCGCAGGGCTGGAAGGAACCGCGCCCCTATATCCGCATCGTGCCGGCGCCGCGGTAAGCGGAGTGTTGTCCGGCCCGCGCCGCTTCGCGGCGCAGCGGAATGAAGACGGTGCGAAGATCGACGGCCGGGCCATTGCCCGGCCGTCGTCTTTGGGCCGGCGGCCGGACGGCTTTTCGATCCCTCCGGAGTATGGCAAGCCTGCCCGCTCATTGGGGAGCCGCGACACCGTGCCGATCCTGCCGCCCGACCAGCAACCGCCCTTCGCCCATTTCATGGGAATGAAAATCACGCATGTCTCGCCCGAGCGCGTGGAGGCGGAGATCCCCGTGCGCGAGGAGTTCAACAACCGCAACGGCGTCATGCATGGCGGCGCGATCATGGCCTTCGCCGACAATCTCGGCGGCACCGGCGCGACCGCCAATCTCAAGGCCGGCCAGGCGACGACGACGATCGAGAGCAAGACCAACTTCTTCGCCGCCATCCCGGTCGGCGAAATCGCCAGGGCCGAATGCCTGCCCCTGCATCGCGGCAAGACCACGATGGTCTGGCAGACGCGCATCACGCGCGCCGACGGCCGGCTCGCTGCCATCGTCACGCAGACGCAGCTGGTGCTCACGCCGCGCGATACGTGAGCGGCATGCAGGCGCCCGCCATCGTCTGGTTCCGCGACGATCTGCGGCTGTCCGACCATCCGGCCTTGAGCGCGGCGGCGGCGTCCGCGCGCCCGCTGATCTGCCTCTACGTTCTGGACGAAAGCGATCCCGCCATGCGTCCGCCCGGCGGCGCCGCGCGCTGGTGGCTTGCGGGTTCGCTGCGCGCGCTCGATGCCGGCCTGCGCAGGCACGGCCAGCGTCTGGTGCTCCGGCGCGGAAACGCCGCCGATGTGCTGGCCACGCTCGCGGAAAAGTCCGGCGCGCAGGCGGTCTACTGGAATCGCCGTTACGACCGGCCCGGCATCGCGGCCGACAAGGCCGTCATCGACGCCTTGCAGGCGCGCGGCATCGGCGGCGGCACCTTCGCCGGCAATCTGCTGGTGGAGCCGGAAGCGCTTTCGCCGAACGGGCCGCCGCGCGTATTCACGCCTTTCTACAAGCGGCTGTTGGCGCATGGCGTGCGGCGCATTCCGCTTCCGGCGCCGGCATCGCTGCCGCCCGCCCCCTCTCTCGCTGGCGACGACCTCGCTTCGTGCTCGCGCGAACCCGCAAAACCGGACTGGGCCGGCGGGCTGCGCGCAACCTGGCAGCCCGGCGAAGCCGCCGCCCGCGCGCGGCTCGCCGCATTCCTCGACGGCGACAGCCGCAACTATGCGCAGGATCGCGACCGGCCGGACCGACCGGCCACCTCGCGCCTGTCGCCGCATCTGCGCTTCGGCGAGATCGGCCCGGTCGAAATCTGGCACGCGACGCGCTTCGCCGCGGAAGCCGGACGCATGGCGCCGCGCGACGCCGATAAATTTCTCAGCGAGCTCGCCTGGCGCGAATTCTCCTGGCACCTGCTGCACCATGTGCCCGGACTCGCGGATACCCATCTGCAGCCGCGTTTCGACGCATTTCCCTGGCGGCGCGACGCATCCGCCCTGTGCGCGTGGCAGCGCGGACGAACCGGCTATCCCATCGTCGATGCCGGCATGCGCGAGCTCTGGCACACCGGCTGGATGCATAACCGCGCGCGCATGATCGCGGCCTCGTTCCTGGTCAAGCATCTGCTGCTCGACTGGCGCGCGGGCGAAGCCTGGTTCTGGGACACGCTGGTCGATGCCGATCCCGCCAACAACCCGGCCGGCTGGCAATGGATCGCCGGCTCCGGGGCCGATGCCGCGCCCTATTTCCGCATCTTCAACCCGATTCTTCAGGGCTTGAAGTTCGATCCGAACGGCGACTATGTCCGCCGCTGGGTCCCGGAACTGGCCGGCCTTCCCGGCGCGGCGATCCACACGCCCTGGGAGGCCGAGACGCGCGATCTGGAATCGGCCGGCATCGCGCTGGGCGAGACCTATCCGATGCCGGTCGTGGACCACGCTGCGGCCCGCAGACGCGCGCTGGCCGCCTTCGACACGATCAGGAACGCGGCGCGCTGACGACGAGAACCGCGCCGGCACAGATCGCCATGCCGAACAGCGACAGCGCGTCGAGCTTCTCGTCGAACAGAATCCAGGCCATCAGCGCGGTCACCGCCGGCACCAGGTAGAACAGGCTCGCCACCTTCGCCGCCGGCATGCGGCGGATCAGCCAGTACATCAGCGCGATAGCGAAGATCGACATCACCACCACCGACCAGGACAGCGCGAGCACGAACGGCGTCGTCCAGCGCACCTGCAGCGTCTCGAAAACCAGCGCGCCGGCGAAGAAAAGGGCGAAGGCGGAGAGATACTGGAACAGGTTGCCCGCGCGCCAGTCGATCGCGGCGGAGTGGCGCTTCTGGTACAGGCTGCCGAGCGAAATCCCGATCAGCGACAGGAAGGCGGCGATCCAGCCGAGCGGCGTCGCTTCCCCGGTCAGCGCGCGATCGTGCAGCACGATCAGCACGCCCACGACGCCGAGCGCGAGCCCGAACCATTGCAGCGGCGTCACGCGCTCGCCCAGCCAGCGGCTGGCAAGGGTGGACGTCACCACCGGCTGCAGGCCGGGGATCAAGGCGGAAATGCCGGCCGGCACCCCCTGCGAGATGGCGACGAACACGCCGCCGAGATACAGCCCATGCACCAGCGCGCCGATCACCGCGCTGTGCGCCATCTCAACCCGGCTCGGCCAGCGCGGCCGCACGACGGCGACGACCCCCGCCAGGACGATCACCACGAGCGCCATGCGCAGGCTGAGGAAGGTCAGCGGCTCGGCATAGGGCAGACCGTATTTCGCGGTGATGAAGCCCGTGCTCCACAGGAACACGAAGAGCATCGGCGCGGCGCGGACGGCCAGCGTCTGGGGTGAGACCTGCATGGAGAACCCGGCGGGGTGCGACAGTTTGGCCGCATCGTTATCAGGCTCCGTTCACCCGCGCCATGCCACGGCCGGCATGCCTCCCCGGCATGCCGGCGGACGGTGCTTGCGCCGGGGCGCCCGGTGCAGCATGCCCCGGCGGTTCGTGCGTATAATGCGCCGGCCCGGGAGCGAGGTTTCGATATGTCTGGCGTCATCCAAGCGTTGCGCACGTTTCTCGACGTCTCGCTGCCCTATTTCCGTTCCGAGGACCGCTGGGCGGGGTGCGGGCTGCTGGCCGGAATCGTCGCGGGCGAGCTGGCGCTGGTCTATCTCGCGGTCCTGATCGCGAACTGGAATGCGCGCTTCTTCAACGCGCTGGAGGCGCGCAACTGGGCGGCCTTCACCAGCGAACTGATCGTGTTCTGCCTGATCGTGCTGGGCGCGGCTGCGATCACCGCCAGCAATTATTTCTGCGGACAGACGTTGCAGATCCGCTGGCGCCGCTGGCTGACCGCCAATTACGTGTCGTCGTGGATGGCGGAAGGCCGCCACTACCGCGTCCGCTTCATCGCCCCGCAGGTCGACAACATCCACCTGCGCATCGCCAGCGACGCCTATCTGTTCATCCAGCGTACGCACGAACTGACCACCGGCCTGATCGGCAGCGTCGCGACCCTGATCACCTTCGCCATCATCCTGTGGGGGATTTCCGCGATCACGCCGTTCCCGGTTTTCGGCATGGACCTGTCCTTCCCCGGCTATCTGATCGTCGGCGCGCTGCTCTATGCGCTGATCGGCACGCTGGTCGCGCACTGGATCGGCTGGCGGCTGATCCCGCTGAACTTCAACCAGCAGCGCTACGAATCGGACTTCCGCTTCGCCATCGTGCGCGCCGCCGACCATTCCGAGCCGATCGCGCTGATGCAGGGCGAGCCGGTGGAGCGCGTCGAGCTCGAAGGCCGCTTCAACAACCTGGTGCGCAACTGGACCGCTTTGGTCGCGCGGCAGACGCGGCTGGTCAGCTTCATCGGCGGCTATGCGCAGGCATCGACCGTGGTTCCGGTGCTGATCAACTCGCCCGCCTATCTCGCCGGCGCCATTCCGCTCGGCACGCTGATGCAGTCCGCCTTCGCGTTCCAGCGGGTGGAAGGCTCCTTCGCCTTCTGCCTCAGCGCCTACAGCAAGCTCGCCGAGTGGAAGGCTGTGCTCGACCGCCTGGCGCAGTTCAAGCAGGCGATGGCGGCGGTCGACGCCCATCATGCGCGCCGCGCGGGCACGATCGCGGTGGCGCCCGGCGCAGGCTCCGACCTCGACGTGCGCGGCCTGACGCTGCGCCTGCCGGACGGCACGCCGATCGTCGACGGCCTGCAGCTCGACCTCGCCGGCGGCGACCGGCTGGCGGTCACCGGGGCTTCCGGCTCCGGCAAGTCGACGCTGTTCCGCGGGCTCGCCGGGCTGTGGCCGAACGGCAGCGGGCGCGTGGTGCTGCCGCGCGACGCCGACATGCTGGTGATGCCGCAGCGCCCCTATTTCCCGCTCGGCACGCTGCGCCAGGCGATCGCCTATCCGCGCCCGGCGGCGCAGGTCGCCGACGCGGCCCTGCGCGAGGCCTTGGCCGCCACCGGCCTTGCGCATCTGGCCGAACGGCTCGACGAGGAAGCCGACTGGAGCGTGCTGCTGTCCGGCGGCGAGCAGCAGCGCATGGCGGTGGCGCGCGTCCTTTTGCGCCGGCCCGACGTGCTGATGTTCGACGAGCCGGTCGCCGCCCTGTCGGACGCCGTCGGCCACGAACTCTACGCCATGCTGGTGACGCAGATGCCGCAGGCGATCATTCTCACCATTGACCGGCGCGGCACTTTGCGCGATCTGCACGGCAAGGTCATCGAGATGGCGCGCGCCGACGCCCCACCCTGCCGGCCGGCCGCGGCGGCGTCCGCCGTTCCCGCCTGATACCCGAGGAAACCCATGCTCAAGATGAATTACTGGACCGACAAATGGGACCTGCACGAGGACATCTGTCCCTGCGACGTGCATGTCAACGAATGGATCGCCGAACAGGGCCTCAAGAACAAGCTGATCTACCATTTCGGCACCGGCACGCATCACGTCGTCGGCATCGAACAGGCGCGCAGCAACTCGAACAACGCGGTGGTCGCGATCACCGCGTCGAAGGAGGAATACCAGGCCTATATCGATCTCGTGGCCGAGAATTCCGGCGTCGCCAAATCCTACCTCGCCTATTTCGGCGACATCTATCTCACCAATGCGCGGCTTCTGCCCGACTTCGACATCGTCACGATGGTGCATCTGTGCGAGTTCTTCTTTCCCAACACGGCGAGCGCGGAATATGGCGGGATGACCGACCGCGGCGTGCTCGACCTGTTCACCGACAAGACCAGGTCCGGCGGGCATATCCTGTTCTACACGCGCTCGATCGGCTTCGAGAAAGCGAAGCCGGTCGTCGCCGAATGGGAAAAGCAGAAGCCGGTGGAGCGCGTCGGCGAATTCAAGACGCTGCTGGTCTACCGGAAGAGATAACCGGACCGGCGCGCGGACACCCCTCTTTTGCGGAGACGAACCTATGGACGTGCGTGCGGCGGTGGCGGTGGCGGCGGGCAAGCCGCTGGAGATCGAGACGGTCCAGCTCGAAGGACCCAAGGCCGGCGAGGTGCTGGTCGAGATCAAGGCGACGGGCATCTGCCACACCGATGAGTTCACGCTGTCGGGCGCCGACCCGGAAGGCCTGTTTCCCGCCATTCTCGGCCACGAGGGCGCAGGCTTCGTCGTCGAGACCGGGCCCGGCGTCACCTCGCTCGCCAAGGGCGACCACGTCATTCCGCTCTACACGCCGGAATGCCGGCAATGCCCGTCATGCCTGTCGCAGAAGACCAATCTCTGCACCGCGATCCGCGCCACCCAGGGACAGGGCGTGATGCCGGACGGCACCTCGCGCTTCTCGCGCGGCGGCAGGAAGCTGCACCATTACATGGGCTGCTCGACCTTCGCCAATTTCACCGTGCTGCCGGAAATCGCGCTCGCCAAGGTGCGGCCGGACGCGCCGTTCGACAAGATCTGCTACATCGGCTGCGGCGTCACCACCGGGATCGGCGCGGTGATCAACACCGCCAAAGTCGAACCCGGCGCCAAGGCGATCGTGTTCGGGCTCGGCGGCATCGGGTTGAACGTGATCCAGGGCCTGCGGCTGGTCGGCGCGGACATGATCATCGGTGTCGATCTCAACAACGACAAGAAGGCCTGGGGGGAGCGCTTCGGCATGACGCATTTCGTCAATCCGAAGGAAGTCAGCGCCGATCTCGTGCCGCATCTCGTCAACATGACCAAGAAGGGCGCCGACCAGATCGGCGGCGCCGACTACACCTTCGACTGCACCGGCAACGTCACGGTCATGCGCCAGGCGCTGGAGGCCTGCCATCGCGGCTGGGGCATGAGCGTGATCATCGGCGTCGCCGGCGCCGGCCAGGAAATCGCCACCCGCCCGTTCCAGCTCGTCACCGGCCGCACCTGGAAGGGCACCGCCTTCGGCGGCGCCAGGGGGCGCACCGACGTGCCGAAAATCGTGGACTGGTACATGGAGGGCAAGATCGCCATCGACCCCATGATCACGCACACCTTGCCGCTGCAGGACATCAACAAGGGCTTCGACCTGATGCACGCGGGCCAGTCGATCCGCTCGGTGGTGGTGTTCTAAGAGCATTTTCGAGCGAAGTGGGTACCGGTTCGCATCAAGAAAATGCGATCTAATAA